>PMCE01000277.1:3904-23197 GCA_003154025.1 Syntrophaceae bacterium
CCGGATATTTTCACTCGTACCTTGCCGTAACGGGTCTCCACCTCCCGCACCTCCCGGGGCAGCTTTTTGCGATTTACCGGGAAGCTGCGAACCCCCAGCGTGGTGGACTCCCGCAGGATCAGCTCGGAGAGGGCGTCCGCGTCCTTCTCTTCGGCAATCACCCGCAGGAGGGTTCCCGGGCGGTTCTTCTTCATCTGGAGCGGGGAAAGGGAGACATCCAGAGCCCCTTTCTGGAAAAGCCGCTCCATCAGGTAATCGTAGAACTCCGGATTCATGTCATCNNAACAGGTTAGGCCGGTCGGGAAATTCCTTCTTCCCCATGCCGTAACCGATTTTTCCCACTCTCATGGCGGGGAACGAGCTGACCTTCGAACTCAGGACGGACACGATTGCTGCTCCGGTGGGGGTGACCAATTCCCCTTCCACGTCCACGCTCTTGACCGGGTATCCTTTCAAGACCTCCACCGTAGCCGGGGCTGGCAGGGGGAGGCGCCCATGCTGGCAATTGACGAAGCCCCATCCCATGGGCAATTCGGAGGTATAGATCCTGTCGGGCCGGAAGGAGCTGATCCCGATGGCGGTTCCTACGATATCCACGATGGAATCAACCGCTCCCACTTCATGGAAATGGACTTCTTCCACCTTCTTTTTATGAACCCGGGCTTCGGCCTCGGCCAGGCGCTGAAAGATCGCCAGGCTCAAATCTTTCACCCCTGAGTCCAGGGAACTCCGGGTGATCATTTCGCGGATATCAGAGAAATGGCGGTGGGGTTCCTCCTGGGGGCCCACCTTGACCTCCAGCCCAAGCGCGGCGATCCCGCTCCGACTCCCCGGGCGAACCTCCAAAGAATAGTTCTTCAAACCCAGTTTTTTCAGGTCTTCCTGAAGTTCTTCCAAGGGCAGGCCCAGGTCGAGAAGAGCCGCCAGAGTCATGTCCCCGCTCACCCCGGAAAAACAGTCGAAGTAGAGAATTTTCATGTCGATTCCTTAAAGACAGTGAAAGTGCATGTGAAAGTGAAAGCGGGAGTGGGAGTAAGGATGTGAGTCTGACTGAATAAAATTTTTTCCCTGCCCCTTACACTTTCACTTACACTCTATTTATTAGACTGGCCGCAAAGGCCGCGCCGTAGCCATTGTCGATGTTCACCACGGTCACGCCGGATGAGCAGGAGTTCAGCATGGCCAGCAGTGCGGTGATCCCCCCGAAATGGGAACCGTATCCGACGCTGGTGGGGACGGCGATCACCGGCCGGTCCACCAACCCGCCCACCACGCTGGGCAAGGCCCCTTCCATCCCCGCGATGACGATGATGACGTTGGCCGCCCTCAACCGGTCCCCCTGGCTCATGAGCCGGTGGATCCCCGCCACTCCCACGTCATAGAGATGTTCCACCCGGTTTCCCAGCATCTGGGCGGTCACGATGGCCTCTTCAGCCACGGGAATGTCGGAAGTCCCCGCGCAGACCACGAGGATGGTCCCCTTTCCGACGTCCTTGACGGGATGGTTCAGAAGGGTGAGGACCCGGGGCTGAGGATAGTAACGGGCCTTGGCAAAGGCTCTTTTAATGGGCGAAACCTTCTCCCGCTCCAAACGGGTGATCAGGATGTTGTTCTTCTTGGCCTGCATCTTCTTCATGATGGCGACGATCTGGGCCGCGGTCTTTCCCGCACCGAAGATGGTCTCCGGCGCCCCCTGGCGCAGGTGCCGGTGGTGATCGATGGTGGCGCAATCAATCTGTTCGTAGGGGAGGGTCTTAAGTTCCTGCATAGCTTTCTCCACCGGGACCCTTCCCTTCTGTACCTTTTCCAGCAGATTTCTCAAGTGGTCTACGTTCATACTTCCCCCAAAAAAGTGAAAGTGTAAGTGAAAGTGAATGGATAATTAAATTCCTAAAGGTCCATTTACGAACAGCCTATTTTTTTCACCTTTCACTTACACTTTCACTTTCCCTATTCTCTCAACGTCACCGAAACTTCCAAGACCGACTTCTCGTCGGATTTCAGTACCTCGAAGAGCATCTTCTTGTACCGGAAGACCTCCCCGGCCAAAGGAACCCTCCCCAGTCGTTCCAGGACGAACCCCCCCAGGGTTTCGTAATCCCCTTTGGGAAGGCCCAATTTCAAAGACTCATTGAGATGATCGATCTCCATTCGGGCATTGACCCAGAATTTTCTCGGCCCGATCTTCTTGAACAGGGGCGGTCTTACATCGTATTCATCTTCGATTTCTCCGACCACTTCCTCCAGGATGTCCTCGACGGTGACGATTCCCACCGCTCCCCCGTACTCGTCCACCACCGCAGCCAGGGTCTCCTGGTTCCGCTGCATCTCGAGAAGCAGTTCGTCGGCCGGTTTGGTCTCCGGAAAAAAAGAGATGGGCCGGATGAAGGACTGAATGGTCTTCCCCTCCCTCTTCGCCCCGAGAAGATCAAAACTATACAAGATTCCGACAATATTGTCCACCCGGTCGCGGTAGACCGGATACCTGGAATAATTCTCCTGCCGGACCGAGTCAATCGCTTCCTCCACGCTGCAGGTCTCCTCCAGGGCCACCACCTCCACCAGGGGAATCATCACTTCTTTGACTTTAGTGGCGGAGAAACGGAAGATTCGGCGGATCATCTCCAACTCCAGGGTGTTGATATCGCTCTGTCCCCCTTCTTCGCGCAGGAGGAGCTGGAGCTCTTCCCGCGTGACCAGGGGCCGCACCTCCGCTTCCTGTTTCAGGAAGCGGGAGATGGACTGCGTGGCTTTGGACATAAGCCATACCAATGGGTACAGGATGAGGGAAACGGCCCAGATCGCCGGGACGATCTTTCTCACCCAGGAATCCGCCTTCTGTTGAAAAAGCGTCTTGGGAAGAATTTCCCCGAAAATGAGGACGAGAGGCGTAAGAATCAGGAACGCGTATAGGTCCCCTCTGGACCCGTAGCTGGCCACCAAAAGGGAGGTTACCAGGGCGGCGTTGGACACTTCGGCCAGGTTACTCCCCACCAGAGTCGTGGAGAGAAACCAGGAAGGCTCTTTCAGGATCCGAAAGGTCAGACGGTCCCACCGCGACCCCGAGCGGGAGAAGCGGCTCAGTCTCTTCCGGTCCGCAGCCACCATGGCAATCTCCGAACCGGAGAGAAAACCTTCCAGTACAAGGAAAAGGAGGATGATCAGAATGAGGCGGATCAAAAGGTAGAGATCCATCCGGTTTCCATCTCCGCGCTTCAGGGATTCCGCGGGGAAGAGGCCCCTTCGCCCCGTCCCCCCGATTTTTTCCGCCGCCGGGGCCCCTCGTCGAGCTCATCGTTGATCTCCCCAAAGAGCTCCTCCAGGAGATCTTCCAGGGTCACGATTCCGGCGGCCTTCCCGTATTCGTCCACCACCACGGCCAGGTGAATATGTTGTTTCTGGAACTCCCGGAAGAGAACATCCAGTTTTTTGCTCAAAGGGACAAAATGAGCTTTTCTCAGAAATGGCCTGAGCCCGCTTTCATCACTTCCCCTTTGCCCCCTGGCCCGAAGGAGCTCTTTGGCGTGGAGCACGCCCATGACTCGATCCAGACTTTTCTCGTAGACCGGAACCCTCGAAAATCGGTTCTCCTGGAGCGCCTCCACCGCGTCTCTCAGTCGGGTTGACAAAGGAAGGGCAAAGACCGAAGCCCGGGGTGTCATGATGTTGCGGACCGTCTGATCGCTGAATTTGAAGACCCGGTGGATCAGACGTTTCTCTCCCTCTTCCAGGGCTCCTTCCCTATGCCCGGTCTCCACCAGTTCCTTGAATTCTTCTTCGGTCAAAGAAAGGCGGCTCGGCTCCGGGGTCACCCCGGCCAGTCTGAAGACCAGATCCACGACTTTCCGGATGATCCAGTGGAGCGGCTTCACCAGGGCTACGAACCGATCCACCGGATAGGCGACCACCGGGGCGATCTTTTCCGGGTGCCGGACCCCCAGGGTCTTCGGCAGGACCTCCCCCATGAGAAGGACCCCCATCACCACGACCGGGATGGCCAGCCATTTCGCCGGGTCTCCCCACAGACCGATGAAGAGCGCGCTGGTCAGGGAGGAGATGGCCACATTTACCGTTTCGTTCCCGATGAGAAGGGAGATGATCAGCCGCCGGGGATGGCTTAGAAGGCTCTCGATCAAAGGATGGCGGGGATCCCCCTCTTCTTCCAGCTTCCGCAGGCGCAGACGACCCAGGGCAAAGAGGGAAGCTTCCGAAGAAGCGAAGAAGACAAGCCCCCAGAAGAGGAAAAAAACCAGATAAAGCCGCAGTGGAGCATCGATTTCCAAGGCATCACTCCCCATTCGTTTCCCCCATCGGGGTCACTAATCCTGAACTATGGACTTGGGGCGGAGGGAAGTCTTTGAGGTCAGGCTGATTCGCTAGGCAAAATGATCATACCCTTTTAACTCCGACGGGTCAACAGGCCCCTTCTCATCCTTCACGACGACTCCGTGAGCCAAGGGTTCGATTTTTTCGATGCGGGCGACTCCGCAAGGCGATTCTTGGGCCAGAGTTTAGAGCTCTGAAGCCTTTTCCGGAGGAGCGGAGGAGAGAAGTCATAACCCTCGCCGCCTTTCAGCGCCCATTTCCAGGCATGTCCGGGGCCGCCGGGTACGAGGGAACGAAGAGCCCTGGATGGGGAGAGCCTCTCCACCCAGATGGCCGCTCCGACCTGGCTTTCTTCGCAGATGTGTTTCAGGTCGGAGAGGAGTCCATCGCTCAAATCGATCATGGCCCTGGCGACTTGCTTCTGGGCCAGGTCTCTTCCTTCTTCCAGCCGGGAGATGGGATCCAGGTGTCTCTGCGGCAGGAAATTCTCCTCGGCAGAAGAGGTTTTTCCTTTCAGGTTTTTCCCCAGGTGAAGTCCCAGGAGCGAGTCCCCCAGGGGGGTCCCGGTGAAGTAGAGATCGTCGCCCGGCTGAGCCCCCCGGCGGTACAGGAGAGAGCCCTTTTTCCCTTCTCCCAGAAGAGTGACGCTGTTGAAGAGCCGATCGGGAGAAGAGGAGGTATCCCCCCCGATCAGGGAAACTCCATGGGTTTGCGCCATAGTTTTCATTCCCGAAAAAATCGTCGAGGAACTCA
This sequence comes from Syntrophaceae bacterium, assembly GCA_003154025.1. Next base: position 8,984 of record PMCE01000277.1, read on the forward strand.
ACGTTCAGGCGTGGGGGGACGGCCAGAGAGACCAGCATCCAGCGGGGAACGGCGCCCATGGTGGCAAGATCGCTGATATTGACAGCCAGCGACTTTCTTCCCAGTTGGAAAGGAGAGATCCAGGAAAGTTCGAAATGAATGTCTTCGATAAGCAGGTCCACCGTGGAAACCAAGTCGTTCCCCGGCAGGAGAGAAGAGACGGCCGCGTCATCCCCTAATGTCCTTAAAGACCTGCGGAGAGGCCGCGGGCCAAGATTTCTTGTTTCGGGTGATAAAGCCGAATTTACCAATCTCGCGAAGTTTCACTGCCTGGTCCGCAAGAAAAACTCAGACGGGCAAAGAGAGGGGAGCACCTTCCGATCGTCCCTTCTTCTCCCCGGGCTCTCTCTCGGCCGCCTCCGGCTCCGAATGGACCTTTTCCGGGACGAGGGCATACTTCAGGATCTCGTCCATGTCTTTGACGAACATAAAGTTTACCCTCCGACGGATGTAGGGGGGAATTTCGTCCAGGTCCTTCTGGTTCTGGTACGGGACGATGACGTTCTTGATCCCTGCCCGCAAAGCGGCCAGGGTCTTTTCTTTGACTCCTCCAATGGGCAGAACCCGGCCGCGCAGGGTGATCTCTCCGGTCATGGCGATGTCTTTCCGGACGGGGATCCGGGTGAGGGCGGAGATCAAAGAAGTGGCCATGGTCACGCCGGCCGAGGGCCCGTCCTTGGGGATTGCCCCCGCGGGCACGTGGATGTGCAGGTCCAGCTTCTCGTAGAAGTCGGGGTCCAGGTCCAATTCTTTGGCTTTGGACCGGGCATAGCTCAGGGCGGCCTGGGCCGACTCCTTCATCACGTCTCCCAGGTGTCCGGTGAGGGTCAGGTTCCCCTTGCCCTTCATGGTGGTGGCCTCGACGTGCAGGATCTCGCCCCCCACTGAAGTCCAGGCCAATCCCGTGGCCACTCCGGTCTCATTGACTTCCAGTTCCTCTTCCGGCAAGAACTTGGGCGCCCCCAGGAATTTGTGAAGGTTCAGACTGCTTACGTTGAAGGGTCCCTTTTCTTCTTCGGCGATCTTGCGGGCCACCTTTCGGCAGACCGAGGCGATCTCCCGTTCCAGATTCCGGACCCCCGCCTCCCGGGTGTACTGGGAGATGATCCGCAGGACAGCCTCATCACTGAAGCCCAGGTTTTCCTTGGTGATCCCGTTCTCCTCCAGCTGGCGAGGCATGAGAAACTGTTTGGCGATCTTCAGCTTCTCTTCGCTGGTGTAACCGGCCAGGTTGATGACCTCCATCCGGTCCTTCAAGGCCGGGGGGATGGGGTCCAGGATGTTCGCCGTGGTGATGAACATGACCTTGGAGAGGTCAAAGGGGACGTTCAAATAGTGGTCGCTGAAAGCGAAGTTCTGCTCCGGGTCCAGCGCCTCCAGGAGGGCCGCCGAAGGATCGCCGCGGAAGTCGGCGCCCACCTTGTCGATCTCGTCGAGCATGAAGACCGGGTTATTGGAACCGGCGGTTTTGATCCCCTGAACGATTCGCCCGGGCAAGGAACCGATGTAGGTCCGGCGGTGTCCCCGGATCTCGGCTTCGTCCCGGATTCCGCCCAGGGANNGACTTGCCCAGGGAGGTCTTGCCCACTCCCGGGGGTCCCACGAAGCAGAGGATCGGCCCCTTCATCTTCTCTTTGAGCTTCCGCACCGCCAGGTATTCGAGAATCCGCTCTTTTACCTTCTCCAGATCGTAATGGTCTTCGTCCAGGACCTGCTTGGCCTTCTTGATGTCCAGGTTGTCTTCGGTGCTTACGCTCCAGGGAATATCCACCAACCAATCCAGGTAGGTCCGGACGATGGTAGCCTCCGCCGACTCGGGGTGCATCTGATCCAGACGGTTGAGCTGTTTGTTCGCCTCTTTCTCCACGTCCGTGGGCATCTTGGCTTTTTTGATCTTCTCCCGGAGTTCGTTGACCTCCTGGGCTTTTTCGTCGATCTCGCCCAATTCCGCTTTGATGGCTTTCAACTGCTCCCGCAGGAAGTACTCCCGCTGGGTCTTGCTCATCTCTTCCCGGGCCTGAGACTGGATCTTGGCCTGCATGGTGGAGACTTGCACCTCTTTGGAGAGGAACTCGTTCACCTTCTTCAAGCGCTGGAGAGGGTTGAAGGTCTCCAAGATCCTCTGAGCCTCTTCGATCTTCAGCTTCAGGTTGGAAGCCACCAGGTCGGCCAGACGCCCCGGCTCTTCGATCTGGTCGAGAATGGCCAACACGTCGGGGGAGAGAATCCCCTTCAGGGAAAGGACCTTCTCGCTCTGCTCTTTCACGCTTCGGACCAGCGCCTCCGTCTCCAGGGAGATTTCTCCGATGGGAGGCTCGACCACCTTCTGAACCCTGACGACAAAGAGAGGCTTTTCCTGGATGTATTCCTTGATAACCGCTTTGGCCAGCCCCTGGACCAGGATTTTCACCCGGCCGTCCGGCAATTTGAGCATCTTCATCACCATGGCCGCGGTTCCCACGGCATAGATGCTATCCGGCGTCGGGTTGTCGTCCGTAGAGACTTTCTGGGTGGCCAGGAAGATCATCCGGTCCTTGGCCAGGGCCTCGTCAACCGCCTTAATGGAACTCTCCCGTCCCACGAAAAGGGGCAAAATCATGTACGGGAAGATCACCGTGTCCCGTACCGGAAGCATCGGCAGCATCTCGGGAATTTTCATCTGCTCATCTTCAAGAATATTGGCCATTCTTTCCTCCCCATCTATTCACACCTTGCCAGGTAATGGGTCAATAGAAGCTATACTTCATTATAATACCTGCCCCCCCATCCGTCAACGGAAAGGGAGGTAAGTATTGGTGGTCCTTGAAAGATCTTTTAAAGCGAAAAGCAAAGGGAGTGACTTGGGCTATCAATCATTTTATCGACCGGAAAGCCCGTTTTCTTTAAGCTTTCCTCTCATTCTTCCCGGGGGACACCCCCCACCCTTTCCTCCGCATAAGGAGTTAAACCCTTTGTAGGCAGGTCTACATTTCCCGTTCGGCCGGGAATTCATCCGGGATCCTGGAAAAAAGCAGCCACGGCCGACGTTTCTTGGACTATGCGGCAAGGGGGCAGGGAGGCCAGGAAAACCTTTCCATAGCCGCGGGTTAAGAGACGTCCGTCCAAAATGGCCAGAAGGCCCCGGTCCTGCCGAGTTCGGATCAATCGTCCCAGCCCTTGTTTCAGAAGCAGGATGGCCGAAGGGACTTGATAGTCCCAGAAGGGATTCCCTCCCGCCGCCGCGATTCGTTCCAGCCGGGCTTCCAGGATAGGTTCGTTAGGGGGAGAGAAGGGCAGGCGGTCGATGATCACGCAGCTTAACGCCTCCCCCTGCACGTCCACTCCCTCCCAGAAGCTTGCCGTGGCAAAGAGGACTGAATGAACGTCCTCTTTAAAGGCTTGAAGCAAAGCCGTCTTTGGACGCTCGCCCTGGAGGAAGCAGGTAAAGGAAATCTTCTCCTTTAGCCGGCCATAAGCTTCCTCCATGTTTTTGATGCTGGTGAAGAGAAGAAAGGCTCGGCCCTGGGAGAGCCCGAGAAGGCTCGTCATCTCCTCCACGGCCCGGGGCAGGAAGTCGGGACTGTTGGGATCGGGCATGCGGGAAGGCAGGTAAAGAAGGGATTGGGTCTTCAGGTCAAAGGAAGAATCCAGCACCAGTTCTGCGGTGCCCTCCCCCCGTTCGGCGGTCAGGCCCAGACGCGCCTTTAAGAATCGGAAGTTCTTCTGGGTGGAAAGGGTGGCGGAGGTAAAGACGGCGGCCTTCAGGCGGGGATACAGGTGTTCTTGGAGCGGAGACGAAACATCCACCGGAGAGGCATGGAGAAAGACCCCCCGCCCCCGGTTTTCGCACCAGTAGACGTTCTCCGGAGCGGAAAGAGCCAGCAGTCCCTCCAACTCCTGCTTCAGGTCCTGCGCCCTCCGGCCGATGGCCCGCAACCCCTCCGGCGGATCCGGCATCCCCTCCAGGTGAGAGGAGAGGAACTCCAGTTTCTCGGCCAGCCCTCCGGCGGCTTCCTTGACCTTTCCGGTGAGATGCTCTTCCTTAAGGGTATAGCGGGAATCTGCCCGACGCAGATGGTCGAAGAATCTCTCCTGGACCGACAGCAGGTCGTTGGCCGCTTTGGCGAGAGTCCCTTCCTTCCCTTTGACTCCGGCGGCGGCGGCTTCCCGGCGGAGGTCCCTGGCCAGTTCCTCGAAGCGGTAGTTACTGACCGCGCTTCCCAGGTACTGGGTCGCCACATCTTCCAGCTGGTGGGCTTCATCGAAGATGACCGCCTCGTACCGCGGCAGAACCTCCCCGTATCCCTTCAGGCGCACCCCCAGGTCGGCGAAGAAGAGATGATGGTTGACGATCAGGATATCAGCCCCGGCGGCTTCCTGCCGCATCCGGGTAATGAAACAGGATTCAAAAAATTCACAGCTTTGCCCCAGACAGCTATCCGATGAGGCGCAGATTTCCTTCCACAGACTCAGCTCTTCGGGAAGGTCGGCCAGCTCCGCCCGGTCTCCGGTATGAGTCTTCCCCGTCCATCTCTTGATCCTCTGGTAGTGGTCCACCTCTTGCAGAGAGCTGAATAAGGGCTGGCGGGAAAGGAGGCGAAATCTCCTCCAGCACAGGTAGTTCCCTCTTCCTTTCATAAAAGCGGCTTTGAAAGAGAAATGGAGCTGTTCCTGGACCAGGGGTACGTCCTTGAAGAAAAGTTGCTCCTGGAGCGTCTTGGTCCCCGTGGAGATGACCACCCGTCTCCCGCTCAGGACCGCAGGGATGAGGTAGGCCAGGGTCTTTCCCGTCCCCGTCCCCGCTTCCACCACGAGAAACTTCTCCTGGGCCAGCGCCTCGCTAACCGCCTTGGCCATCTGGTTCTGCTCCGGCCGGTCCTCATAGAGGGTGATCTTCTGGGCCAGGAGTCCGGAGGGGCCAAAGATCTCATCCATAGGAAGCGCTCCCCGGCAGAACCCCCTTCTTCACCAAGGCGTACATCGCAAAGCACTCCACCGCAAAGGGAGGAAATCCCAGGTACCCCAAAACCGGCATCTCAAAGATTTTTATATGACCCAAAATGGGAACGGTGTAAAACCAGCGGGCCCCGGCCCAGTAATTCCAGAACTCCCATAAAGCCCCGCAGAGGAAGCCCGAAAGGATCAGGGTGTAGAACCTCCTGGGGTTCCCCTTCTCCAAATCCCCGAAGAGGGAATCCCTGCCCATCCAGTAATTGATCGGATCCAGCAGGAAAATAAACCCCAGCCAGACCGGGGCCGCCAGATATTGGGCCGCAGGGGGAGATACAAGGAAAGGAAGGACCAGGCAGAAGGCCCCGAAGATCAGGGAAGCAGCCAGATGACCCTCCTTGATCTTCCAGGGATGAGCCCTTTTTCCCGAAATTATCTTCCAGCTCTCCAGGACCTCTGCTGTCTCCAGGATTGCGGGCCAGATGGTGGCAAAAGCCCAGCCGTAACCCAGGAGACGGAGGGGGAGATCTTCCGGAAGCCCCACATAGTGCCAGTTTCGGAGGTAAAGGTTGTAGAATTCGAAGATCAGCCAGAACCCGATGGATAGGGGCAGGAGGAGCAAGAATTCCCCCGGGCGGTTCATGATCATAGACCTCCCCTTCCGGCGGTAGACGAGGCTGTCGGCCAGGAGAATATAGCCGCTCCAGACCAGGGGGATAAAGAAGGTGCGCACGAAAGACACCCCTCCGAAAAGGAGGACCTCCGAAAATCCCATGATAACCAGCCCGACCCATCCGTGCCATTGGAGACCGGATCGATTCAGGTTTCGTTTTTCGTTCACCTGGGTCCTCCCCTCAAGTGCCAAACAAGCACAAATTCCAAGCATCAGATAAAACTCAGAACTCAAATTTCAAATTCCAAACTCGCACGGGGGCAAAGGTTTCGGTGATTGGAATTTGGTAGTTGGAATTTGTTTGGTGCCTGGGATTTGAAATTCGGAATTTCATTTCTTCCCCGGATTCACGGAATCGCATAGCAATACAGACACCCATGCCGGCATTTGAGCGAATACCACCCGATGTCCAGGCTCTGGGTGCAGCCGCAGAGCGGGCGCTGTCCCCGGGCCCGTTCCCAGGAGCAGTTCAAGCCGTCTGGATGAAGGCGGCTCAGGAGTTCCCCGTCGATACACCTGGATACGGGAAACCCATCCATGGAGCAGAATTCAACCTCCATCCCATACTTCCCGGCAATCCTCCTCAATTCTTCGGCCTGTCCCACCCGCTTCCGTACATCCGGGAAAAGGAGGCTCCAACCCTTCCGCTGCAGACGGGCCACCACCTTCTTATATGGGGAAACCCAACTCACTCTGCAGGTCTTGATTCCGAAAGGAGAGATCTCCTCCGCAAGCCGGGCGAAAAGATCGAAGTTGCTGTAGGACTTCCCATCCCCTGCCGCTTCCAAAATGGGATCGAACCGCCAGGAGATACGCCGGGGGTCTTTCACCAGTTCGGTCAGCGGCCCGACCATCTTCGCCATCTGATCCCAGGACGGGATCAGGGGTTCGAATTCACCGCCTCCCATTCCCGTAATAGTCAGATGGACATAGATCTGCCGGTATCCGCGGAGGGCCTCCCGGAGAGGCTCTTCGCTCAGCATCTTCTGCGGATTTTTCGTCCAGATCACCAGAGAATGAACGCCCTCGGGGGGATATTCATGGAGGCGCGCCTGGAGGACTTCCGGGAAGCAACCCACCAGGTCCGTCCTGCGGCTGGCCGAAATGACCAGGAGTTCTTTCATTCCGGGGATCTCCCTTCGAATCAATCTATCATACGAAGCTCCTGGAGCTTCGTCAATCCGGATGGAGGTGCCCCCTTCCACTTTGGAGATATCTTTTTCGCGGTCCGGGGCAAGGGTTGACGGCCTTCCCTTTGATTTCCTTTGAATATTGGGGCAATGAATCGAGACATGGGTGTAAGGCCGTCGGGCTTGGATTATGAATTTCAAGAGCGGAGAAGGGTGAGGCTTGATGTCCCTGCCGTCAAATGGGAGGAGATGGGCAAGCGGCCCAAAAGGCCTATCTCACCTCCCTCAAGACGGGATGACCAGGCGGGAACGAAACCCTTGGACCGGACTTCGGGGGGATATGCGCCGGAAGACCCGGGAAGGGGGAAATTCCTCATTCTTCGGGATTCTCTGGCGGAGTCGAACCGTCCTCCAGAGAGGCGGCCATTCCGTACTTGTCCATCTTGTACTTTAGAATCCGCCGGCTGATCCCCAGCAGGTCGGCCGCCTTCGTCTGGACGAAGTTGCTTTTTTTCAGAGCTTCCAGGATGATGTCTTTCTCGAAATCCCGTTCCGCGTCTTCGAAAGAAATCCGTCCGCCCAGGACCCCCTGTTTGATCTGTTCAACCTTCGAGGTGGACTTCAACATCGACGGAAGATCATTGGGGGTGATGATATCGGCGCAACTGAGCACCACCACCCGCTCGATGATATTCTCCAGTTCCCGCACGTTTCCCGCCCACTCGTAGGCGGCCAGAATGTCCATGGCCTCCGGGGTAATCTTCTTTTGACCCGCTCCCGCGTGCTTCCCCAGAAAATGCTGGACCAGGAGAGGGATGTCTTCCTTACGTTGGCGCAGAGGAGGGATGGTCAAAGGGACCACATTGATCCGGTAGTAAAGGTCGGACCGGAAGGTCCCCCGGCTCATCATCTCCTCCAGGTTCTTGTTGGTCGCGGAAATAAGACGCACGTCCACCTGGATCGTTTTGCCGCCCCCCACCCGCATGAATTCACGCTCCTGGAGAGCCCGGAGGATCTTGGCCTGCGTGGGAAGGCTGAGCTCGGAGACCTCATCCAGGAAAAGGGTGCCCTGGTGGGCCAGTTCAAAATGCCCGATGCGCCGGTTTTGAGCGTCGGTGAAGGCCCCCTTCTCGTGGCCGAAGAGCTCGCTTTCGATCAGGGTCTCGGGGATGGCCGCACAGTTGACGGCCACGAAGGGTTTGTTCTTCCGGGGGCTGTTGTAATGAATCGCCCGGGCCACCAGTTCTTTTCCGGTTCCGCTCTCCCCGTGGATCAGCACCGTGGAGTTCCGCTCGGCGATCTGCCGGATGGTTCCGTAAATATCCCGCATCTCCTTGGATTTGCCGATGATGTTGTCGAATCGGTAGCGTTCTTCGATCTCCGTCTGGAGACGGCGGTTCTCAGTCCTCAGGTCCCGGCTCTCCAGGGCCTTGTCGGCGATGATCTTCAGTTCCTCCACGTCGAAGGGTTTGGTAATATAGTCCTGCGCCCCCAGCTTCATGGCCTCCACTGCGGTCTTCATCGTTTTGGTCGCAGTGAGCATGATCACCGGGATCATGGGGTGGCTCTCCCGGACTTCCTTGAGCATCTCCATACCGTCCTTCTGGGGCATGAGGATGTCCAAAAAGATGAGGTCCGGGTCCTCGGTCAGAATTTTTTCCAAGGCTTCCTTCGCGTTGGCAGCAGTGATGACCTGGTAATCTTTTTTGAAGATCATCCGCAGGGAATCCCGCACGCTTAATTCATCGTCAACCACCAAGATCTTACGCATCGTTTTCTCTCAACGCCCCTTCCTTCCGATTTCCCGCAGGAAACTGGAGGCGGACGGTCATGCCCCCGTCATCTTCCTGAAGAACCTGCATCTTCCCCCGATTCCGGACCATGACCCGGCGAATCAGCAAAAGGGCCATGTTCAGGTTCTGAAAGTCCGGTCCGGCTTCGAGTCCCACCACCTTGGAGAAGGTGCGCAGGGCTCCTTCACGGCTATTGTACCACAAAATCAAATCGGCGAAATCGATCGGCCCCCCTGCGCCCTCTTCCCGGGAAAAACGGGTGGAGACGTGCAGCGGACCTTCGGGGTTCGCCTTGGAGAATGCGTTTTCCAGGAGGTTCCGCAAGACGAAACCCATTTGCGGTTTATCGAAAAGTACCGGGGGCAGCCCTTTTCCCAGGTCGGTGAGGACCTCTTTTATCTTCGGGTGGTCCAGTTTTTCGTGCTGCTGGAGGATCTCCTCCAAGGCGGCATTCAAGTCCAGGAGGCCGCCGCGGGGGGTTGAAAACTGGGCGAATTCCAAGAGATTCTCCAGCAGATCATTGATCCGGTGGACATCCTGGTTGACCAGCCGGGAGAACTCCTGACGGAATTCCGGGTCTTCGTATTTCTCGGGCAGGAGATGGGCAAAGGTGCTGATGGCCACAAGGGGGTTCTTGATCTCATGGGCCAGGGTCGGAATGGTGACCTCAAACCAGGGTTCCTTGTCTTCCTTCGGCTGGGTTCCCCTTCCCAAAGATCCGGGGGAAGGACTAAAGACCAGATCCTCGGGGGACAGGAGGGTCCCTTTTTTCAGGGCCGCCGATCGAAGGATCAGGCTTTCCAGCTCGGGAAGGTTCCCCGGCCAGTCATAGGCCTGAAGGGCCTGCAGGGCTTCGGGAGAAAATTTCGTAAGGTCTTCCGCCGCCGGCATTCTTTCCTGCAGTATCTCGCCCACCAAACGGGGAATCTCCCCCTTCCGTTCACGCAGCGGGGGGAGATAAAGGGTCAACGTCTCCAGGGTTTGGAAAAGGTCCTCCCTGAACTTCTTGGCGGTCACCGCTTCAGCCAGAGGAGCGGAGGAGGAAGAAAGGATCTGAGCGTTAAAAACCACCTCTTCCAGCCCGGGCCAGCGGACCTGTTGATCGGCCAGGAGATCCACGAGAATCGCCTGCAACTCCTCCTCCAGGCTCTCCACTTCCTCCCAGTAAAGGGTCAGGGAGACTCTCTGGGCGGGCCACCGGGTTCCCAGCCATAACGAAAGCTTCTCGATGAATTTTGGCGGAGTCAACCTGCGGGAGGACAAGCGCAGCATGGGGCTGTCCCTCCAGGGCCCCAGAAAGTGGAGGACTTTGGCCACCTCGCCCTTCCCGGTCCCTTCTTCCCCCTGCAGAAAGACGGGCAGACCGGAAGAGGCGAACTGGGTCACTCTTTCCCGATTCTCCGCCGAAATTCGGGATGACTGGAGCCAGCGGAGGATTCTTTTCCCCGCTTTCTTCTTGTCCCCGGAGGCGTCCTCCGTCGGATTCCCATCTTTACCGCCGCTCGGCACTCTTTCCCCCCGGTTTGAGAGGCAAATGGATTTTGAAGCTCGTCCCTTTCCCGACTTCGCTCTCTACGCTGATGAAACCGCCGTGGTCGTGAATGATCTGATGGCTGATTGCCAGACCCAGGCCGCTGCCCTCCGGGCGGGTGGAGAAAAAAGGGTCGAAGATTCGCTCCAGGTTTTCCTTCGGAATTCCCCCCCCCGTATCCCGAACCTCAATCTGGACAAACGGTTCGACCTTCTCTTCGATCGGAACCTGAACCGTCCGGGTTTCGATCCAGATCTTCCCCTCCCCTTTGATGGCCTGGATGGCATTCAGGAGGATGTTGAGCAGAACCTGTTTGAGCTGCTCGGCATCCACCTTTACGTTGGGAAGGTCTTGGGAATAATTCTTTTGCAGAGCCACGTTCTTCTTCCGGGCCTCCGTGGCGATCAGGACCTCCATCTTGTCGATCAGGGTGTTGACGTCCTCGCCCTCCAGGCGGGGCTCCGACGGCCGGGCGAAACCCAAAAGCTCGTTAATCAGGGAAGTCAACCGATCGATCTCCCCGGAGGCCACCTTCAGGAAATAATTCCGGAACTCCTCGTCCTCGATCCGCTCGGGGAGCAGTTGGGTGAACGTCTTGATGGAGACCAGCGGGTTGCGGATTTCGTGGGCCAGGCTGGCGATGAGGGTCCCCAGGGAGGCCAACCGGTCCGCACGGCGCATGATGTTCTGGGATTTTTTCAAATTCTCATAGAGGATGGAGTTCTCGATGGCGATGGCCACCTGGTTGGCCAATGGATACAGGAGTTCGAGATCCTCCTTATAATACATGTCTTCCGGGACTTTGGGGCCCAAGGTAATGAACCCTATGAGCCGGTTCATATAAATGAGAGGGAGGCAGACTTCGGCTTGCAGCTGGATCATGATTTTCAAAACGTCCTTCTCCACCGGCGAGGTTCCCAACTGCTCCAATTCGGCCAGTAGAATCGCTTCCTCCCGATTCTGCAGGAACTCGATTATGGGGGCGGCGATCTGGAAGGCCTCTTCGCGCGGAGACCCTCGGAGGAGACGGGGCTGAAACACGTCCTTCTCCGGGTCGCGAAGGAAGATGGAAATCTGCCTTACCCCCATGGCTTTCTCGACCGTGTCCGCCAGCATGCTCAGCAGGCGATTCAAGTCCAGGATGGTCCCCAGACGGCGGCCAAATTCATACAGAATCTGATGATAGTCATACTTGTGCTTCACGATCACCTGATGCATAGCCCGATCGAAGAAGACCTTTATGGCGTTAAAAAAAAGCGTGGCAAGAATACCGAGGAAGATCAGAACAATCGTAAAGGGAAACTCGGTGTGGTTGAAAAAAAGGATCTCCACCAAAGCGATGGCTACAAAACCGGGAATGGCGACCACGGCAAAGGATAAAATGTAACTCAATCCCTTGGACATGAAAACGCTGACGTCCATCAGCCGGTGTTGAACCACCGAGTAGGCGGCAATAAAAAGCCCGATGCTGACCGCGATGCTCCCCAAGGGATAGACCCTCAACCCAAAAACCGGAAAAAAATTCACGCTGCCGAGCACAACACTCACCGCCATGGCAAGGAAAAAGTACTTCAATCTTTGCCGTAGATAGCTGTTGGCATGAGTGTACTCTTTAAACATGTGGAAGAAAGCGATTATTACGGCGACGATAAATTGGACAAGATAAAGAACGTACAGAGGGCCTGACTTGAAGGAATACCCCCAGGGATAAGCGATTAGGTTCCCCTGAAATTGGCGGGTCCAGCTGATGGCTGCCAAAAAACAGGATATTCCGTAGAAAATCATCAGAATCTTCTTGTTCCGCCGGGAGATTCCTTGCGGGTTTGTAAAAACAAGGGAAAAATGCAGAAAGGTTGGAGGGATGAAGAGATGCGGGCTCCGGAAAATATTGCCCCAAATGACAACAAACTCAGGATTCGGGCCGGAGATAATCCCGGACCAGTTTACATTCCACAGACAAACGCACAGGAGCATAATCGCAAAGGATCTGTTGACCGGATTGGCCTTATTATTCGAATAAACAAAAAAAGCCACAAAGAGGTAGGCTATGGCGGCGATCAAAGGGGGGAGGGCATGAAGGTTCACTTTATTTCTCCATCACAGCCCAACGGGGTAAGCGTTGGTAGCCCAGGCGGCTTTTCGGAAATAGTTGAAAACTCTTCCCCCACACGGAAAAGATTTTCCACTGACGTAAAATTGGAGCGAGACCGGCATACCTGTCCGCTCCATAGAAACTGGGACGGAGGGGAGCCCGGATGCTGGATGAGAGCTTTGATTGACTATAGTATCGACAGGAAATGAACATTTCTTGACGAGTTCCCGGTCCGCCGGATTTTCCAGCCGGGCAGCTCCAGGATTCCTGATATGGCAACTAGTATCCGAAGATCCAGGAGGTGAGGAAGCAAGAAAGGATACGAATTTTTTGTGGCTGGAGGTTTTTTTTTGACTAATGAGCGGTAGCCGGATCGGCAAATCTTTCAAAATCCCTGCCCTCGATAGGCTCCTTGATTCTTGAACGACTATACCTTCCTGTAAGCCAATACTACGTTTGTTCCCCCCAAGCCCCAGGAATTCGCCAAGGCCACCCGGATATCTCTTTTCTTTGCCGTTTTCGGAACGTAATCGAGGTCCAATTCCGGATCTGGAACTTCATAATTGAGCGTCGGGGGAAGGATTCCCTCATGCAAGGCTAAGCACGTCGCAACACTCTGCATGGCGTTCGATGCCGCCATGGACTGTCCGATCGCGGCTTTGATCGTACTCACCGCCAATTTATACGCGTGATCCCCAAATACCCTTTTAATCGCCTGGGTTTCGCTTTTATCCATTATCACGGAAGAGTTGGCGTGTCCGCAGATATACTCGACGTCTTCGGGTCTCAGGGAAGACCGAGAAAGAGCCATTTGAATGGCTTTAATCATATCCCTTGCTTCGGGCCGGAGGACATGTGAATGGGCCGCATCGTTGGTCAGCCCAAAACCTAGGATTTCAGCGTAAATCCTCGCTCCCCGCTTTTGAGCATGCCCCATTTCCTCCAAAATTAAGGTCCCCGCTCCTTCGCCGAAAATGTAGCCTGCCCTGCGTTTATCGTACGGGCATAGGATCTTTTTGGGATCTCCGCCGTTGTTGGGGGCCATGGAACGGGTGGCAGCATAAAGACCATACGTCAGAGGATAAATGGGGGTATCAGCTCCGCCCGAAACCAGCACCTCCGAAAGTCCGGAACGGATCGCGTTATAGCCATGAGCCAGCGCCACGTTCCCGCCGGAACAGCCAGTAGAGACAGTCAGGTTGTATCCGCGAATGTCAAAGGCTTCGGCTAAACTTCCGACCATGGCATTGTGATTCATGAGTCCTTCAAACATCGGGTGAACGCGCTTGAGCCCGCGTTCATAAAAGGCCGCGCCGAATTTTTCATAAATATCCGCCGGGCCCAGCGACGTGCCAAAACACAACCCGACTTCGTAGGGATCTTCTTTCTGAAGATCGAGGCGAGCATCTTCAAGTGCTTTTTGAGTCGAAACAATGGCAAATTGGCTGCTGCGGGAAAGCCGGCGGGCGCTCTTGGGATTTATGAAATCCGTGGCTTCAAACCTGTTGACCTCGGCAGCATAGGAGCAGGGATAGGAAGAAGCGTCAAAATGACTGATCGGGCCAATGCCGCTTTTCCCGGCCAGCAGCGCCTGCCAAAAAGCTTCTTTGCCGATCCCGATTGGTGATACAACCCCAACCCCCGTGACCGCTACGCGCTTATTGACCATTTTTTCCCCTTGGTGAGAACATCGGGCTAATTTTTCAAGTTTTTCTTAGGGATCAGTCAGATCAATAATTTGAACTCGCAGGAAAACCTCCCGGACCCCCTTCCCCTTTTGATCGACTCGAAAGAGTCTTTTCTTGACCTCGCTCGAATGCTTTCTTCCGGATATCCAGAGAACCCTCATAACCCAAGTAAGTCTTTATACCCTAAATACCGGGAAAAAATCAATTAAAATTATTTTTTGAAGATTTCTGAGATTATTCTTTTTCAGCCCAATGGTCCGAATCAGCAGGAATATACCCTTTTGGGCATCATTCTTGCATCGTTGCCGGGGCCCGCAGGCGTTAATCGTTTAAAACCCC
>PMCE01000192.1 GCA_003154025.1 Syntrophaceae bacterium
TCAGTTCCCATGGGCCGCATCGGCAAACCCGGGCCGGCATTCATGCCTTTTTGGGTGGCGGTCACCTTAGCCCTTCTCTCCATCCTCTTATGGGTTGAAGCGGGCAGGCGCAAAGGCTCTGAGGCCCCGGTGCAATTCCTATCCGGCGAAGGGCGATGGTCCAGCGTGATGATGACCGTGGGCGCCCTCTTGGGCTACGCCTTCCTGGTAGAACCCCTTGGTTTTTTCATCAGTACGCTGTTACTTTTGCTCTTCCTATTCCGCTTCGTCGGGAACCTGAAATGGTGGGTGGTCTTTACCGGGATGGTGCTGGTTACCCTGATGACTCATGTGCTCTTCAAAGTAGCCCTGAAGGTTCAGCTTCCCGCCGGGCTTTTCAGACTGTAAAAGGAGGGTTTTTTGGATTACTGGCACAATATCCTTTACGGCTTTTCCATCTGCCTGGACCCCATGAATCTTTTTTACTGCTTCGTGGGAGTCTTTGTGGGAACCCTGATCGGAGTTCTCCCCGGCGTCGGACCCGTGGCCACCATTTCCATGCTCTTGCCGGCGACCTTCAAGATGTCCCCCGTGGGAGCGATCATCATGCTGGCCGGGATTTATTACGGCGCCATGTACGGGGGGTCCACGACCTCGATCCTGGTCAATATCCCGGGGGAAGTGGCCTCCGTGGTGACTTGTTTAGACGGTTACCAGATGGCCCGCAAGGGGAGGGCGGGACCCGCCCTGGGGATTGCCGCCTTCGGCTCATTCATCGCCGGAACGTTTTCCGTTGTGGCTTTGACCTTTCTGGCCCCCCCGCTGTCCACCATCGCCATTCGGTTCGGTCCCCCGGAATATTTTTCCCTTATGGTCCTGGGGGTGACCATGATCATTTACCTGGCCCACGGATCGATGATCAAGGCTTTGATGACCGCCTGCGTGGGCCTGATTCTGAGCTATGTGGGCCTGGATAATATTTCGGGGAGCGAGCGATTCACCTACGGAATTCCGACGCTGGAAGACGGGATCGGGCTGGTTCCGGTGGCCATGGGCCTGTTCGGGATTGGTGAGGTTCTCATCAATATCGAGGAATCCATCGCCAAGAGGGATGTCTTCAAAGCGAAACTTTCCAACCTTATGCCGACCCGGAAAGACTGGAAGGATTCTGCTATGCCGATCACCCGCGGGTCGATNNGCCATCGAAGGGGTCGCCGGCCCCGAGTCGGCGAACAACGCGGGGGCCGGCGGACAGTTCATCCCCCTCCTGACCTTGGGAATTCCGGCCAGCCCGGTCATGGCCTTGATGCTGGGAGCCCTGGTCATTTTCGGGCTGCAGCCCGGCCCCCTGCTCATGACCCGCAGCCCCGATCTGTTCTGGGGAGTGATCATTTCCATGTACATCGGCAACATCATGCTGCTGGTGTTGAACCTGCCGGCGATCGGGCTTTGGGTGCAGGTGCTGCGCATCCCCTACCCGTTCCTGTTCCCTCTCATTCTTCTGTTCTGCCTGATCGGTTCTTACAGCCTGAGCAACAACAAATACGATGTCCTCATCATGGTCATCTTCGGGGTGATCGGATACCTGATGAAAAAAGTGCGCTTCGAGGGGGCTCCTCTGCTCTTGGGCATGGTCCTGGGTCTGATGATGGAGGACGCCATGCGCCAGTCGCTCATCATGTCCGGGGGGAGCTTTCAGATTTTTATCAGCCGGCCCATTTCGGCCGCTTTCATCTTGGCGGCCGTCGCTCTGCTAGCCATTCCCATCCTGCGGGGAGGGAAGAAACTTCTGATGGACAAGATCCCCGAGACTGAAGACTGAAGGAAAAAGGAGAAGAGAATGGAAGAGAACCTTTTACTTATTGAAAGACGGGAACGGGTCGTTTGGATATCCTTCAACCGCCCGGAGCGGAGGAACGCCCTCTCCCCGCTCCTTTTGTTCCAATTTGCCGAGCAGATGAAGAGGCTGAAGGAGGGGGGTGAGGTTCGCTGCGTGGTCCTGCGGGGGGCGGGGGACAAGGCCTTTTCCTCCGGTTACGACATCGGGGCCATCCCCGCTGGGGCCAGTCCGGAGATGTTGGAGGAACTGCGGAAGAAGAACCCGATGGAGGCGGCCCTGGAAGCGATCCGGGACTTTCCCTACCCGGTGATCGCCATGGTCAACGGCGCGGCTTTCGGGGCGGGGTGTGAACTGGCAGTGGCCTGTGATATCCGCATCGCCGCGGATTCTGCCCGGCTGGGAATGCCGCCGGCGAAACTGGGCCTGGTGTACATCCCGGGCGGCCTGCAGCGTTTTGTAAATGTAATCGGGCTGGCCTATGCCAAGGAGATGTTCTTCACGGGAAGATATTATCCCGTCGCCCGGGCCAAGGAGATGGGTTTGGTGAATTATGTAGTTCCGGACGGAGAGCTGGCCGCTTTCACCGAGGAGATGGCCCGGGAGATCGCGGGAAATGCGCCTCTATCTCTGAAGGGGATGAAGACGACCTTCAACGCCTTGCTCCGTTACCAGAAGATCGACCCGGAAGATGAGAAGCTTGTCCAGATGCTGGTGGCGCAGACCTTAGGCAGCGAGGATTTGAAGGAGGGGCGGAAGGCATTCCAGGAAAAGCGCAAACCGGTCTTCCAAGGGAGATAACCCATTTACGGGGCTTCGTCCTCCCCCTTGACCTCTCTCCATACCGTAGAGGCACGATGTCCCGCGAAACGCGGGATGACCCTACAAGTAGATCAAGAAGCAAGCGAAGGGAGTACCCTTCCAGCGCACAGTCGCGCAAAGGGCCTGGAAGGCGTAGCGTTTGTCCGGATGACGAAGGGAAATGAAAAAAGGAGGTATCCTACTTGCGGATTGATCAGGATAAGTGCCAGACTTGCGCCCGGTGTATTTCCTTCTGCCCGGTCGGGGCGATCAGGGTGAAAGAGCAGAAGCTGATCATTGAGTCCGATGACTGCGTGGAGTGCGGGGTCTGTGCCCGCTCCGGGGTCTGCCAGGACGGCGCTTTTATCAAGGAAGACCTCCCCTGGCCGAGGATTCTCCGCGCGGAGTTCAGCGACCCCATGGTCCCCCATAAGAAGACCGACATCGCCGGACGGGGCACGGCGGAGATGAAGACCAATGACGTAACCGGCCGGGTCAAAAGAGGGGAAGTCGGAGTGGCGGTTGAATTGGGACGCCCCGGGGTGGGTACCCGTTTCACGGAAGTGGAAAAGGTTTCCCGGGAGGTTGCCCGGCTGAAGATCCCCCTGGAGGAAGCCAATCCCGTGAGCGCCCTGGTGCGAGACTCGGCCCAGGGGACCTTTCCACCCGAGATCCTCGGGGAGAAGGTCCTCTCGGCCATCGTGGAGTTTAAAGTCCCCTTCACCCGGCTGGGCGAGATTCTCGGACTGCTCCAACGGATTCTGCCCGGACTGGACACGGTCGCCAGCGTCAGCCTGATCGGATGCAGCGAGAAGGACGGCCGCATTCCCCTGGAGGATTTCCTGACCCAGAGAAACATCCCCTTCTATCCGAACGGCAAGGTGAACATCGGCATGGGGAGGCCGCTAGCGGAAGTATAAAAAAGAAAGAATTCAGGAGTCAGAGTTCAGAAGCCAGAAGATAAGGAAGGTTTTTATTCTGGATTCTGGCTCCTGAATTCTGAATTCTACAGGAAGGAATTTCCCAATGACCCACACGCTCCACCGCGAGGGAATTAAGGAGGCTTCGAACGACTACGTCATCCTGGCCATGGTCGAAGGGAGCGATCCGCAAAAATTGGAAAACCTGGCCGAGCTTTTCAAGATTATTCTGAAGCACAAGCCCCTCAACTACACGGGAAAGGCCCTTTTCCCAGACCTGCCCTCGGAACAATTCCCCCAGCTCTACAAGCGGACCAAGATCGGCATGGCCGTCTTCGACCGGAGAGAAATCCTTTTCTCCGCCCTGAAGGAGATCAAAGACCGGGAGCTGGGAGTCTCGGTGGTGGTCTCGGGGTTGTTCTCCCATATCGGGGAAGACTGCAAGCAACTCGGCTTGCCCATGCACACGGTGAATTATTCCCTGGGGGTCTGGGGAAAGAGGGAAAAGCTTCCCGATCCCAAGGTCACCGAGGTGACCACCATGTGCGGGCACGGCCTGGTTTCCTTCAACCTGGTCCAGTCGCTGGTCAAGGAGATCCGGCGGGGGAAGAAAACCTTGGAGGAGGCGACCGAGACTCTCGCCCGGCCCTGCGTCTGCGGGGTGGTGAACCCCCGACGGACCGTAGAACTTCTGCGGGCGATGCTTTGAAAAATTGCGTCTGCCCGAAGGGGAGAAGAACTCGGCCAACTTGTAGGGGCACGATGCATCGTGCCCCTACGGCCCTACGAAAAACGATTCCGTCTTGCTAACCCGACAATATGAAGAGAATCATTTGACTGGTCTCCCCCGGGATGGTAGTCTCAAATAATAAAAAAACCGGGGTGGTTTTTCCCTTTCAGCATGGGGAAACTGCGGATATTTTTGACTTCGGAGGAATGCGACATGCAGAAGAAAATCATGGGTCAGAAGGAGCTCCACAAAGAGGTGAAGGAGGCAGGCCTCTGCACCGGCTGCGGCGCTTGTGTCAACCTGTGCCCCTACCATACCACTTATCATGACGAAGTCGTCATGCTGCATACCTGTGACCTTCAGGAAGGGGGATGCTATGCCTTCTGTCCCCGCACCCCCACCGATCTGGCGGAGCTGCAGAGACTTCTCTTCGATCCTCGGGACCTGACGCCGGAAATCGGCTCCATGAAAGGGTTTTATATCACCCGCGCCGCCGATCCCCAGACCCGGGCCGGGGCACAACACGGGGGAACCGTTACCACGCTGATGGCCCTGGCCCTTCAGGAAGGAATCATCGACACGGCTATCCTCGCCGATGAAGGGCAAAGACTTCTGCCCGAAGGAACGGCCGTGGGCGATCCCGCGGGAGTAAAGAAGCGGGGCAAGAGCCGGTTCGTGGTTTCACCCAATGTGGCCGAACTCAACCGCGTCGCCAAAGAAGGGGGAAAGAAGATCGGGATCGTGGCCACCCCCTGTCAGGCTCTGGCTCTGGCCAAGATGCGTCAGAAGCCCCTGACACCCTACGCCGACCGGATCGACCGGGTAAAGCTGGTCGTCGGATTATTCTGCGGGTGGGCCTTGTCCTGGCGGGAACTGACCGCCCTGCTCAAGAAAAAAACCGACCTGGGAGAGATCGAAGGCATGGACATCCCCCCCAGCCAGTATCATCTGCTGCAGGTTTTCACCAAAAAGGGCACCCTGGAGATCTCCCTCGACGAAGTCAACCGCTCCGTCCGTGGGGCCTGCTGGTACTGCCCGGATTTGACGGCCGAGTTCAGCGACCTCTCCGTGGGTTCGGCCCGTTTGTCGGAGGGATGGGAAGAAGCCAAGGATTGGAATCAGGTCATCGTCCGGACCCCCTTGGGACAAAAGCTTCTGGACCTGGCCAGGGAACGGGGGCTCCTGGAATTCCGGCAGGTTCCCTCCGGGAACGTGGAAAAGCTCAAGAACGCCTCCCTGGGCAAGAAGAAAACGGCGGTGAAAAACCTGGTTCTCAGAAGCCGCAATCCGGAAGACTTGATATACCTCGATTCCCGGGACCCGGTTCTGAGTACCCTGATCAAACATCCCGCGTGAAAAGCGAACTCGCGAGGGCGCAAATCGTTACTAGCTGATAGCTGATAGCTCATAGCCGATAGTCGAAACAAAAATCTATGAGCTATGAGCCATGAGCTATGAGCTGCAAAGGCTCTCTCGACTTGCGGCCTTTAAAACGGAGGGTAATATGTCGAAGCTGACTGAGAGCAAGGAAGGGCTGCGGGCTTTGCTGATGGGCAATGAAGCCATCGCCCGCGGGGCCCTGGAGGCGGGGGTCAATGTGGCCGCCGGCTACCCGGGTACCCCCTCTTCGGAGATCATCGAAAACCTGTCCCGGGCAGCCAAGGACCGGGACCTGTATGTGGAATGGTCGGCTAATGAAAAAATCGCCCTGGAAGTGGCGGCCGCGGCCTCCTTCGCCGGGCTTCGCGCCCTCTGCGCCATGAAGCAGAACGGGGTGAACGTGGCTTCCGATTTCCTGCTCCATCTGGCCGGCTCCGGGACCCGGGGGGCTCTGGTCCTGGTCTCCTGCGACGATCCCGGCGCTCTTTCCAGCGTGAACGAAGGGGAATCGCGGCACTTCGCCCGCATGGTGGAAATCCCCCTGCTGGAGCCCGGGGATTTCCAGGAAGCCAAGGATATGACCAAATGGGCCTTCGACCTTTCGGGGGAGATCAAGAACATCGTCATGGTTCGCAGCGTCACCCGCATGTCCCACGCCAGCGGGAATGTGTGGTTCGGCGGGCTCCCCGAAAAGTCGGCCAAGGCGGCCTTCAAATTCGACGGGCCTTTCCTCGACCCGGAGACCGGCCCGGTGATCAGCTCGCCCGTGCCCTATCGCCATAACCTGCAGCACACGAAACTCAAGAGGGTCCGGGAAATCTTCGAGGCAAGCCCGTTCAACACCTATCAGGGCCCCCCCAAACCGGAGCTGCTCCTCATTACCAGCAGCGCCTGCAACCTGTACAGCCGCGAGGCCATCCATCTTCTGGGCCTGGAGGATCGGGTGGGGCTGCTGAAACTGGGCACCACTTGGCCCCTGCCCCCGAAACTGCTGAAGCAATACCTCTCGTTAACCGACCGGGTCCTGATCGTGGAAGAGGTCATTCCCTTCCTGGAGGAGAGCGTAAAGATCCTCGCCGCAGAGCAAGCCCGGACGATCGGGGTCAAGACTTTTTACGGGAAAAATGAAGGGTACCTCCCCATGNNAAGGCTAAGAGCGCGGTCGCTTCCATGGCCCCCGGCCGGGGTCTCACCTTCTGTCCGGGCTGCCCGCATCGGGCCACTTACTGGTCCATCCATAAAGCCCTGCAGATGGACAACCGCAAGGGGTTTGTCTGCGGGGACATCGGTTGTTATTCCCTCGGGTTTTTTCCCGCCGGGTTCAACACCCTGAAGACCCTCCATTCCATGGGGTCCGGCCTGGGTGTGGCCAGCGGGTTCGGTAAGCTGACCGCGTTCGGCATGAATCAGCCGGTCCTTGCCGTATGCGGNNGATTCCACCTTTTTCCATTCGGTCCTGCCGGCTCTGGTGAATGCCATCCACCACCAGTCTCAGGTAACCCTGGTGGTCGTCGACAACAGCGGCACGGCCATGACCGGGTTCCAGTCCCATCCGGGCTTGACGGTCAACGCCATGGGCCAGGAATCCCCGAGTGTGGACATCGCCAAAGTCTGCGAGGCCATGGGAGCGAAGGTGGAAATCCGGGACCCCTTCAACCTGGAAGAGACCAGGTCCACCCTGAATCGTCTCATCGAGGAAGAAGGAGTCAAGGTTCTCATCCTGCGCCAGATTTGCGCCCTGAGCCCGGAGAAAAAGGGCAAGAAGCGCTTTCAGATGCGCGTCGATGAAACCCGGTGCTTCGGAGATTCCTGCGGCTGCAACCGTCTGTGTACCCGGGTTTTCAAGTGCCCCGGCCTGGTGTGGGACCCGGAGAAAAAAAAGTCCCGGATTGACGAGGTGATCTGCGCGGGCTGCGGCGTCTGCGCGGACATCTGCCCGGAGAAAGCCATTGCCAAAGAGGAGGTGGTCTGATCATGGAACCGTTGGTCCAGGATCCTTATAATATCATCATGACCGGTGTGGGCGGGCAGGGCAATGTGATGGCCTCCCGGGTTCTCGCCAACATGCTCTCCCGTAAAGGGTATTGGGTCACCATCGGGGAGACCTTCGGGGCCTCCCAGCGCGGCGGTTCGGTCATGAGCCATATCCGCGTGTCCGCGACCACCACCTGGAGCCCCCAGATCCCCAAGGGAAAGGCCCATGTGGTCATCGCCCTGGAGCCCATGGAGGCGCTCCGGATCATGTCGTCCTACGGCAATCGCGAGGTGAATGTGCTGACCAATACCCGCCCCATCCATCCGGTGAGCGTCATTGCGGGGGAGCACAATTATCCATCCCTGGACACCGTGAAGAAAACGTTGGAGGAGCTTTCATCCCACGTCTGGCTGATCGATGCCACGGAAGAAGCCATGAGACTGGGCAACCCCATTCTCAGCAACATCATCATGATCGGCGCGATCAGCGGCCTGGACCTTCTGCCCGTAGGGCTGGATGATTTCATAGCCGTGATCCGGGATACCTTCCCGGAAAAATTTCTGGATGTAAACCGCCGGGCCTTTGAAATCGGCAGCAGCAAGGTGAAGCTGACCGTCCAGTAAGGCTCGCTCCCGGGCTCAAAAAAGAAATCCAGAAGGGCGGGATCATTTCTGACCCCCCTTTTTTAGCCGACCCTTTCCCCGAATAAGAGATCATGAGGGGAATGACACGACGCTCTTTCCTTCAGTTCCAGCTATGAACGGTATTGGCAAGTCACGGCTGGAGTTCGATCTCTCCTGGACGCCAGGTCCTGATAAATCGAGGCTCCAGTGGACAAGGCAGGATCCTATATAACGAGCCGCGATAGAGGTCGGCACAAATCTGGGCAATTCCAAATTCGGCGTGATCCTCCAATCCATCGGAGTGCGTTTCCACATCATCTTTATGTATGGTCAAGGCGGATCAACTAATTCTTTCCTCGATCTTTCTCCACAAATCGGCCACTTCCATTGGGTAGTAATCAGGTTTGTGGAATTCCCTTCCGGCAATCTCATAAATGGCTTTATTGAATCTGGCATCGAATCCAATCGCGTTCGCGAGCCCCACGATATAACCATTTAGCGAATCCAGCTCCGTCGTGTTCTTGTGCAGAACGAACAAATCCTGGGCCATGCTAGATATCTGCATTTTTCTGAAATTTTTCTTGAAAATCATATTAGCGATAAAGCCCGGCAATTTAGCGCCAAACTTGATCGTTTCCCACGATGGCACATCGCCGAGGGGTACTTCCCTCACTCCGGCCATCTGGAGTGTTTGTATGCCTTCGCATAATGTGTTGATGATAATTTTTCTCAAGAGCTCTTGGTTCCTGACTTCTCTCACCCCATGGCCGACTAACGCCAGAACACTGTTCACGAGGTTGATCACAATCTTGCACTGGACGGCATCCTTCAGCCTATCCGTGCTCTCACACGAGAAGGCCGGCTTGAATATCCTTCGTACGACGTTATCGAGATTTTGTTTCATGGACGGATCAAGCGCCCCAAACAATATCTTCCCTTGTGTTTGGTAGCCGAAAATGCCTGGACCGTCCCGCCAGGCGTTGTAACAGACCACTCCATAAATGGTTCTTTTAAAAATTTGGGGGAGGAATTTTTGATTTTCCATGCCGTTTTGCAGCGCGATGATGACGGGATTACTAGTTATTTTTTGTTGGATATCCTTTGCCGAAGGCTCCAAGTCATAATTCTTGACCGCGAGGATGATAATATCGGGAGCCGGCATTTCGTTCAAGTCCGAGATGACCTCGACCCTGACAGGTTCACTCTCGTTTTTACGTCCACTTTGATACACCAATAAGCCCTTGGATTTGATAACTGACGCGTTTTGGCCGCGCGCCAATATCGTGATGTCTTCCCCATTTTTGGCCAACCAACCGGCAACGGTCGAACCGATAGCGCCAGCCCCATAGACGATGATTTTTTGCATGTCTTCTGACGAATTCGTCTTCATAAATCCTCGAGAAGGTTAGGGGTTTGGTTTTTGACTTTAATGAGCTACGTAGGAGGCCAATTTGGGTAACAAATACTCTTATGAGAATGGGTAGTCAATAGGGAATTTGCCTTTAAACCGCCCCTGGGGTCTCCTATTTTTGCAAACATCATCATGGTGGGCGCCCTCGCCGGTACCCGCCTCCTTCCCCTGACGCAGAAGACCTACGAGGAGACCATCCAGGAAAGCTTTCCCGGAGCCCATCTGGAGGTTAATTTGAAGGCTTTCGGTCAAGGGATGGGACTGACCAAGGACTAGCCTCTAAACAAGCGTAAATTT
>PMCE01000537.1:0-167 GCA_003154025.1 Syntrophaceae bacterium
GACGATGGGTTTGCTGACTAGAATTTGGAGATCAAAGGATTGATCCTCTTAGTGGGGATTGACTGGGTTAAATATCAAAATCCTCCCCTTCTGTTCAATTTACTTTTTCCTCCAAGATGGAGAGACGGGATTCTGCTTCGGTTTTTAGTCCTGCGGGCGGCCACATA
>PMCE01000537.1:208-14913 GCA_003154025.1 Syntrophaceae bacterium
CAGAACCCCGTCCCGGGTATGGGAATATCAGGATGACTTGTTGATCAAGGCAGAGATGATCAAATCCTTCATGGTCTTCAGCCCCGGCGAGGCATCCAAGACCTTGGGGATGGCGTTCACCAGCATGGCTACCGTAGCGATATCCCCATGGGTGCCCCCTTTGATGATGACCTCCATGGGGGGAGTGCCGGAAATGGATACGGAGTCATAACTCGTTCCGGCACCGATGGAAGCTTCAAAATTGAGGCTGATCAATTTCTTCCCGCCTTTCCATCCGTGCCCAACCTGCTTCACGCCCGCTGCCAGCCCGGGTTTAACGGTCAGGTAGCTGCTCTTCACTGTCTTCCGGTAGATAATCGGTTCTATGGTCTCCGTAATTTTATCCAGTTTCCATCCCAGACCGTCCCCAATCATGGCGATCGACTCCGCCAGGCCTACGTGCCGGATGGTTCCATCCTTAACCTTCTTTTCAAACTCCTTCTTCGTCTTTCCGGCCCCGATCTTTTCCTGGAAGGGAATGCGGCGATGAGCGGCGTCCTGAACCCGGCTGACTTTAATCTCTTTCACTTCCGTACAAACCCCGGTCATGAAAAGGGGCCAGGCATCCATCAGGAAGCCCGGATTCACCCCGGTTCCCAGGACCGTGACCCCGTTTTCCCTGGCCAGCCTGTCCAGGCGAGCCGCGATTTTGGGTTCTTTTTGATACGGATAAGATAGCTCTTCACAACTGGATACTACATTCACTTTGGCTTTAATCAACTTTTCCAATTCGGGATAAACTTTTTTCAGGCTTGAGCTGGTCGTATGGACGACCACCTGCGGTTTGGCTTGCTGCAAAACCTTGTCTGCCTCAGCCCGGATTTTAACCCGTAGTTTCCTGCCAATCCCGGCAATATCTCCCAGGTCCCGCCCCACGTTGGAGATATCAATCGCCCCCACGATCCTCATATCCCCTTTTTTCACCAAAACCTTGGTGACCCCGCGGCCGATGACCCCGATCCCGAACTGAACAACTCTAATTTTTCGTTTCATACGCTCCCCCATTAAAAGTTATAACCTCCGGCAGAGTCGGAGGCTTGAAAATACATGAACCGCTCATGGCGGATCACGTCTGAAGCCGCCTAAAGGTGGCTTCCGCCCGGGCCACGACTCAAGCATCCCGGAGCTGTCAAACTCTGTGAGTCCCCCGGCATAGCCGGGGGTTTACCTGACGGCAATTAGAATACGGAGGCGGGGCGAGTGTGTCAAGAGGAAAGATCATTTTCTGGGGACCCCCGGAAATGATGGGTCAGCGGTATTGCACGACCGTCCGGAGGATGATCATTTGCCCGGGGCAAAGAATGGAAGGTTCGGAGTTCCGGGAAGAACGGCCTTCGCCCCTCACGGGCCCCAGGCCATTACCTGGCGCAAAAAATCGGCTCCCGGCGTCCCATGGTTCACAACGAATACCATACTGCCAGGTAGTGGGAAATACTTCCGCCGATTACAAAGATATGCCAAACCGCGTGATGGTACGGCAATTTTCGCCAGCCATAAAAGGTAAGGCCTGCCGTATAAGACACCCCGCCCAAAATAAGCAGGGTCAGGCTGAGAGGTGGAAGGAGGGCGAATATTTCTTTAACAGCAACGATGCCCAGCCAGCCCATAAAAACATAAAGGGCGATCGAGATCTTCCGAAATTTAGAGATATAAAAAATCTTCATGAGGATTCCCAGGATGGCCAACGCCCAAATAATTCCCAAAATGCTCCATCCCCACGGGCCGCGGAGGTTGAGCAACATGAACGGCGTATAGGTCCCCGCGATCAGAAGGAAAATCGCCGAGTGATCTATGATTTTGAAGGCCTGTTTCACTCTGGGCCAGGGAAGGCCGTGGTAAAGCGTTGAGGCGAGGTAGAGAATGATGAGGGTGCCCCCAAAAATGGAGCAGCTGACCATCTGCCATCCGTTGCCGGATCCCGCGGCCCAGACGATGAGAATCACGAGGCCGGCGATACTGAGAAGCACACCAATGCCATGGATGATACTATTGACAATTTCTTCCCCAACCGTTGGTCGGTGAAGGGTATGATTCTGTGGGTTTAACATTTTTTTCTTTTGCCTGCCTATCTTCCTGAAAACCCTTCCAGAAATCCTCTTGGGGAAAACCCGCCTGATTCCCGACTTCCTAAAAACAGAGGACCGTCATGTTTAACTATTTCATATTTGCCGCGTTTTCGCTATTGCTTTTATTACCGCTGACTCCTAGCACGTTTGGTGGGCTCGACGGGCGAGCTAACCGCCCGGCCAACCCCGGCTGTTTTGCCGGTCCGGGTTCCAGCCCTACCTTTTCCAAATTCATAAAAAACTGGTTTCAAAAATCTCTTTCTCCAAGCGAATCCGGATTGCTCGCTAACCTATACCGGAAATCCAAGTTTATTTTGGTTCTGCCGCGAAAATCTTGACTTTGGGAGGATGATTTGCAATATATGGGGAAAATAGTTCGGAGTCGGAAGTTAGGAGATCAGGAGGGAAAGGGCCGTTGAGGGTATGGCGCTGACCATTCACCATTGAAGGGTTAGCTGGGAGAAGCCATGGATTTCACCATCGAGCCGATGAAGCCGGAAGACTGGGAGCAGGTCCGGGCCATCTACCTGGAGGGAATTGCCACCGGGAGCGCGACCTTCGAACCCGGGGTCCCGGAGTGGGAAAAGTGGGATTCCGCTCACGTAGCCGAGCCGCGGCTGGTCGTCAGGGTGAATGGCCAGGTCGCGGCGTGGGCCGCGTTGAGCCGGGTTTCCGCCCGTAAAGTTTACGCGGGGGTCGCCGAACTGAGCATCTATGTCGGCGAGAAGTTCAGGGGAAAAGGAATCGGCGATGCGCTTCTTGCCGCATTTGTCGATGCTTCCGAAAAAGCCGGGTTCTGGACCCTCCAGGGCGGGATTTTTCCGGAAAACGTAGTCAGCATTGGGCTTCACAAGAAGCACGGGTTCCGGGTGCTGGGCATCCGGGAGAAGATCGGCAAGATGGCCTTCGGCGAACTGCGGGGAAAATGGCGGGACGTGGTCCTCATGGAGCGGCGAAGCAAGGTGGCGGGAATCGATTAGGCGGGTTTCTCCTTTTGAAGGTCCCCGCTCCCCTGGTACGCCAAAATATTCGGATCGTCGGAGAGGGAGGAGCGAATGGGAAAGAAAATTCTGCTGGCGACGGTAAGCGTTTTCGTTCTCTGGTCGGTGTTGGATTTCTTGATTCATGGAGTCCTCCTCCGGACGGCTTATGAGGCGACGGCTTCCCTGTGGCGTCCCATGGCCCAGATGAAGATGGGCCTGATGTACGTCACGGTCCTGATCGCCGCCTTCATGTTCGTCCTGATCTACAGCCGGTTAATCACCCCCAAGACTCCGGTGTCGGGGTGCAAATTCGGGGTTCTGTACGGAATCGGGGTGGGGGTCGGGATGGGATACGGAACCTATTCGGTCATGCCTATCCCTTATTCCATGGCTCTTACCTGGTTCCTGGGCACCGTGGCCGAGGCGACCCTGGGAGGGCTTGTTCTGGGGATGTTCTTCCGGGAGAAATGATATAATTCTGCTTGTGGAAAAGAACCGCCAGACGCAGGATGCTTTGATCGACGCCGCAGTCCGGCGGGGGCGCCGGCTGGAATATTTTACCGTCGGGTGGAACCTGCTCGAAGCGGCGGTGGCCATCGGGGCCGGGCTCTTGGCCGGGAGCATCGCCCTCATCGGTTTCGGCATCGATTCCCTGATTGAAACCTCTTCCGGGACTGTTCTCCTGTGGCGGCTCCAGGAAGGGAAAGAAGGGGAGAAACGGGAGCGGAGGGCCCTGCGGCTGGTAGGCATCAGCCTCCTGGCTCTGGCGGCCTACGTGGCCATCTACGCGACCAAGGGGCTCATCCTGAAGGAGCGGCCCGAAGAAAGCATCATCGGAATGATCCTTGCCGCAGCCTCCCTCGTGGTCATGCCCATCTTGGCCTCGGCCAAGCGAAGGGTTGCGGCCAGGATCAACAGCCGGGCGTTGGTGGCCGATTCTCACCAGACCGACATCTGCGCCTACCTCTCCGCCATCCTCCTGGTGGGGCTGGGACTCAATGCCCTCTTCGGTTGGTGGTGGGCCGATCCGGTCGCGGCCCTGGCCATGGTCCCGATTATCGTTAAAGAGGGGCTGGGAGCGCTGCGGGGGGAAACCCGCAAGGATTGACACCCTCTTGATCCGCTGCCCCTCTCCACTCTAAAGGGCAGGACGAGCCCCGATCCGCTCAGGCATATAGGCTCTCCCCACCCTGCTCATGCCAATCACAGATGATTTTCCAGATCTTTTCCGCCGTCTCGGCAAATACGAAAAGCTCGGCGTCTTCCGGATCGATGGTCCCTTCCGCGGCCAGAAATTCAACGTCGAAAACGCGACGCCAAAATTGCTCTCCCACCAGAATGACCGGTACCGGCTTGATTTTGCGCGTCTGAATCAGACAGAGGGTTTCAAAGAGCTCATCGAGGGTGCCGTATCCCCCGGGAAAGGCAACCACCGCCCTGGCCCGAAGGTGAAAATGCATTTTGCGCAGGCCGAAATAGCGAAACTGGAAACAAAGGTCCGGAGTGATGTAAGGGTTGGGATATTGTTCCTGAGGAAGGGAGATGTTCAGGCCTACGGATTTGGCCCCCACGTCGTAGGACCCGCGGTTGGCGGCCTCCATAAGCCCGGGCCCTCCGCCGGTAACGATCGCGAGGCGGCAATCTCCGGGCCCATGCCCGGCCCGGCCCACGAGCCGCCCCAGTTCCCGGGCTACGTCGTAGTAATGACTCTTTGCCAGGATCCGTTCCGCTACTGCCAACCGGTGCTTGAGCTCGGGGATTTGAGGGTGTTGTTCAAGGGCTTTGCGGGCCCGCTCGACTCGGTGCCGGGCGGCTGCGGGTTCAACGATCCGGGTCGCCCCCAGGACTACGATCGTGCCGCATATCCCCTGCTCCGCGAGGATCAGCTCCGGCTTCAAGAATTCGAGCTGGAGACGGATCGGCCGGAGCTCATCCCTTTTAAGCAGGTCGAGGTCTTGATCGGCCCGTCGAAAGCTGGGATGGTCCATGATCTGACGCACCCTTTCGGGNNAGCCTGAACCCGCCGCCGAAAAGCAAGCTAAAGCCGGATCGCGCCGAAAATCAACTCGAGTTTCGCCAGGGGCCATAATTTTTACTTAGCGCCGTATGTTTCGGCCGGTCAGACGGAAGTTTATCGAGGACGATTCCGGCGGCCTGAAAGTTCATGATTTTTGTTGAATCTTTTTTATAGAGGTTTTCAATGATTATATCGACATCTAGCCGGGTTTTGTAAAGCACAGATTGAAACCGACCCGGCCGCCTGGAGGCCCAATCCCGCTTTGCCCGTTACCTTGCCGGTTTCCTATTTCCTGCCGGACCATGAATTCAGGGGGACCCCGGCGGACCCGCCGGATAAAGGAGATTGGAAAATGCATCTTTCCGGCGAAAATGGTATAATTTTTTTGGTTGGGAACAAACGAACAGGCACAATGGGCCCTTCGCGGGACGAGAGGGCCATTCATGAATTGCCCCGCTTGGGACATGATGATCGTTCCATCGGGTATTCGACTGATTGGTCCCATCATAATAATGGAATGAACTTCTCACCCCCACCCGCCTTGCCTGTCAAGGGGAGGTATTTGCTCGGAGGGAACCAAATGGGCGTACCGATCTACCAGGCCGATGCTTTCACGGAAAAACCCTTCTCCGGCAATCCGGCCGCGGTCTGCCTTCTTCCCCAGCCCCGGGAGGCGGCATGGATGCAGGCCGTAGCCAAGGAGATGAACCTCTCGGAGACCGCCTTCCTCCTCAAACAGGAAGACGGCTACAACCTCCGCTGGTTCACCCCCGCTGTTGAAGTGGACCTGTGCGGCCACGCCACCCTGGCCAGCGCGCACATTTTATGGGAGACCGGCATTCTGCGCCGGGAGGAGCAGGCGAGGTTTCACACCCGCAGCGGGTTGCTCACCGCCGTTTCCAACGGGGGAGAAATCGAGCTGAATTTTCCGGCC
Organism: Syntrophaceae bacterium; assembly: GCA_003154025.1. The sequence goes on from PMCE01000537.1 coordinate 6,248, forward strand.
AAAACCGACGAGCCTGCCGCTGCTCCGCCCGGCCTTTTGGAGGCTCTACAGGTAAGGGCCCAATACGTGGGCAAGAGCAAATTCGATTACCTCGTTCAGGTCGACGGCGAAGAATCGGTCCGCCGCCTGAAGCCCGACTTTCCCCTTTTGAAAACCCTGCCGGTCCGGGGGGTGATCGTTACCAGCCGGGCAGGTTCTTCCTCCTATGATTTCATCTCCCGTTTTTTCGCTCCCGCGGCGGGAGTCAACGAAGACCCGGTTACCGGNNCCTTCGGGTCCGTGTCGCCGGGGACCGCGTCTACCTGGGAGGGAAGGCGGTCACGGTTCTGCGTGGAGAGCTGATCGCCTAGCGGCTGAGGCATACCCGGGGTCCCCTCTCTTTTTCCCGGGTGCGGCAGAAGAGAAAATTCCAAAAAAATCTGCGAAGTCCGGTTGAAAAAAAAACCCAGAAATGGAACAATAGGGAAAAGCTTCCTCCCCTGGGGAAGGAAATCCTCTTTCTCCAATCCGCGNNGCCGTTTCCCGAGGATCGAAAGAACAGAGCCGTCCGGGCGCGTTCGCGGCGGCGAAAAACTTCCACCGCCAGGCGCTTCACTCCCTGTCCGACCTGGCCAACGAGATTCGGAGCCCCCTGAACAATCTCCAGGCGGGGAACCGGTCCCTGCTGGAAACAAACCTGGCCCCCGAGCAGAGGGAATTCGCCGAAAAGTCTCTGGCTTCGGCGGACTCTCTCCTGACCCTGGTCAATGATCTTCTGGACTACTCCCGGGTCGAAGAAGGGGAACTCCCCCTGGCCAGGATGAATTTCGACCTGCGGACGACTTTGGAGGACACCGCTCAGTTGCTGGCCATCCGGGCCCGGGAGAAAGGTCTGGAACTGGGCCTCCTGGTTCATCATGAAGTTCCCTCCCTCCTGTCCGGCGACCCGGGCCGACTCCGCCAGGTCCTGATAAATTTTACCCTTCTCGCCCTCCAATACACCGGCAAGGGAGAGATCCTGATTCAGGTCACTCTGGAGAAGGAGACTAAGACCCGGGCCGCGGTCCATTTCGCCGTGATGAATACGGGGCAAGGGATTTCACCCGCCCGCCAGGCCCGGCTCTTTGAGTTCCCGCCCCGTCCCGGGGCCTTCGGAAAAAGGAGGTGGGGAGGTACGGAGGTCGGGCTTGCCCTTTCCCAAAAGCTGGTGGAGAAGATGGAGGGCAAGATCGGGTTCGAAAGCAGCAACAAACAGGGGTCAACCATTTGGTTCACCGCTGTTTTCCAGAAACAAAAATCGAATGGGGGAACCCCGGAGATTACCCCGCAGAGTTTACAGGGGCACCGGGTCCTGATCGTGGACGAACAACCCGGCAGCCGGCAGGCCCTGCTGGAGCAGCTCAGCGGCTGGGGATGCCTGCCGGAAGCCGCCGGAGGGGGCAGAGAAGCCCTGGTCAAACTCTGCCAGGCGGTCGAAGACCGGACCCCCTATTCTCTTGCGGTTTTGAGCAAGGAGATGGAAGAGATGGACGGCATCACCCTCGCCCAGGAGATCCAGAGGGCCCCCGCTCTGTCGGGAACCCTTCTAGTCCTGCTGACTTCTCAGGGTAACCGAGGAGAAGGAAAATTGATGCAGGATATGGGGGTCGCCGCCTATCTCACCAAGCCGGTGAAAAGTTCCCAGCTCCGGGATTGTCTGGCTCTGGCCGTAAGCCGGAAAAAGTCGCCGGAGGAATTCGCGGGCGCCCCTCTCATTACCCGGTATTTTCTAGCCGAAGAGAAGAAGCGCAGGATTCGGGTCCTCATCGCTTCGAACGACATTCATGTTCAGAAAGCAGCCCTCCAGACGCTCCAGAAGATCGGCTACGGGGCGGATGTAGTTCCTTCCGGCAATGAGGTCCTGACCACCCTGGCCAAGGCCCCTTACGACCTGGTGTTGATGGACACCGACCTCCCCCAGGTGGACGGCATGGCAGCCGCCATCCGCCGGAAGGAAAAACAAACCGGCCATCATATCCCCATCGTGGGAATGACCCCCCAGACCGTCGGGAAAAGCCGGCAGAGGTGTATGGAAGCGGAAATGGATGATTACATTCTCAAACCGCTCCAGTCGATTGACCTGGCGGCTGTGCTGGATCGTTTTCTATCGGAGGCGGATTAGCCCTCCGGTCATCTCCCCTTTTGAATTCCTGGCCTCAGCGTGGCTCCCTTCGCTCTTCCCGGGCGGCCTGGAGAAAGACTCTATCTCCTTCAGGCCTTGCGGGGAGAAGATTGCCAGCTCCTCTGCCTGGCGTTTTGGGCGCCCGGTTCAAAGCCCGCCGGGCCACCGTCTCCTGCTGTGGAGAGATTCTGAAGCGAGGCAATTCCCCGCCTTCATTTCCGCCAAGCAGGCGGAAGGTGTTTTGCATTTCAGGCATTGCCAAGCTTGCCTTAGCCCGGGAAAGAGAATCGCAGAAGTGAGGGGGGGAAAATAATTACCGGTGGACGGAGGCCGGGGAAAGCGGTAAAATAATTAGAAATAGGAGATGCTTTAAGCATGATTATCTTTGATCTAACCTGCTCCCAAGGCCATAAGTTTGAGTGCTGGTTCAAGAGCAACAAGGCTTTTGAGGAACAGAAGGCCTTCGGGGTCATTCATTGCCCCGTCTGCAATGATCAACGGATTGAGAAGGCCATCTCCACCTTTGGAATAAAGAAATACAACGTCCCGGAACAGAAACCCGAAACCCCGGCCGTGCCCGCGGAAGAAAAAATCGACCCCTACCAGGCCCTCCAGGTCATTACCGAATATGTCAACAAGAATTTCGAGGATGTAGGGCTGAATTTTACCAGTGAGGCCTTAAAGATCCATTGGGGCGAGTCCCAAAAACGGAATATCAAAGGGATGACTCTCCCGGGGGAGGAAAAGGTCCTGCAGGACGAGGGTGTCCCCTTCGTTAAAATCCCGGTCCTGAAGCGGCTGGATAATTAAGAAAACCGGGATGCATCTGTTCTTCTCGAAACTGGATCGGCCCCGTTTCTGATTTTAGAAATGGGGTTTTTTATTTCGGAGGGATGTATGAAACCGCGATGCAGTTGGGCCGGCACGGACCCCCTGTACGTTGCCTACCACGACCGGGAATGGGGGGTGCCCCTCCATGATGATCGAAAGTTGTTTGAAATGCTTATCCTGGAAGGGGCCCAGGCAGGACTGAGCTGGATTACCATCCTGCGAAAACGGGAGGCTTTCCGTGAAGCCTTCGACCGTTTCGACCCGTCGAAGGTAGGCGGGTATGACCAGGAGCGGGTCCGAGAATTACTCAACAACCCCGGCATCATCCGGAACCGGCTGAAAATTCACGCCGCCGTTCAAAATGCCCAAGCCTTCTTGAATATCGCGGAAGAGTTCGGGTCCTTTGACCGTTACCTTTGGCAGTTTGTCGAAGGGCGCCCCTTGCAGAACCGATGGGGCCGCGGACAGGATATCCCCGCGCGCACCGGGGAATCGGATGCCCTCAGTCAGGACTTGAAAAAGAGGGGCTTTAAGTTTGTAGGCTCCACCATCTGTTATGCCTTCATGCAGGCGGTGGGAATGGTAAACGATCATCTCACCACTTGTTTCCGCCACGCCGAAATAAACCGGGCCGGAGGGGAAAGGAAATAAAGTGCTGCCGTTTTAAAAGAAGTGCTGCTGTGCTGCCGTGCTGCCGTTAGAATCGCTTTTTTGAACTGCAGCACTCTCGAACAGCAGCACCGCAGCACGGTCTTTAAGATTTTCCTTTCAGCCCTCTTTTCCCCAGGAACTTCGCCCGGCTTCCCAGTTCCGCTTCGATCTGCAAAAAGCGGTTGCCCCGCGGGCCCGTGGCGCTCTCCCGGACCGTCCCGCAGTTCAACCCCACCGAGTAGTCGGCGATATCGGCTCCCTCCCCCCGGCTGTCGCAGGGCATGATCCCGTAGGAATTCCGGTAGGCTATCTGGACCATCTCAAAGGCTTCCGTAATGGTCCCGATCTGGTTCACTTTCAACAGAACCGTGTTCGCCGCACCCGTATCGATCCCTTTCTTCAGCCGTTCGGTGTTGGTCGTGAAGAGATCGTCACCCACCACTTGAATTCCCAGCTCCCGGGTCAGAATGGCGTGTCCCTCATAATCGTCCTCGTCGAGAGGGTCTTCCAGAATGATGAAGGGATAATCCTTTACCATTTTCCGGTAGCCCTCCATCAGGTCCTCCCGGGTTTTGTCCTCGGCGGAGAAGAGACCCACGAACCGCCCTCGGTCTTTCTCATAGTAGGTTGCGGCGGCCACGTCGACCTGGAAGCCCACTTTCCCTCCATAGCCCAGCCGGTTGAGGGTTTCGCTCATCAGGTCCCACATCTCCCGGTCGTGCCGGATCAAGCCGGCTTGGATGACCGGATGGCTCGTCCGCGAGACTTTGGGAATCCGAAATTTCCTGTTCAGCACTTCTCGCCACTCGGTCGAAAGGTCCCAAACGGCGTAAGAAGCCTCCGAGAAAGTATCGAATCCATAAGCCATAAAGGAGTAAGTCGGTTTTCCGCCGGACCGTTTTCCGCCCCCGTACCGGTCGCTGCCCACGAAGCAGATCTCCCCCGGTACGGGCAGGGTACAGGCGTTCACCCCGCCGATGTGCTGATACAGGGGGATTTCCAAACTCGCCGCTCCAGCCTTCAGGGCCGCCGCCGATACCGCGGCCGTGGCGTTCCCTCCGAGGCGGGGCTTGGCATCGGGCCCCCCGAGGTTGAGCATCCGGTCATCGACCTCCAGCTGTTTGGCCGCATCCACGCCCTTGAGCGCGGGAGCGATGACCTGATTCACATTGTTCACCGCCTTCTGCACTCCCCTCCCCCGCCATTTGGTGCCGCCATCGTAGGCAAACTCCACTTCATGCTGGCCCACGGAGATCCCCGCGGTGCATAGGGCGACTCCAACGGCGCCGTTTTCCGTTTTCACCGTCGCCTCGATTCCGGGGTGCCCGCGGTCCGAATAAACCTGCCGTGCGCTTACCGATACGATGGCCCTTCCTGAAACCATACCATCCTCCTCCTTTTATACGATTGTTGCCTTGGATACGCGAATTTTACCCTGTATGAACTGGCAAGCAAGCACCAAATTCCAAGCGCCAAAAAACAAATAAGCACCAAATAACAAATTCCAAAAAAAGAAAAGTGGGTTTCGATCGTTGAAATTTGGGATTTGGAAATTATTCGGAATTTGAGATTTGGATATTGGGATTTGGGATTAGTATCACTCTCAAGTCTCCTCCGACGATCCCCGTGTTGCCGGTGTAAATTCCGCTTTTCAGCTTCATCAATACCGGGGTGGAATTATGCTTTTTCAATTCCGCTGGCAGGTCGATGCCCATCGCCCGGGCATCGGCCAGGGTTTTCCCGTCGACCACTCCCCCTGCCAGGGTGCGGAAGTCAGGGTCTCCTGCGGACACCATCTGGGTTCCCGGGCCGTCGGTGCCGTCCGTGTCCACCGACCCGACCGTGATGCCGGACAGCATGGCATCGGAAATCCGCACCGCAGCAGCCAGGGCGAATTCCTGGTTCCTCCCCCCGATCCCGGTGGCGCTTCCTACCGGCACGGTCATCTCCCCCGCGGAGAGAAGGACGACGGGCGGTTGGAAAGGGGTCCCATACCGAAGGCAGTCTCTAGCCATGCCGGTCATGATTTCCGCCGCATCCGTGCTCTGGACCATCATCCAGGTTCCCAGGATGGCCCCGCGGAACCCGAACTCCTCGGCTTTCGCCCGGGCTGCCTCCAGCATCCGGCGGTAGTTGACGGGCTGCCAGTAACTGGCCTTGACCTGCCGGAAATCCTCGATACTCGGGACTTCGCATTTTGGGTCTCGGCGCTCCAAGGCCTCCCGCATGGAACCCGGCAGTTCCTCCCACCAGGGCTCCGTCTTCATTTCGCGTACCGCTTCGGCCAACCGTTGCGGCCCCGGCGGCCAAGATGGAATCCAATCGCCTCCCAAGGGGATCTTTCCTCGCCAGGGCTCGTACCCTTTTATGGACATGAGGAGGTTGATGGTCCGCGCCGGGTGAATCATCATCACGATTCTGCCGCTGTTTACCGCCGAGAAATACTTCATCACCCGCCAGATGAGGCTTTGGTCTCCATACTGGATCGCCAATTTGTAGACCGCCCGCATATCTTCGAGTGAATAACCGTCGGGGGGCAGCGCCAAGAGCGACGAGGACCCGCTCGAAAAAAGGGCAAAAACCAGATCCCCCTCTCCGGCTTTCCGGACGATCTCCACGATCTTGCGGGTTCCTTCCACGGATTTCTCATCGGGGACCGGATGGGCTCCCCCGGTAACCTCGATTTTCCCGAGGATGATCTCCTCGCCTTTTTTGATGGTAATGGCTCCCGCGGTCAACCGGCTTCCCAGCACATCTTCGAGCGCCTTGGCCTGCCGCTGAACCGTCTTGCCGGCGCCGACCACATAGATGTCCTTCACCCGGGCCAGGTCGATCATCTCGTCCCCAAACCCGGAAAGGTCCATTTCCCGGCAGCCGCCGATGATGAGCCTTTCATTTTCGACGCGGACCAGTTTGCGAGTGTTCCCGTAGGGGTCCACCGCNNTTCATCCCGATTCTTGACGTGCACTTCCCTCTCCGCCTGAATTCACGATTGAATATTCATCAGTATAGCAAGATTCGCCTCTTTCACAAGGTCTCACCCTTATCGCCCATTTCTGCACAATGGTTCCGAAGGGGTTTTGGCAAAAATATTCACCAAGCGTATTTGGGAGGCGGGAGCCGAAATGAACCCCTGAAAAGGACGGGAAAGGAATCAGAAAGCAGCCAGGAATGAGGTAGAGGTAATTCATGAATGGCTGTTATAGGATTACATCGCGGGGATTACCTCAATATAGAATGGAATTCACTGAACCAATCAAGGCGGATAGAGGGGCATTTTCTGAAGACGCCTGGACAATCAGGGCAGATACCCGGGAAGGCGACTCTCCCTATTTTTTTCCTATTGATCTTTCCGTTTTAGCAATAACCTGCGGCGCGTAATTTCTGCGGCCTCAGGAACCGCCCCTCAAGCCTATTTCCGAACCTTTATCTGCTCGATATCGCTGGCGATGGCATCTGCAGAGCCTTGACCTCACGGTTAATGCGTTTGGCAATTTTGGCTTCTGCCATTTCAAGGTCGTAGCGGGCTTGCAGGCGCACCCAGACCGCTGCGCTAGTGCCAAAGTACCGTGCCAACCGCAAAGCGGTGTCTGCGGTAACGGAACGATGACCACGAACAATTTGGCTAATCCGCAATGTCGGCACGCCGATATCTTTCGCCACGCGGTATTGACTCAAGCCTAGGGGTTTCATGAAATCTTCGAGCAATACTTCACCGGGATGAACGGGGGGTAGCTTTTCCATACTTGACTCCTTACTTATGATAATCCAAAATTTCTACGTCTCTCGCTTTGCCCTTCAACCATTTGAAGCAGATTCGGTATTGGTCGTTGATCCGAATGCTGTATTGACCCCCTCGGTCTCCCTGAAGGGCTTCAAGTCGGTTACCCGGCGGCGCGAGCAAATCGCGTAAATCCTCGGCATCGTCCAGATAGACCAGTTTGCGTCGATCGGTTTTCTGGATGATCAACGGCAATTTTCGCGAAACGATTCCCTTGAAAAGTTTTTCCGTTTCCCCGTCCGCGAAGGATTCAATCATGCTCTCATGGTATCATGCAACGATAATATCGTCAAAAATTCAGGATTCAGCGGCGCGGCCTAATCGGGATTAGAACGCGTCTCGCAGCACCTCTTGCGCGGCGCAATAATGCACAAAATCCTGAGCGAAAAATCTCCGGGGGGGAAGGCGGGATAAATCCGGATAGCATAGGGAGGTGCAGGCCAATTGCTGAATCGCCCTCCACATCGGCGTTTCGACTTGGATATTTTCTCTTTACCAACGTGTTGGTTTAATCGGGCGCTAAGCGTCTGGGGAGAATGAGAAGGGAGCGGGAGGTTGCTCAGGTTACCTCAGAAATCCTCCCACCCCCCCTTTTTCAAAGGGGGGCGGAGGGGTTTCCTCAGAGAGCAGCGAGGGATCGTCTTAGTCGGCAAAAAGCGTGTCTTTCATTTCCACGGTCAAGGCATCCCCATCGGTCAATCTCTTGGCCATCCCCTCGACCTTGGGCAGCTCGTAGCGGAAGAAGTAGCGGAAGGCGTACATCTTCCCCTGATAGAAGTCCGCATCGGCCCCCGACGGGTTCCGGCTTAGAGCTTTTTGAACATTTATGGCTTGGAGGAGCCATTGCCAGGCGACGCTGACGATCCCGAAGAACTCCAGGTACAGGGTGGAGTCGGCCAGGAAAACTTCCGGGCCTTTGCTCTGGGCCAATCCGATCAGGTGCAGAGTGACCTTGGTGAGCCGCTCCATCGCCCCTTTGAGCTCCTGGGCATAAGGTTTCAGCTCCGCCGTCTCTTCCCCTTTTTTGATGGTCTCCTGGACTTCCGCATGGAAGAGCTTGAAGGCCTGGCCGTTCTTCATGGTCACATTCCGGCCCAGGAGGGTGATTCCCTGAATGCCCGTGGTCCCCTCGTGGATGGGATGGATCCGGGCGTCGCGGTAAAACTGTTCCAGGGGAAACTCATCGCAGTACCCGTATCCTCCCAGGATCTGCAGCCCGGCGCTGACCGAAGGAATCCCCATCTCCGAGGGATAGGTCTTGGC
>PMCE01000537.1:15016-17220 GCA_003154025.1 Syntrophaceae bacterium
CCCACGTCGATCCGGGCCTCGTTCATCATCTGCAACATGTAGAGAAGCCCCCGGTGCGGCTCCCCCACCAGGTATCCCCGGCAGTCGTCGTTCTCCCCCATGCTCAGCTGGGTGATGGGCGCTCCCCGGTAGCCCAGCTTGTGATAGATCCCGGCCGTGTTCAGGTCGTTGGGAACGAGTTGCCCGCCCTCCATCCTCTTCTGGGGAACGATGAAGAGGGAGATCCCCTTGATTCCCGCCGGGGCACCCTTGATTTTGGCCAACATGAGATGAACGACGTTGTCCACGCCGTCGTGGTCTCCGGCGGAGATGAAAATCTTCTGTCCCTTGATCTTGTAATGCCCCTGATTCGTGGGGTCCGCGGTCGTGGTGATATCGGCCAGGGAGCTTCCCGCCTGGGGCTCGGTCAGGGCCATGGTCCCCTGCCATTCCCCGCCGAACATCTTGGGAATGTAGGCCTCGATCATCTCCGGAGAGCCGAAAGACAGAATCAGGTGAGCCGCCCCGGTGGTGAGAAAGGGATACACGCTGGCGGAGTAATTGGCCGCAGAAAGGATGAACCGGACGGCCCCGGAGATCATCAGCGGAAGCTGCTGGCCCCCCAGGTCAAAAGAAAAAGGCGCGCCGATCCACCCGCCTTCCCCGCATTCCTTCATCAGGCCCCGCACCATGGGATGGACCTTGACCCGCCCGTTTACATATTCAGGAGGGTTCTTATCCATCTCCGTGAGCTTGGGCTTCATCAGGTTCTTGCCGATCTTCATGGCCGTATCCAGGGCCATGTCGAAGCTCTCCCGGCTGTGCTCGGCATAATATGGGTATTGCGTGATCTTCGGGGCGTCGAAGACCTCGTAGAGCAGGAACCTCAGATTCCGTTCGCTGACAAATTTATCGGCCATTTTCGACTCCTTTTGATTCAGCCACAGAGGCACAGAGAAATATATAAACTCCAAATTCCAAATCCCAATATCAAAACTCGCTCGTATGTTTGGTTCATTCGAATTTTGGTAATTGGAATTTATTTGNNGGAAGTCTGCGGGTCAGGATGTCCACCGCCTCCTCCACCATCTCCTCCAGCACCTGGCGGGCGGGTTTGATCTCCTTGATGAGCCCGGAGACCTGGCCGGCGAGGCCGCCTACATAATCATCCTTCTTGGCCTGGACGAAACTGGCCAGGAGCGCCGAGGAGATCAATACCTGGGTGGGGAAAGGCAGGGGCTCCAGTCCGGACCCGTCCCAGAGGTCGTGGAACTTGTTGTAGCTCGCCCGCAGGGTTTTTCCCGTGTAGGCCCTGCTCACCCGCGTGTCTTCATCGGTGGAATCGAGGATATGCTTCTTGTTGACCGGAAGGGCTCCTCCTTCGTTGGTGGCCAGGAAGCGGGTTCCTACCCAGGCTCCCACGCAGCCCATGGCCAGGGCCGCAGCCAGTCCCCGGCCGTCTCCGATTCCGCCGGCAGCCAGGACGGGAACCGGGTAGGCGGCGTCAATCGCCTGGGGCAAGAGGGCCATGGTCCCGATCCGGCCCGTGTGCCCGCCGCCCTCGTGGCCCTGGGCCACCAGGAGGTCGATTCCCGACTGGGCCATCCTCTTGGCATTCTTGGCGTTGCCGGTGATGCCCAATACTTTCATACCCACGGCGTGGGCATCTTTCACCATGAACCCGGGGTTGCCCAACCCTGCGCAGAAGAGGGGCACCTTTTCCTCGATGCATACCTGAATCGCTTCCTGGGGGCGCATGGTGGTGCTATTCATCCTCACCATGATCTCCACGTCCGGGAGCTGCATTTCATCTTTAACTTTCTTCACCCAGTCCTGGTGCGATTGCGGCATCGCCTTCAAGATCGCACTCAGGGGAAGCTCCTTCGGGCCTTTCTGGCCCATTCCGCCACCCAGGTCGAGTTTTTGAGGAAGGAGGAGGTCCACCCCGTAGGGCTTCTTGGTTTTCGCCTTGATCTCCCGGATCGCTTCCCGCAGGGCCTCAACGGAAAACCCGCTCCCCCCCAGGACCCCCATCCCCCCTGCCTCGGAAACCGCCACCACCAGATCGACCGGAGCCCCGGTTGTTTCTCCAATCAGCGTCGGCCCCATGCCCGCAGAGATGATGGGGTATTCGATTCCCAGCATATCGCACAGTTTCGTTCGCAGAATCCTCCTAGTCATAAACTCCCCCCTTTCAAAAATTGCGCATTTCGCATTGCGAATTG
>PMCE01000124.1 GCA_003154025.1 Syntrophaceae bacterium
TAAACCTGGCCTTGGGCAAGCCGGTGCAGCAGTCGAGCACCGGTTACGGCGGGGACCCGCGGCGGGCCGTGGACGGGAACACCGACGGAAACTATGGGGCCAATTCAGTATCCCATACGGAAGGGCAGGCTCAACCTTGGTGGCAGGTAGATCTGGGGTCGGTCCAGGGAATCCGTAACATCCGCGTCTGGAACCGGACCGACTGCTGCGGGGAACGGCTGGCTAAGTTTTTCGTTTTGGTGTCGGAGAACCCTTTCTCCTCGGGAGATTTGAATACCGTCCTGCGCCAGACCGGGGTGGAGAGCTTCTACCATGAAGGAGTCGCCGGACGGACGACCGACCTCAACGTGAACCGCAACGGCCGGTATGTGAGGGTGCAGCTCTCCGGGNNCAGGGAGGCGGGAATGGGAACCTGGCTCTGGGCAAGCCTGTGCAGCAGTCGAGCACCGGTTACGGTGGGGACCCGCGGCGAGCCGTGGACGGGAACACCGACGGAAACTATGGGGCCAATTCAGTATCCCACACGGAAGGGCAGGCTCAACCTTGGTGGCAGGTGGATCTGGGGTCGGTCCAGGGAATCCGCAACATCCGCATCTGGAACCGCACCGACTGCTGCGGGGAACGGCTGGCTAAGTTTTACGTGTTCGTCTCGGAGAATCCTTTTCCCCCGGGAGATACCAATAACATCCTGAGTCAGCCGGGGGTATGGAATTATTTTCATGACGCGGCCGCGGGGAGGACGACGGACATCAACGTGAACCGCAACGGCCGGTATGTGCGGGTGCAGCTCTCCGGGTCAAACTACCTCCAGTTGGCCGAGGTGGAGGTCTTCGGAGGGGTCGGGCAAGTTTCTTCCACCTACATTGCTCCTGTCTCCGGCTCCATTCTGGCTGTCTCCGGCCAGCAAACCGGAAGGTCTTACACCAGCACCACTCCTCGACCCGTTTCGGGACCGGTTGATCTCACCGGAAGGTGGAGAGGAAATGACGGAGGGGCTTATTTCCTGCGCCAGGTGGGAACCCAGGTCTGGTGGTATGGCCAGAGTGGGGACGGCGGCGGGAGTTGGACGAATGTCTTCCACGGCCGGATCGAGGGCAATCAGGTCCTGGGCAGCTGGACCGATGTTCCCCACGGCCGGACCATGAACAGCGGCGAGATGTCCCTCCAGATCGTAGCCCCCAATCTCCTGCGGGCCGTCAACCGGACCGGTGGTTTTGGCGGGAGTGAGTGGAGCCGGTAGGTTCCTCGGAAAAAGTTGTAGGGGCACGATGTCCCGCCGAGGCGGGATGCCCCTACGACCCCCTATGAAGGATATTTCCTTCTTATCAACATGTTTGTATGAATGAGGCGCTAGGCGCCTAAACGAAGGAGTTTGGATTTTCGATATTTGAATTTCGAAATTGTTTCGGATTTCGAAATTCGGATTTCGAGTTTGAAATATCCTTGGCTAGAATTTCATTCCCCCCTCATCCTTCCCGCGTTCCGGGCGGGATGAGGGGGAAGATGCCTATGCGCACCCCTTTCGCCATAGTGGGCTCTTTAATCCTGCTGCTTTGTGCTTCTCCCTCGGGGGCCCAAAATGCGGGGGATCCTTTTCCCCGGGCGGCGGCCTCTTATCTTTTGGAGTTGAACGGCCAAACCCTATGGGCCCACCGGCCGACCGCCAAACTCCCTCTTGCCAGCCTTACCAAAATCATGACCGCTCTCCTGGTCATGGAGCGAGGCAGGCTTGAAGAGATCGTTACCCTAAGCCCGGCGGCCTCCCGGGAGACCGGGACACGCATCGGCCTCCGGCAAGGCGAAAAGGTGAGGGCCGACTTCCTGCTTACCGCGGCGCTCCTCATGTCCGCCAACGACGCCTGTCGCGCCCTGGCGGAGCATATCGGAGGTCATGAGCCCGGCTTCGTCGCCATGATGAACCGCCGGGCAAAAGAGTTGGGAATGGAGGGAACTCGTTTTTCCAATTCCAGCGGCCATGACCATGACGGCCACTATTCCTGCGCGCGCGACCTGGCCATCCTCGCCGGAACTGCCCTTAAGCATCCTGCCTTTTCCGAACAGGTAAAGCTGGTCAGCGCGAATATAGCCACCGTGGAAGGTCGATCGTTCTACTTTGAAAACAAGAATGAGCTCATCGGGCGTTACCCCGGAGCGGTAGGGGTGAAGACCGGGTTTACGCCCAAAGCCGGGAAATGTCTGGTCGCTCTGGCGGAACGGGCTGGTTCGAAAGCCCTCCTGGTGCTCTTGAATGCCCCCAACCGCTGGTGGGACGCGGAGGCCATGCTCAATGAGGCCTTCCGCCTGGCGAAAAAGGCGGACTCGAAGCCATGATGCATCTATTGCCCTCCCTGGCGCTTGCGGGGGCCGTAGTCCTGGCCTACGTGAATTCCTTCGCGGGAGTGTTTCAGTTTGACGACTTCAACGTCATCGTGGGAAACCCGGCGGTCCACTCCTGGCAGGCCTGGCTTGCCGATTCGCCCACCGGGATCCGTCCCCTTCTGAAGTTCACTTACATGCTGAACTGGACCTGGGGAGTGGGAACCTTCGGTTTCCATCTTTTGAACACCCTCATCCAGGCCGTCAATGCCATCCTGATCTATCATCTTTCCCGAAAATTTCTCGAAAACCTTCTCCTTCCTCTCCCCAAGGCCGCCGCCTTTACTTGCGCCCTGATCTTCGCCCTTCATCCCGTCCAGACGGAAGCGGTCACCTACATCAGCGGTCGATCCACCTCGCTCATGGCCATGTTTTACCTTGGAAGTCTTCTGGCCTACGCTCACGGCCGCGACCAGGGCAACCGCTGGCTGCTCTACCTGGCATCTCCTCTCCTTTTTATTCTGGCGGTCTTGACCAAGGAGACGGCGGTGACTTTACCCCTTGCCCTTCTCCTTTGGGACCGGACCAGGTACTTCAAAGAGCCGTGGAAGCAGACCATGAAAAACCTAGGCGTCCATGCCGGCTTGCTCGCCAGCATGACCGTCGTCTTTGCGGCGCATCGGGGATACATGAAGTTCTTCGAAGCCTGTTTCCAGACCCGGGGCTGGGAGGAGAACCTGTTGACTCAAATCAACGCCATCCCCCACCTGCTTTCCAGGCTCCTCCTCTTCCCTTCCCTCAACATCGACCCCGACCTCCCCCTGGTCTCAGGATGGGATTCTTTGCTCTTTGCGCAGGCCCTTCTGCTGGCCGCTCTGATCTCCATGGGGCTGATCTGCCTCCGGCGAAGACCCTCGCTTGGATTCGGCCTTCTATGGTTCTTCATCCATATGCTGCCCACGAACTCCTTCATCCCGCGGCTCGACATCGCCAACGACCGGCAGCTCTACCTGGCATCCTGGGGACTCTCTCTGGCTTTCGGCAGCGAATGGCAAAGGGTGGCGGGAACCCTAAAGCGGAGATCGGTTTTATCCCCTGCCTTGACGGCCCTTCTGGCCCTTATCCTCTGTTTCTTCACCCTGTCGCGCAACGAGGTGTATCGGAGCGAAGTCGCCCTGTGGGAGGATACGGCGCAAAAATCTCCGCACAAGGCCCGGGTTCACAACAACCTCGGCTACGCTTACTACCTATCGGGAAGGTACGCAGACGCGCAAAGGGCCTATCTCACTGCTCTGCGTCTGAAGCCCGACGATTCCCTGGCCCGCAATAACCTTAACCTCCTTGAGAATCTCCGGGCTAGAAAAGGTTAGCCTAGAGGAGGATCGTTTTCTTTGTCGCTGAGCACGCCAAACATCCTTCTTCTACCTTTTCATTCCCTTTCTTTCTTCCTATTTTCTTGACAATCATTCCCCGTTTTTGTATCTTCCAACCACGTTCAAGAAAGAATCGCTTCCCCTGTCCGCTCACTCTGCTCTCGGCCTGCAAATGACTCCGGGGTTTCCAGGAAGGAATAGGAGGAAAAAGAGAATGAAGGAAATCAAACTCTTTGGTCCCTTCGGGAATCTGGGCTACGGGGGGGTCACGGAAGAAGTCTGGGAGAAGACCATGGCCTGGAAGCCCGACTTGATCTTCCAGCAGGGGACCTCCTCGGACCCGGGGCCCGGCTATCTGGGAACCGGCACCCCCTACGCCGACCGGGCGGGGATCAAATATGACTTGACGAGAATGATCTGCTCGGCCCAAGAGCTGAGGATCCCCTTCATCGCCTCTCTCGGCGGCGGGGGAAGCAATGAGGCGCTGGAATGGAACCTGGGGATCATCGACGAGATCGCCCGGGAAAATCATATCCGGTTCAAAGCCGCGGTCATCAGCAGCGATGTCGACAAGGAATTCATCAAAGAGAAGCTGCGCCAGGGGGCCAAAGCGAAAGCGGTCGATCCTCATTTCAAACTGCCCGAGTACCTGACCCCGGAGATGGTGGACGAGAGCAAGGTCATCGTATCCCAGATGGGCCCTGAGCCCATCATGAAAGCGCTGGACCTGGATGTGCAGATGGTTCTGACCGGCCGGGCCAACGACACCTCCCTGCCCCTGGCCTTCGCCCTCAAGAAAGGTTTCCCCCGGGGTCTTTCCCTCCAGATGGCCAAGGTCGTGGAATGCAGCGGCTGGGCGGTCCTGCGGGACGACCACATTCTCTTCCCCAGCCTGGACCCCAACAAAGAGAGGTTTAAGAGCGCCCTGGGGATCATCTCCCACGGAGTTTTCTACGAGCGGAGAGACCCCACCAGGCCGGAGTATATGCCCGGAGGACACCTGGACATCACCAACGCCCGATGGGAGCAGCTGGAAGGGCTTACGACCAAGGCCTACGGTGGAGTGTGGGTGGACGATCCCTACCGGGTGAAGCTGGAAGGAGTGAAGAGGATCGGGTACCGCTCCGTATGCATCGCCGGGATGCGGGACCCCTGGCTCATCTCCAAGGTGGAGGACGGGTCCTACTTGAAAATGGCGCAGGAGACGGCCGGGAAGAAAATCTCCGACGCGGGAATCTCCCCGGAAGACTACCAGATCCACTACAAGGTCTATGGACGGGACGGAGTGATGGGGGACCTGGAGCCGCAGAAGAAGATCACCGCCCATGAGCTGGGGTTCATCATCGATGTGATCGGAAGAACGCCCGAGATCTCCAAGGCGGTCTGCATGTTCGCCCGCCTGCAGATGCTCCATCTGCCCTACCCGGGAAGGCTGACCACGGCCGGGAACGTGGCCATCGCCTTCTCCCCTTCGGATATTTACGTGGGGGAGACCTATGTATTCAACATCTGGCACCTCCTCCCCCTGAAAGGCGAGGAAATACATAAAATCTTCAAGACCCGAATTGTGGAATTTCCCAAACCGTAAGGGGGTGGGCAACGATGGCTGCGGATGGCAAACAAAAAACGGTCAACATCCTGGAGCTGGTCTCGCTGCTGCGTTCCAAGAACGCCGGGCCTCTCTACCTGGGCTTCGACCTCATGTTCAAGGATGAAAAAGGTTATGCTCTGGGGAAAAAATACATAACCAAGAAAATGATCGCCGACCTCTACCGCCTCCCCGTGGAACGGGTGGTCGACCTCATCCCCTACGACCCAGGTCGGGGAATCAAGATCACCATCTCCCGGTCGGCCATCAGCGGCGACCCGGAAGACACGGATGTGTACGGCTCGCAGCAACACGTTCCCCTCATGGGGATCGAGCTTCCCCGGGAATAGAAAACCGGATATGTTTCGCGTTTCGGGTTTCGACCTACGATGACCCGGGCATGTTGGAGAGAACTCTGAGATGATCCTGGAGGTGAGAGACCTTAAGACCCATTTTTTCACTCCCGAAGGGGTGGTAAAGGCCGTCGATGGGGTTTCCTATGATGTTGCCGAAGGGGAGACCGTGGCCCTCGTGGGGGAGAGCGGCTGCGGCAAATCGGTGAGTGCCCTTTCCATCATGGGACTGATCCCCCACCCGCCCGGGCGGATCGTAAACGGGGAGATCCGGTTCAAGGGCCGGGACTTGCGGCAGCTGGACGCGGAGGGGATGAGGAGGACTCGGGGGAAAGAGATCGCCATGGTCTTCCAGGAACCCATGACCTCTTTGAACCCGGTCCTCACCATCGGCCGGCAGATGACCGAAACCGTGGAAGCCCACCTGAACATGGGGAAGGAAGAGGCCAACCGAAGGGCGATGGAGATGCTCAAGTGGGTCGGAATTCCCGACCCCCAGCGGAGGCTGGCCCAATACCCCCATCAATTCTCGGGCGGGATGCGCCAGCGGGTGATGATTGCCATGGCCCTCAGCTGCGACCCCAGCCTGATCCTGGCGGACGAACCCACGACGGCCCTGGACGTGACCATCCAGGCCCAGATTTTGGAGCTCTTGAAAGAACTGACGCGGCAGAAGGGCGTCTCCCTGATCGTCATCACCCACAACCTGGGCGTGGTGGCCCGCTACGCCGACCGGGTGAACGTCATGTACGCCGGGAAAATTATCGAATGCGGATTGGCCCAGGAGATCTACCATCACCCCCGGCATCCCTATACCTTGGGCCTCCTGCACTCCGTGCCCCGGCTGGATCAGCCCAAGAAGTCCAAACTGGAACCCATCGAAGGCCAACCCCCGGACCTGGCCCATCTTCCCGCGGGCTGCAGTTTCCGCCCACGGTGCAAGTTTGGGGGTGAGAAATGCGACCATGAAGGTCCGACCTTGCGAGAGGTGGGGGAGAAACATTTCTGCGCCTGCTCGAGGGAGGGGGAATAGAAAATTGCGCATTGCGAATTGCGGAATTGTAAAACCTCCTTCCGAAATCGTCAGTTCGGAATTGAAATGCCCTCTTTGGTTTCGCTGCTGGAATTAGGTCAAGGGAAAATGAATGGATACGGAACAGGACTCCAATAATCTTATCCTGCAAATCCGCAACCTGAAGAAATATTTCTTCGTCACCTCCGGGGTGGTCTTTTCCAAAGTGGCGGGAGTGATCAAGGCCGTAGACGATGCCAGTTTCTCCATCCGCCGGGGGGAAACTCTGGGCCTGGTCGGAGAATCGGGTTGCGGCAAAACGACCCTGGGGCGCTGCATTCTTCGTCTGGAAGCCCCTACCTCCGGACAGGTCCTGTTTCAGGGGAAAGACCTGGCGGAGCTGAAAGAATCCGCGCTCCGGACCCTTCGTCGCAATATCCAGGTCATCTTCCAGGACCCTTTCAGCTCTTTAAACCCCCGGATGACCATCGAGCAGATCATCGGGGAGGCTCCCGGCGTGTTCCGGCTCGTCCATGGCCTGCGGGAGAGGAAGGAGCGGGTGGCGGAACTTCTAGCCACCGTGGGCCTTCGGACCTCCATGGGCCCCCGGTACCCTCACGAGCTCAGCGGGGGGCAGAGGCAGCGGGTGGGGATCGCCCGGGCGCTCTCCCTGGCTCCGGCCTTCATCGTCTGCGACGAGCCCGTCTCCGCCCTGGATGTCTCCATCCAGGCCCAGATCATCAACCTCCTGGAAGCGCTCCAGGAAAAGTTCGGCCTGACCTATCTCTTTATCGCCCATGACCTCTCCGTGGTTCGCCACATCAGCGACCGCGTGGCGGTCATGTACCTCGGCAAGATCATGGAGATCACCGGGAGACAGGAGCTGTACGAAAACCCCCTCCACCCTTACACCCAGGCCCTTCTCTCGGCGGTCCCCATCCCCGATCCGCTCGTGGAAAGGGATCGGGCCCCCATCCTCCTCCAGGGAGAGGTTCCCAGCCCGTTGAATCCTCCCTCCGGGTGCGTCTTCCATCCCCGATGTTTCCAGGCCAAGAAAGAGTGCAGCCGGGAGATTCCCAGCATGAAGGAGGTCTGCCCCGGTCATTTTGTGAGCTGCCTCCTCTATTAAATTCTCTTCTCGACCCCGTCGGGGCACTCCCGGCGGCGGTCAAAATCCGTCGGTTTGACACCGGAGGGCCTCCGGGGATTCCAGCTCCCCTTTCCCGGATTCATGCTATACTCAAACCTTTCAGCCGCAGAAAAAATGACCGGAGGGTAACAGCATGAATTCGATAACCATCCCCTGGGGATCCTGGCGCGGAAACAAAGATTTACCTCTAAATTTTCCCCAGAACTGGAAGGTGCTGGTCGCCGGGATGGCCGACGCACCGGACGTGACCCAAGCGGAGATTCGGAAGGCTTTTGCCAATCCCATCGGGCAGGAACGCATTCGCAAATTGGCCGAAGGCAAGAAGACCGCGGCCATCGCCGTCGATGATCTGACCCGTCCTACTCAGGCTCACCGTTTCCTGCCTTTCATCGTCGAGGAATTGAACCGGGGCGGGATCCAGGACGAAGGGATCAAGATCATCATGGCCATCGGTTCCCACCGCCCCCTGATGAAAGCGGACCAGGAGAGGAAGCTGGGCAAGAAGATGGCCAACCGCTTCCCGGTCTTCAACCACCATCCCTACGAAAACCTGGTGAACGTAGGAACCACTTCCCGCGGAACCCCCGTGATCATCAACCGGCATTTCGTCGAAGCCGACGTGAAGATCGGAGTGGGCTTTATCACCCCCCATCCCACCGCGGGTTTCGGCGGAGGAGGAAAGATCGTCATCCCCGGGTTGGGAAGCATGGAGACCATCATCAAGAACCACACCCCGGCCCACCAGGGCAAGGTCGGGGCCACCGGTTTCGCCCAGGGCTATGACCTGAACAAGAACGAGCTCCGGCTGGACATGGAGGAAGGAGCCCGGATGGCGGGTCTGGACGTCATCGTGAACTCGGTGGGCAACTCCCGGGGAAATACCGCCGGGGTTTTCGTCGGCGACCTGGTTCAAGCCCACCGGACCGCCGTGGAACTGACCCGAAGAGTGTACCTCACCGAGGCCCCCACCGAGGTTGACATGGGCGTCTTCAATGCCTTTCCCGAGGATACGGAACTGGTCCAGGCGCAGAAGGCCTTGAACGTTTGGACCGGTAACCTGAGTAAGCGGATCGTGCGGGAGGGAGGAACGGTGGTGATCGCTACGGCCAGCTCAGACGGCCTGGGCTTCCACTCTCTGCTGGATGTGGGGGGCCGCCTGCATCGCAAGGTCGACCAGCGCAAGACCAATGCCGAGATCTTCGGAGGCCGGCAGGTCTGGGTTCTCTCCCCCAATTGTTCCCCTTCGGACCTATACACCCGGTATCCCCAATCCGTCCAGATCCGGAATCGATGGGAAGACATCCTCAAAGAGTTGCCGAACCGAAATTCCAGTCTGACCGTCGCCGTATTTCCCAACGGCTCTTTACAGTTCACTCCTCCCTCGTGAGAACGGGACGGAAACCGGGAAAACGATATGATCCGGCCGTGTTGCTCGGATGATTTTTCAACGATTGGCGAAATCGTCAATGACGCTGCCCGAGCGTACCGGGGGGTGATTCCGGCGGATTGCTGGAAGGAACCCTACATGCCCCCGGAAGATCTCCGGCACGAGATCTCCCGAGGCGTTTTCTTTTGGGGTGATGAGGAGGAAGGCTGTCTGGTGGGAGTGATGGGCCTGCAGCAGGTCCAAGACGTCACCCTCATCCGCCATGCTTACGTGCGAACCGCCGAAAAGAATCGAGGAATCGGGGGGCAACTCCTCTCTCACCTGAAAACCCAGACCGACCGTTCCCTGCTGGTCGGAACATGGGCTGCCGCCGGATGGGCGATCCGGTTCTATGAAAAGCGCGGTTTCCGCCTGGTTTCTCCCGAAGAAAAGAATCGCCTGCTCAAAAAATATTGGTCCATCCCCGACCGCCAGGTGGAGACTTCCGTCGTCCTGGCCGACCGTCAATGGTTCGCCATCGACCGAAACGAGCTAGATCGAGATGGGAACCGCGACCCCATATCTCCTGGGGATTGTCTCGGCCACGGAGACCGCGGCCGTCCGCACGGAGAGGTATGCCTTCCCCACCCTGGCCGGACTGGGGATCGTCTACGATGCGGCGACCGTCCAGGAAACCATCGAGCAATTCTTCCCCCGGGAGGCCCGTCCATGAGGATTCCGGATTTTACTGATGTGCTCCAGGCTCAGCGCCGGATTCGGCCCTACCTCCCCCGCACCCCGCTTCACAGCTACGCGTCCATCAACCAACTGGTGGGCACCGAAGTCTTTATCAAGCACGAGAACTACCAGCCCGTAGGGGCCTTCAAGGTCCGCGGAGGAATCAACCTCATTTCCCAGCTTTCCCTGGAAGAGCGTCGGCGGGGAGTCATTTCCGCCTCCACCGGCAACCACGGCCAATCGGTGGCCTTTGCCGCCTGGAAATTCGGGCTTCAAGCCCGGATCGTGGTACCCGAAAAGGCCAACCCGGGAAAAGTTGCCGCCATGGAGGGAATGGGCGCGGAGGTAATTTTTCACGGAACCACTTTCGATGAAGCCCGCCTCCACTGCGAAGACTTGGCGCGGGAAAAGGGATATCGCTACATTCATTCGGGAGACGAGCCCTTGCTCATCGCCGGGGTGGCCACCGAGGTCCTGGAGATGCTGGAGGACCAGCCCGACCTGCGGGTGATCTTGGTACCCGTGGGAGGAGGGAGCGGAGCAGCCGGAGCCTGTATCGTGGCCCGGGCCGTAAGCCCCAAGATCCGGGTCGTCGGGGTGCAGTCCGAATCATCTCCCGCCGCGTATCAATCCTGGAAAGAAAGAAAACTGGTGGAGGCTCCCAATCGGACATTGGCCGAGGGACTGGCCACGGGAACGGCCTTCTCTCTTCCCCAAAGAATCCTGTGGGAGCATCTGGACGACTTCCTCCTTCTGTCGGATCAAGAGATCCTCCGGGCCGTGGTCTGGATGGTGGAGAGAGCCCATACCCTGGCGGAAGCTGCCGGGGCGGCATCCCTGGCCGGCGCTTACCATCTGCGGGATGAATTGCAAGGCAAGAAGGTCGGCCTCATCTGCTCCGGCGGCAATGTTTCGCTGGCCCAATTGAAGCAAGCCCTCTCCATTGCGGAATGTGGGTTGCGG
>PMCE01000547.1 GCA_003154025.1 Syntrophaceae bacterium
TCAAGACTCGCTTGATTTGGGGCTAGTGTGTATCCCAAGCTGGCGGATAAGCAGCTTGCCGAGAACACGAAGGAGGCCATGGGCTTTCCTGATATCCCAGGTGGGCCTTCGCCAACGGGCTTGGCAACCGGGGTATTCGACTATGATTTCGGCCCGAATCTCCGCTACAACGACTTCTCGGGCGTCATCACTAACCAGCCGCCACGTATTCGTAAGATCATTCCCGCTCTGATGCCGAAGGTGAACGCCGATGGCAACGAGATCGTGGGCGTTGCCTCGGTGCTTCATCAGGCGCCGCTGGGTACATACACCGGGTGGAACGTGACAGCCGGCGGTTTTTTCAAAGGTCAGCCTTGCGGCGGAGGTCTCACAGGCGGCTATGTTCCGTTTGCGAAGACGAAAGCCGAACGCCTTGCCAGCAACGACCCGCGGCCGTCCCTGGAAGAGCGCTACGGCACGCAGGGGGGCTACATGTGTGCCGTGCGGAAGGCGGCGAAGCACGAAGTTGCCAGGGGTTTCTTGCTGCAGCGCGACGCTGATCTGCTCATAGCCGAAGCGGCAAGCCCGCAGATCCTGCGTGTTGACATGCTAGCGAAGGATGCTGAAGAAGTGGCGCGAAAGCTGTGTAGCGACTGAGCACAGGTGCGGTATCGGGCATCCGGGGCATCGAAGCCACTCAGGCAAGGGGTAAAGCCACGTTTCTTGCACGGCACTGCGCAAGTTTCGACCGGTCGGACTGCAGATGCTCAAAAACCCGCCGTTTGCACACTTGGACTCTGGTACGCAGTTTTGATTCAGCGTCCGTGTGAGCTCTGAACGCACCTCACATGCCCCTGGTATGAAGGGTTTGTGCCGGCGTGGGGGTCCGTGGGGCCGGTATGCAGGGCCAGGCTTTAAAATGCCTTGAAAAGGAAGGGGTGGACTACCCGACAGGCCAAAAAGGCCCTCAGTGCCCATTTGGGTCATACCGAGACAGGCGGACAGACGAGGCACTGCATTGATCGTGGTCATCCCTGAGGCATCAGGTGCCCGAGGGTATTCATATTCGCCCATCGGAAACGCCAGCCAGGCAGCCAGGCTGAGCGAGGTATTGGGAGCGAGAGATGAAAGAATGCAGAGAATGCCATCACACCGTAAGTGAACAAGCTTTTTCATGCCCCAATTGTGGAGCGCCGTATCCGGCCAAGGAGAACTGGGACGAGTGGGGCTTTGAATACAAGTCCGAGGCAACCCTGTTCGGGCTGCCGCTCGTTCACATTTCCTTCAAATACCGACCAAACCGGGTACCGGTTCCTGCGAAGGGAGTCATCTCGATTGGGCAATTTGGGATGGGAATCATAAATATTTCCCAATTCGGCGTTGGTTTGATCAGCGTCAGCCAGTTTACGGTTGCGGGGTTTGCCCTGGCGCAGTTTGGGATAGCCTATTCGTTGATCGCCCAAATTGGCCTATACTTTGACAAAGGGTATGGCCAGATTGTGAGGAACATATTGGATCTGTTCAGCTTCTTCTAAATGGGGACATAAATTTTCAAGAGATGAAGGGGATGATGATTAGAATATTTGTTTTGCTGGCCATAGCTTTTATCATTTATCATTTCCTTCATGGCCTCCTGATGTGGTCGGTGACCAGGGATCAGATTGACAAGGACCTGCGAATTATGGAAGAATCATTGGCGACTTTTTGCTGAACGGGACCGATCCTTAAGGGCGGATTTTCTCTCTTCGGCTGCGTGTCGGTAGAGGATATTAATTCCCCAAACTGCCGGAAAGCGGTTTTTTTCTCCTGCAATTGCCTCCGGGTGAGGGATTCCGGGCCTGTTCTTCTTATAGTGACCCGTATGGCATAATATGCGCATTGTCAATCGGGGGGAGCGAAAAATCAGGAATGTCATTCAGGAGCATTAACATGAGGATCGGGGAATTTGTGGCCGGGGGTTCCCTTGCAGGACTAGGGGTTCTGGTAATTATTTTCTCCTCCAGACTTGGATTGCAAAGACTTTCGGATCCGGGTCCCGGCCTATACCCATTTCTGTTAGGAATTTTACTTTGTATTCTCGTCATTCCTGTTTGTGTCGGCTCTCTGATGAAAAGGAAGCTCAGCGCTCAAGGTGAGTCCGAGGCAAAGCCGTCGGAAAGCAAAGCGAACCTTACGAAATTGACGATCCCGATTTTCAGCTTGATCGGCTATTTCCTTTTATTGGAATTCTTTGGGTTCTTGATCACTTCCTTTCTGTTTTTATTAGGGTTGTTTTGGTATGGCCATCCCCGTCAATGGAGGCTGGTCCTCCTCTTTCCTTTCTTTGTCGTAATCGCTTCCTATTTCATTTTTCAAGTACTCCTACAGGTCCCCTTCCCCCCGGGGTTGTGGAGATAAAAGGATTGACGTGGAAATTTGGTCCAATGTTTTAATGGGGTTTCAACAGGTTTCCCAGCCAATTAACTTACTCTATTGCTTTATCGGGGTAGCAATGGGGACGCTCATCGGTGTCCTGCCGGGAATTGGGCCTATCGCGACCATGTCCATGCTATTTCCCCTGGCGATGGCCGCTTCCCCCCTAGCCAGCATCATCATGTTAGCTGGCATTTATTACGGAGCGATGTATGGGGGGTCAACAACCTCCATCCTCGTAAACATCCCCGGAGAAGCGGCATCCGTCGTAACCTGCATTGATGGATATCAGATGGCCAGAAAAGGCCGGGCAGGGCCTGCCTTGGGAATATCGGCTTTCGGGTCCTTTATCGGTGGCACCTTCAGCATCATCGTCCTGATGTATCTTGTCCTTCCTCTATCCAAAATCGCCATCCGTATGGGCCCGCCGGAATACCTCGGTTTCCTGGCCATGGGGATGACCATGGTTGTTTATTTAAGCGGCCGGTCAATCCTTAAAGGGGGGATCATGGCCGTCGTAGGGCTTCTCCTTGGCTGCGTGGGAATGGACCTTGTTTCTGGGAAAAGTCGTTTCACCCTAGGAATTCCTTATTTTGATGAGGGAATTGACATCGCCCCCATGGTCATGGGCCTTTTTGGGATATCGGAAGTGCTAGGAAACTTGGTAAAGCCGGAAGAAAGAGATATTTTCAAAACCCGAGTTTCCAACCTCTTGCCCAGCTTGGATGACTGGCGAAGATCGACCTTTCCCATTATTCGAGGGTCGGTCCTGGGGTTCTTCCTGGGAATCGTCCCCGGCGGCGGAGGGGTCCTGGCATCTTTTCTATCTTATGCGACGGAAAAAAGGATTTCCCGCCACCCGGAGGAATTTGGAAAAGGAGCGATCGAAGGGGTGGCCGGTCCTGAAACCGCTAATAACTCCGCGATCGGAGGAGCCTTTATTCCTCTTTTTGCCTTGGGGATTCCTTCAAACGTGGTCATGGCCATTCTTTTGGCCAGCTTAATGGTCCATGGCGTAGCCCCCGGCGCCGGCTTCATCGCCAAAAACCCCGAGCTTTTCTGGGGGGTCGTGGCGAGCATGTATATTGGGAATGTCATGTTAGTCATCCTTAACCTTCCCCTCATCGGGGTGTGGGTGAAGATCCTCAAGATCCCCTATCGGATCCTATTCCCTCTGATCCTTTTTTTCTGCGTAATCGGGGCTTACAGCATAAACAGCCGAACTTTCGATGTGATCGTGATGGTCGTTTTTGGAGTGACAGGGTATGTTTTGAAGGAACTTGATTATGAACCTGCCCCCTTGGCTTTGGCCTTTGTCCTCGGGCCGATGTTCGAATTATCGTTTCGGCAGACCATGATCATTGCCAGTCATAACCTTTTTTTCTTTTTTTCCAGGCCTATCGCCCTGACCGCCTTGCTGATCGCAACCCTCCTGATCCTTTCCCGCTTCGTCAGTTATCTCAGGAAGGGAGGGCGAAAGGTTGGAAATTGAGCTTGGGAAACTGTGTAGAGATTTCATAAAAATTAAATCGAAGGGAAGCGAAATGAAAAAAAATACGGCAGGAATTTTGGCATGCATGGCCTTATTATTATTTATCTCCACAAGTTGGGCAGCAGATTTCCCCACCAAAGCGATGGAATGGATGGCCCCTTTTGGCCCTGGTGGACCCTCGGCTATAGCCCTCAAGGTGATCGGCGATGCCACATCCAAGACCATGGGGAAACCGGTTCTAATCGTTCCCGCTCCAGGAGGTGGAGGGACCATCGGCGGGGCCCGGGTGGCCAAGGCGAAACCGGATGGTTACACCCTTCTCAACGCCAACTCCGCGACCAATGCCATCTCTTTGTATATCAAGAAAGAGGTCCCCTACACGAACAGGGATTTTGAATTCTTAGCTGAATTCGGAGCCCTGGATTTGGGTTTGCTGATCAAAGGGGACTCTCCTTTCAAGACGATTGATGACTATATCGATTTTGCCAAAAAGAATCCTTCCGGGATCAAACAAGCTTCCACCGGGTCGGGAACGGGAGGCCATTTTTGCCTGGAATTGCTGAAATTGAGAGCCGGCGGGCTCAAGATCGATATGGTTCCCTTCAAAACCTCCGCGGAAATCCGGACGGCAGTCTTGGGGGGCCATTGCCATGCGGCCTTCATCTACGGAGGGGCCGGTGGGCCGGGGGACGAGTTTAAGCAATCCATCGAAGGCGGGGGTAGGATATTGGCGGTTGCCTCGAAAAATCGGTTGAAGGCGTATCCCCAGGTACCTACCTTCAAGGAGAAGGGACTGGACGTGGTCTTCTCTGCATGGTACGGGATTGCGGGTCCCAAAGGAATGCCAAAGGACGTATCCGACAAATTAAAGGAGGCTATCTATAAGGCGTTGCACGACCCCCAGGTCATTCAGGGCGTCGAGGGCCTGGGGTTTCGTTTCGAATTCCGCAACAGCGAAGAATTCACCAGCTTCGTGGGAGAATTTGATACCCTTGTGAAGAAGATCGTGGAAGAGGCAAAAATCCAAGTGGAGTGAAGGAGAATAGGGATGTCCACTTTTGGCAAGCGCTTGATTTGTGCATTACCGTTTTTAATCCTGTTTGGAGTGGGGGGCGAGGGCTGGGCAGCCGAATTCCCCGTAAAGGCAATGGAATGGCTGGCCCCTTTTGGTCCTGGTGGACCTTCTGCCGTTTCTCTCAAATTCATCGGGGATCAAGTTTCCAAGGTTCTCGGGAAACCGGTTTTGGTCGTTCCCGTCCCAGGAGGGGGAGGAACAATCGGGGGATCCCGAGCATCCAAGGCGAAGCCCGATGGATATACCCTTTTGGGGGCCAATTCGGCGACTAACGGTACGGCTCTCCTGATGAAGAAGGATTTGCCATATAGGAATGAAGACTTTGATTTCATAGCCGAGTACGGAGCGATGGATCTCGGCTTGGCCGTGAAGGGTGATTCTCCCTTCCAAACCCTGGAGGATTATATAGCGTATGCTCAAAAAAATCCCTCGGCGGTTAAAACCGGAACGACGGGCGTGGGGGCAACCGATCATCTGGTAGGGGAATTGCTGGCCATGGAAGCGGGGCGAATGAAGGTGGATGCCGTGCCTTTTAAATCTCCCGCTGAAAAGAGAACCGCGATCTTAGGAGGCCATGTCCATTCAGGGTTTATTTACGGCGGAGGGGGCGGGCCCGGGGATGAGTTTCATCAGATTATTGAAGGAGGGGGAAGAATCCTGGCCGTCACCACTCCTACCAGACTGAAGGCCTATCCCACCATCCCCACCTTCTCAGAACGGGGATTAAACGTGGTTTTATCCGCCTGGTATGGGATTGCCGCACCCAAGGGCATCCCCAAAGAGATCCTACAAAAGCTTAAAGGAGTCATTTACAAAATTATCCAGGAGCCGGAAACGATCAAGACGATCGAAAGTCTGGGCTATCGCAACGAGTTTCGAACTGGTGAGGACTTGACCCAATTCGTGAAAGAGCGGGAAAAGTTAGTCGAGAAGATCATTCGGGAAGCCCGGATCCCGGTTAATTAGGAATTCAGATTGAAAAGGTCGAAAGGAAGAATGGATGAACACCGAGAAAAGGATCCGGGCCATTCAGAACAAGATCGCCGAACGGAGTCTTGCGGGACTCCTCCTCAGCCGGTATCCAACGATCGGGTATCTGACCGGGGTGTACCAGCGGTGGGGCACCATTATGCTTGTCCCGCAAGAAGGGCAGCCGATCCTCTGCTCAGCAGAAATCGCCCGGGTTCGGGATGAAGCCTTAGAATCGGACCTGATCGAATTTGTCGGCCAGACGGGATATAAGAGCGCGGTGTACTACTCGCGCATAAAGGCGGTCACCCATGAGATCAAAAGATTGCATTTGGAGCGTGAACGATTGGGCTGTGAAAAGGGTTCTTTGTCCGCAGGGGAATACGAGGATCTGAAGGAGCTTCTCCCCCAAGCGGAGTGGGTGAATGCGGGGGATCTCGTACCGTCTCTGATGCTCATAAAGGATCCGCAAGAGCTCAGAGTACTGAGGAAATTGGCGGCCATCGCGGACGTGGGAATTCATGAGGCTTTACAGGCCCTGCGGGTCGGGGCCAATGAGTTAGAAGTCTCCGGCCGGATGGACTTAGCCATGAAGCGGGCCGGAGCGGAGAAAACCTGGTTTCCGACCCATGTGGCCTCTGGCTATCGGTCCAACTTCAATATGGCCTACCCGACGGATAAAATCGTGCAATCCGGTGATAAAGTCGCATTGGATGTGGGCCCCCTGCTTCAGCTTTATTGCGGACAGCTGAATGTCCATGTGGTGGTGGGAAAGAGTGCTCCGGAATATAAAAAATTATTCCAAGCGGGAGCCGACGTCTTGCAGACCATTTACGGGGCCTTGGAGCCCGGGAAGAAGGCTTCGGAGATGTACGCGACAGGGATGCAGAAGGCTCGAGGGCTGGGTTACGGAGAAGTCCTGCCCCACTTCGGCAGAGGAATCGGGATGATTGACAACGAGGAACTGCTGACCTTTAGCCCTACCTGTGAAACGGTCCTGAAACCGGGTATGGTCCTGGCCATCATCACCTATATCCGCGACGGTCAAAACGTGATCAGCAATGAAAGGATGGTGGAAATGACGGAGAAAGGGGGGCAATGGCTTTGTTCCTACCCACTAGAGTTGATCGAGATCTGATAACGCCTTGAGCTAAACCCATCCGAAACGCTGCAGTCCCCTACGGGGGAGGACATTCGGCAGGAGAGGGAAATGTTCCAACAAGTCATCCGCGCCCATGAGCTTCTAAGCGACCCCCATGTGACTTCGGAGAGGATTGTCGGGATCATACGGGAGATTGGGACCTATCGGGTGGAAGTTAAGGAAGAAAAAGAAATCGCCACCACCCAGTTCCTGAAAGTATGGGTGCCCGGGAGGCAGGGGAAATCGTCGGGCGGAGATGCCCCCACTCTAGGTGTCGTCGGCAACCTAGGGGGCGTCGGAGCGCGTCCTGAAATCGTGGGTTTGGTCTCCGATGCCGATGGCGCGATCACGGCGCTTTCGGTTTTGCTCAAGCTTATCACCATGCATCAATGCGGGGATTCCATCGCCGGGGACGTTATCGTCTCGACCCATATCTGCCCCCAAGCTCCCACCATTCCTCACGATCCGGTTCCCTTTATGGGAAACCCGACCCGGGAAGCTTTGACCAAAAATCAAAATTATGTGGATGCGTCAATGGATGCCATTGTCCATGTGGAAACCTCCCGGGGAAACCGGGTGATTAACTGGCGGGGTTTCGCCATCACCCCGACAATCAAAGAGAACTATATTCTGCGGGTGAGTAACGATTTGATGGACATCATGCAGAACGTGACCGGGGATGTGCCCCGGATCGTTCCCCTGACCACCCAGGATGTAACCCCTGTCGATAATGGGCTGTATCATATGAATGGTTTGGCCCAGGAAACCATGGTGAGCGACGCCCCCATTGTGGGAGTTGCCCTGACCGGAGTTGTCCCCGTGGCCGGTTGCGCTACGGGAGCCAGCCAAACCCTGGATATGGAAGCGGCGGCGCGCTTTATCGTGGAAGTGGCCAATGCTTATACTGCGGGGAAGTGCTCATTTTATGATGCGGATGAGTTCCTGAAAATCACAACCCTCTATGGGTCTATGAAGCACCTGCGAAAAAGCTCTTAAGCATGCTTTAAACCCGAGAAATTCGGTCTGGGAGATCAACAACATGAAGGAAATCACGGTTCTGGGAATATCCGGAAGTCCCCGCAAGAGAGGGAATACGGCCTTGATGGTGGAAAAGGCTCTGGAAAGCGCGAGGAAGGTGGAAGGGATCCGGACAGAGTTTTTTGACCTGAGCCGGATGAAAATTCAGAATTGCATCGGATGTGAAGCGTGCCGGAACAAAAAATCCCTTTGCGTTGCCATTCAGGATGATATGGCAACTCTGTACCCCGCGTTAATAAAAAGCGATGCGCTGATTATCGGCAGCCCCGTTTATTTCGGGGATGTGACCGGTCTGGCGAAAGCTTTTATTGATCGTACCACCTGTTTGGGAGGAACCCCGGCGGCCGACCTTCAGTATGCCCTGAAATGGAAGATCGGGGCCGGGATAACTGTCGGGGGAGCTCGTTACGGGGGCCAGGAATTTGCCCTAAAGACGATCCACAATTTCTTTTTGATTCATGGAATGATGGTAATCAGCGGGATCCCTTCTTCTGGGTACTGGGGAGCCGCCGGAAGGGCGGTTCACAGGGATGAGATTCTCGAGGACGGGCTTCCCGGCATCTCGACCATGGAGGTCTGTGAGAATCTGGGATGGCGGGTCGCCATGGCCGCGAAGTATATGGGGGCGGCTAGGGAGAGTTTGGGCGACGCCCCCCTGCATTTTACCAAGAAATGAAAAAAGAAAGATCGGGGCAATGAAGGATTTCAGGTATTCAACTCCCACGAATCTTGGAGAAGCCATGGGGCTCCTCGAAGAAGGAGAAGGAAAGGTCTTTCTCCTTGCTGGGGGAACAGACCTTCTTGTTCAAATGCGGCGCGGGAGGACACATCCGGAGCATTTGATCGATTTGAAGTGTATCCCCGGGTTGCAGTATGTGAGTACCGAGGATGCTTCAACTTTGAAAATCGGCGCTCTATCTTCCCTTTCTTACCTGGAAAAAGCCCTTCGTACCTCCCCATCGTACGGCATTTTAGCAGAGGCAGCAGCGAGCATTGGTTCAGTTCAAATCCGTAATAAAGGCACGATCGGCGGAAATTTATGTAATGCATCCCCTTCCGCAGATATGGCGCCCCCCCTTTTAACATTGGATGCCCGGGTATTTATAAATTCACCCCGGGGAAAGAAAGTCCTTCCCCTTCAGGATTTCTTCCAAGCTCCGGGGAAGACCGCCCTGGCCCGGGGTGAGATCCTGACGGAAATCCAAATTCCCATCCCGCCAGCCCCCACCGCAGCGGCGTACCTGAAACTCAGCCGACGCCAGGGGATGGACCTTGCCATTGTAGGGGTGGCTTGCTTACTGGCCTTCGATTCAGATTTCCGCTGCCGCCAGGCACGAATTGCCCTGGGAGCTGTGGCACCCACACCCATTCGGGCCACCAGGGCCGAATATGCAACCTTGGGAGAGAAAATTTCCGATCGTCTCATCGAGCATGTTTCCCGAATCGCCGCCGAGGAAAGCAAGCCGATTTCAGACCTCCGGGCTTCTGCTGAGTACCGAAGCGAAATGATTCGGGTTCTGGTCCGGAGGGGTTTTGAATTATCCAAAAGAAGATGGTTCGCGCTAGCTGGTCGAGGTATCGGATGAAACATCGGATTCGTTTCAAAATCAACGGTCAGCCTCATGAGATCCTGGTGGAAGCAAGGCGTACTTTACTTCAGGTGATCCGCGAGGACCTAGGGCTTAAAGGAACCAAAAAAGGCTGTGAAGAGGGGGAGTGCGGAGCATGCTCCGTAATTATGGAAGGCCAGTTAATGAACTCCTGCCTTGTTCTGGCCGTGGAGGCCGATGGGAAGGAAATTACGACCATAGAAGGCCTGAGGCAGGGAGAAAAGCTTCACCCTTTGCAGCAGAGTTTTATAGATAGGGGCGCCCTGCAATGCGGCTACTGCACTCCGGGAATGATTTTGGCAGGGAAAGTCTTGCTGGATGAAAACCCCAACCCCACCGATGAGCAGGTCAAGAAAGGGATCGAAGGGAATCTCTGTCGCTGCACAGGATATACGAAGATCATCGAGGCCATACTGGCAGCGGGACAGAAGATTTCGGCCGGAGGAGAGGAGGGCGCGGGCCACTTAGAAAAGGTCTTCTCGTCCGAAAGAAAAGAGGATAGGCGTTGAGCGAGAATATAATTGTTGGCAAGCGTATTCCGTCCTTGGAGGCCTACGAGAAAGTAACGGGGGAAGCTCTCTATGCCCTAGACGTTCATCTGCCGGGGATGCTGGTAGGAAAAATCCTGCGCAGCCCTCTTCCCCACGCCAAAATTCTGCATATCGATACGGACAAGGCCAAGAGAATCTGGGGAGTCAAAGCCGTCATCACAGCCAACGATACCCCAAAAATCAAGTTCGGTATGGGCCCCCCCCACGCGGACAAACTGCCCCTGGAGGACCAGAAGGTACGGTACATAGGGGACGAAGTGGCTGCCGTCGCTGCCGTGGATGAGTATTCGGCGATGGAAGCATTGGATGCCATCCGGGTCGAGTGGGAGGAACTACCCCCCGTTTTTGACCCCATTGAAGCGATGGACCCGCAGTCACCCAAGATTCATGACCATGTGGTGAATAATATCTCCGTTTTTTCCGATTTACATTGCGGCGATGTAGAGGCCGGGTTTCGCGAAGCGGACTTGGTCCTGGAGGAAGAATTCAGCACTCCGGCCCAATCCCACTGCTGCCTTGAAGTGCATAACGTCGTTGCCCGATGGGAACCTTCGGACCGGTTCACGGTTTGGGCTTCCAACCAATCTCCCCATGCTCTGAAAACCCGGTTGGCCGGGGTATGTAATCTGCCCCCGAGTCATTTCCGTATCCTGAAGCCGAATTTGGGCGGATCTTTCGGCAGCAAAGCGAATATGGTGGCCATGGATCCCATCGCCCTTTTCCTGGCCCAAAAAACCGGCTGTCCGGTGAAAATCGAGAATTCCCGGGAAGAGGAGTTCTATGCAGTGCCCCCGCGGCACCCGACGAAAAGCCGGCTGAGGTTCGGGTTTACAAAGGATGGGAAGATCACCGCCAAGCAGGCGCGGGTCATCATGGACAATGGTGCCTATAATTCCACGGGTCCATCCATTCTCGCGTATAGCTGTACCATGTTTTGCGCTATGTACCGGGTTCCTAATGTGAAATATCAGGGGTACCTAGTCTACACGAATAAAGTAGGGAATGCGAGCTTTCGCGGGTTCGGCGTTCCCCAGGCCTTTTTCGGCCATGAGGTCATGATGGATATGGCCGCGGACAGACTGGGAATCGACCCCAAGGATCTGCGCCTGATCAATGCGAATCTGCCCGACGAGGTTACTTCCAATAAAGTCCGCATCACCAGCTGCGGCCTCACGGAGACAATTCAGAGGGCGGCGCAGAAGACGAACTGGGAAAATAAGAGAAAGAAGAAGACCCCCGGCCGGGGGATTGGCATGGCCAGCATGATCTACACAGGAGCCGCAAGCAACCTCTTCGGCGGAAATCAATCCGGCGCCTTCATGCAGATGGACTCCGATGGAACCATCAGCCTGAGTACAGGGGCCGCCGACATTGGCCAGGGGTCAAACACGATATTGCTCCAGATGGCGGCGGAAGTTCTGGCCATATCCCCCGCTGAGATTCGACTCATCCAAGGGGACACGGATATCACTCCGACGGATATAGGAACGAAAGGGTCGAGGGTCACGTTCTGTGCAGGAAATGCGGTGGTTCAAGCCGCGATGAGCATGCGCAATCAAATTTTGGAAGTTGCGTCGCGCATGCTCGAGACTCCGGTGCACGAGCTGGACATCGCCAATAAATCCGTGTTCCTGAAAAAGTCAGATAAAAGTAGTATTCCCTTTTCTAAAATCGCCGATTTCAGCATGCGCAAGCTGAATCAACCGATTATGGGGAGCGGTTTCTTTGACCAGGGGACAAGTCAGGCGGATCGGGTTACAGGGTGCGGGTATGAATCCCCTGCCATGATCTTTGCCACCCAGATCGCCGAAGTAGAGGTCGATTTAGACACCGGTCAAGTGAAGGTTCTTCATTTCACCAGTGCTCATGACATTGGTCGGGTAATCAATCCCCTGCTGGCCGAAGGCCAGGTTGAGGGGGGAGTGGTACAGGGCCTCGGTTGGACGCTCATGGAAGATACAGTTTTCAAAGGGGGAAAACTGATGACCACTGACTTGACAGATTATAAAATATTTACTTCCATGGACTCCGTCCCTATTGAGACTCTGTGGGTCGAGACTCAAGATCCCAACGGGCCTTTTGGGGCTAAGGGTTTTTCCGAAGCGGCCAATATCCCTACAGCTGCTGCTGTAGCAAATGCAATTTATGATGCTCTGGGAGTTCGTTTTAACCATCTACCGATAACTCCAGAAAAAATTGTCCTGAAACTCAAGAAAATGAAGTTACGCTAAACGAGACTTATTTTTTATACAAATGATAATGGCTATAGTATAGGGAAAAGGGGAAAGGCCCCCACTGGCCGGTTGTACCGAAGGAATTGGAAATGTTAGCAGCGGTAAAAGATTTTTCCCAAAAAGGCGTATCTCTCCAGGACGTACCCCAGCCTGAATTCAGCCCCTACGAAGTCCTGATCCGGGTGAAAGCTGTGGGAATTTGCGGCAGCGATATCCGCATCTTCAACGAGGTCACGCCGGGGAGGAAAAAAATCATCATCGGGCACGAACTGGCGGGTGAAATCGTCGATGCGGGGGAGAAGGTCCACGGGTTCAAGAAAGGGGACCGGGTCGCCACCGCCATCTGCATCGGGTGCACCATCTGCCGCTATTGCCGAAAGGGATATTTCAACCTCTCCGATAAGCTGGAAGAAATTGGAATTACCATAGACGGAGGAATGGCCGAATACGTCTCCGTCCCCGCGAGAAACGTTCATCGAGTCCCGGACTCCGTCAGCTTTGAGGAAGCGACCCTGGCCGACCCTCTGTCCTGCACCATCCGGGGCCTGGAAATGGTTAGCATTCAGAAGGACTCTTGGCTAACCATCCTGGGACCCGGCACGATTGGCCTTCTGGCGGTTCAGATCGCCAAAAAGGTCTTGAGAGCTAAGGTCATCGTGACCGGAACACGGGATAACCGCCTCCTTTTAGCAAAAACTTTTGGGGCGGATTGCATCGTCAACGTCAAGCAATCTGACCCAGTTAAATTCATTCTGGAAGTAACCGACGGAGGAGCCGATTTTGCCTTTGAGGCCACCGGACAGGACAGGGCGCTGGAAGACGCTTTTTTCTCTACCAAAAGAAACGGTTCGATTGTAGCTTTGACGGTCCACAAACAGATTGAGATCAATATGGAACCGGTCATTCGCACCGAGCTGAAAGTCTTTGGTTCCATTTGTTATAATTATAAAGAATTTGATCAGGCCATGGATTTAATCCATAAAAAGAGGGTGGAGTTAAATGAGTTTACCCAAACTATTTTCCCTTTGAAAAAAATTGATCAGGCCTTTGCTTCCGCTATGTCCAGAGAAGGGTTGAAGGTGATCATTCACCCCTAAGGTATCATGGAGGGAGAAATGGTAGCAGGGATGTTAATCCGAACAACTCCTCAGAAATCCAAAGAGGTATACTGGAAACTGAAGAACCTGGAGGGGGTTGCAAATATTGTAAGCGTTTTTGGGCGGTATGACATGGTACTAATGATCCGCGCTTTGGATATAGATGCCGCTGGGAAGCTCGTTGCAAAAATAAGAGAAGTCGATGGAATCACCTCCACTGAAACCCTTATTTCTGCACCTCCCCCAGAATGAGACAGAAGTGGAGGAGAGGCAGACTTCCGTACCCCACCCAGATTTTAGCCATCGAAAAATCCCCCTCGGCCCGAGTGGACCTCGGGGAGGCGTTAGGCAGACCTTCGGGCTAAAACACCGCGGCAGATTGTGNNGAATGGAATAGACCGAAATCGAAAATTTAAGCTTTTTCTTGATGTGACGGGATAACCAGACCAATATCAAGGGGTTAGAATTTTGCCTAAATCGGTCTCACATACCGGAGGTCGGAGGTTCAATTCCTCTACCGCCTACCAGTAATTACAAAGGGTTGCAGGTTAATTCTTGCAGCCCTTTTTTGTTGGTGTCAAAATGGCGTCATGGTTTTTAGAGGGGTCTTTGTGGAGGGGTTTGGTTTTCTGGGCGTTGGTAGATAGGTGACGCTTCTTTTTTCAACCCGGCTAACGGATCTTCAAAACTTTGAAAATAATTTTGGATAGGCCAACAATCCGGAGATTACCATGAAAGATGTTGTTCAAGAGATCTATTGTGATGAGCATGGGTACAGTGGCAATTACTTGATGGATAGGGAGCAACCCTATTTTGTGTATGCCAGCGTTGCAATTAAGGAGAGCGCTGCAAAAGATATCGTTGCTGCGACCAAGAAAGACTTCGGGATTCAACGTGAAGAGCTGAAAGGCAGGGCATTGGTCAAATACAATAGAGGAAGGAAGGCAATATCTCGGATACTAAGTTTACTTTCTGGAAGCATAAAGGTGTCTATTTCGGATAAGAAATACACATTAGCATGCAAGTTTTTCGAATATATTTTCGAACCAACCTTTGCAAGTCCGGAATGTGTCAATGGAAATGANNGCGGAAGATATCTTTGAAGATTTTGAGCGGCTTATGCGAGAGATGAAATTATGAGCGATTGGGCACCCTCTTTTCACCATTAGCTTTGCCAAATATGTCACCAATCTTGGAAGATATCAAAAATTTTGCTTCATGTAATAGGGAAGCGATTCTTGCTGAAACTGAAAAAATAAAAAGGATTGGACGCGATAGGTAGATCCTTGATCTTACTTCTTCGTCGCTTTTCGCACTTCTCGGATGTTGGGGACAAAAATTTGAACAGCTTAGAGTGTTTTGTGATGCGTCAAAACCTATCGCAGATGATCGAGATATCTATTAAGTAATGATTGAAAGAAGAGACAAGCAATACGTGAAAATTGGTGGCGAGACGTATCCACTAACCTTTA
>PMCE01000163.1:0-2876 GCA_003154025.1 Syntrophaceae bacterium
CCGGTCGGAGGGGGAGGGAACACAATTTTCAGATATCTTTGGCTGGGATTAAGAATGGTCCTTATGGGCCGTTTGCCGGGCCAGAGCGATGGCCCCCAGCACCCCGGCCCGGTCGCCCAGAGCCGGCGGGACGATGTATTCGTCGATTCTTTCCATAATCATGGGCCAGGGGATGTACTCGTTCAATAACTTCTTCACTTCCGCCCGAATCATGGGAAAGAGGTGTTTCTGGTGCATCACCCCCCCGCCCAGGATGACCCGGTTGGGGGAAAGGGTGAGGATATAGTTGTTGACCGCCATGGCTAAATAGTAGGCTTCCATCTGCCAGGCCGGGTGGTCGGGGGGGAGTGCGGCGGCCGGCTTTCCCCAGCGGGCCTGGATTGCCGGACCGGACGCCAGTCCCTGCACGCAGTCCCCGTGGTAGGGACAAATCCCGGTGAATCGATCGGTAAGGGAAGCCCGCGGCACGCGGATGTGTCCCATCTCCGGATGCATCAGGCCGTGGATCATCCGCCCGTTCATGACCCCCCCGCCGCCGATGCCCGTGCCTACGGTCAGGTAGAGAACCGTCTCCAGCCCTTGCCCGGCTCCCCAGGTGAACTCGCCCAGGGCCGCTGCATTGACGTCCGTGTCGATCCCCACGGGNNGACTGCGGGTTGAGGTCGCAGGGGCCGAAAGTGCCGATTCCCATTCCGGCAAAAGGTTGGTGGGCCTTGAAGAAAGCGAACGCCTTCCCGAGCGTTTCTTCCGGTTTCGTCGTGGGAAAGGAAGCCTGAGCGAGTACCTTTTCAGGCCCGGTGGCCACCATGCAGACAAACTTCGTCCCCCCGGCTTCCAGGCCGGCATAATAAAAACCCGTTTTCTGAGGCATGATCGGTTCCTCCCCGGTGGTGTTCCCACCGAATCCTCTCTGCCTTAAAATATCCGATTGGCTTTGTTTTGAAAACTCCTTTTGTGAGGTTGTTCGTTTGATTGGAAGACTGAACGGCACGTGGATTCGGCGGAAACCACTTGACATGGTGTACGGTTTTATGTACGCTAATTTCAGGGGGAGAGAGTATGACCACGATTAAAGCCACGGAAGCTCGGGCCAAGCTTTTTAAACTTCTGGATCAGGCTGCGGAATCCCACGAGCCGATTCAGATCACCGGAAAAAGATCGAACGCGGTCCTGATCTCCGAGGAAGACTGGCGCTCCATCCAGGAAACCCTGTATCTCTTGTCCATCCCGGGCATGCGGGAATCCATTCGCAGGGGGCTCAAAACCCCGGTGGAGAAATGCAGCGGGAAGCCCGGATGGTAGAGTGGAAAATTGTTTATACCCGACAAGCCCAAAGAGACGCGCGCAAGATTGTTGCTGCGGGCCTGAGGCCAAAAGCCGGAAGAATACTCGAGATCCTATCCCAAAATCCGGTTCAGGCTCCCCCACCTTTCGAAAAACTGTCGGGAGATCTCTCCGGCGCTTATTCCCGCCGAATCAATATTCAGCATCGCCTTGTATATCAGATCCTGGAAGAGGAACGGACCGTGAAGGTGATCCGGATGTGGACGCATTACGAGTAATTTTTTTAGGTGAATCCCCGGCTCTACCGGGGGACTCATAAAGCTTGGCCTTTCCGAGAAACTTAAGTCGTGGCCCGGGCGCAAGGGCCTGGGGCGCAATAAGCATCGGCCGGGCTGGCCCTCTTCCTGGAGGCTTGGACCGGCCTCCGCAGGATGGGGCGGGCCGATCGGGCGACCGGCCGGTCGCCCCTACAAGGAGAGGAAACGTCCACGGAGGGCGAGAACGGTTGGCCGCCCGGTCCATGAAATAAAGGGCGCCTCATGATTTTTGGGCCCCAGGCCCAATCCACTTTGAGCGGCCCGCGTATTTTCATACCTCCGGCGCCGACGGAGATTATAGCTCTCGAATGTTTCGTCCTAATGGTATGCCTTCCGTGGAGCGAAGGAAAGGAAGAAATGGTTTGAAAGTCGTCTATCCCCTACTGCCCAGCTGGCTGATCGAAAAGAAGAAGGATTTTGTCCGCGGGGTAAAGAATCTGGAGAAGCTGGGGTTCAAGGTGCTCCGCCGGCGCTTTGTCACCCGGCTGCCCTCCACTTCCCAAAAGGTGGAGCAGATGCATTCCGCCTTTCGGGATAAAAGGGTGGAGATCATCCTGGCGCAGCGGGGCGGGTACAGCTCCATGAAACTCCTTCCCTGCCTGGATTTTGCGCTGATCCAGAAGAACCCCAAGATCTTTGCGGGATTCAGCGACCTGAGTTGTTTACTGAATGCCGTCTATGAGCGGACCGGCCTCATCACCCTTCACTCCCCCATGGTTATCACCTTTTCCAACCCCCAAAGGTTCACGGTCCGATCTTTTATGAATGCCATGCGGGGCTTTCCGCAAAAGAATCTTTTCGCCGGCGCTCCAGTTCGGGTATACCGGCGGGGGAATGCCCGGGGCGTTCTCAAGGGGGGAAACCTGGCCACTCTCACGGCGCTCATCGGCACGGAGTGGGACATGGATACGGCCGGTTCGGTCTTGTTTCTCGAGGACGTGGGAGAAAAATTGTACCGGGTGGATCGCTATCTGACCCAATGGATCCTGGCCGGAAAGTTCAGGAGAATCAAAGGGCTCATCCTGGGGGATTTTCACGGGCTGAGAAATCGGGAGGTTTACCGGATTCTGTCCAGCCAGATGAAGATCAACTTCCCCGTGGTTCACACCCCCTACATCGGGCATGGGAAGAACAAAATGACCTTGCCGGTAGGGGCCGCGGTGGAACTCAACACCTCCAGAAGATCGCTCGAGCTTTGATGAATACGATCTGGGTTTTGCTCATCGCCGGCAGCGTCATCCTCTCCATCCTGAACGGACGGGTGGGCGAATTCAC
>PMCE01000163.1:2946-6044 GCA_003154025.1 Syntrophaceae bacterium
TCCATTACCCTGAATCTCCTGGCCAACCTCTTCGGCCTGGGGAATGCGGCCACCCCGCTGGGCATCAAGGCGATGCAGGACCTGCAGTCCTTCAACCCGGATCAGGATACGATCACCTTCGAGATGATGCTCTTCATCGTCATCAACACGGCGAGCATCCAGCTGGTCCCCTTCACGGTCATCGGGATTCTGGCCGACTTCGGGTCGAAAAACCCGGCGGTCGTGGTCCTGCCCACGCTCCTGGCAACGGTTCTCTCCGCTGCTTTTGCCGTGGGAACGCTCTTCCTATTCAGGAAGGTCTTCAAATGAACGCGGTCGACCTGATCTCCCAGCTGATCATCCCGGTNNGATTGCTTTGTGGCCGGGGCCAAAGACGGGATCGCGGTGGTGATCAAGATCTTTCCTTACCTCCTGGCGATCTTCGTGGCGGTGAAAGCCTTCCAGGCATCCGGAGCCATGGACCTGGCCAAAGGGCTGTTCCAAGGCCTTCTGGCCTCCCTGAACATTCCCCTCGAGGTGCTTCCCATCGCTCTGGTAAAGCCGCTGTCGGGAAGCGCGTCGATCGGGGTCTTCAGCGACATCGTCAAAACTACCGGCCCGGACTCCCTGGCCAGCTTGATTTCGGCGGTCATCATGGGGAGCGCGGAGACGACCTTCTATGTTCTGGCGGTGTACCTGGGGGCGGTGGGGATCCGGAAAACCCGGTATCTGGTCCCGGTCTGCGTCATCGCCGACCTAGTGGGAATCGTCCTGGCCATTACCATCGTAAAAATCCTTTTCTAGGTCCGGCGGGAAGAATCAGAATAATCAAAGGAAAGGCAGTGGGAAAATTCAGTCGAGGGAGGCAAAAGCCTATCCTGGCTCCCCCAATCTCCCGGGGCATGGATTTTTTCACAACTCCAGCGGGGCGAGGGAATTTCTGAGAGGCGATTGAGGTCGGGTAAAAATTATTCATGTTTCGTTGCGGCTGAGCCGCGGTGTGGCTTACAGGGCAGAATTCAATCTATTCGGTCAGCCGGAGGAATTCCAGCGATGAGGGTCTTGGTTGTCGAGGATGAGCGGAAAGTGGCCCAGTTCATCAAAAAGGGCCTGGAAGAAGAGGGCTATGCCGTGGACCTGGCCTTCGACGGGGAGGAAGGGTTAACCATGGCTCTCGACCGGGTCCACGACCTCGTCGTCCTCGACATCTCCCTGCCAAAAATGGATGGCCTGCGAGTGCTGAAAAAGCTCCGGGGGGAAAAAGTGCCGACTCCCGTTCTCCTCCTCACGGTGCGAGCCACCATCGAA
Organism: Syntrophaceae bacterium; assembly: GCA_003154025.1. The sequence goes on from PMCE01000163.1 coordinate 4,234, forward strand.
GATAAAGTCCTGGGGCTGGACTCCGGGGCGGATGACTACCTCACCAAACCTTTCGCCTTTCAGGAGCTCCTGGCCAGGATCCGGGCCCTCCTCCGGCGCAAGGCCGAGGCCGGGCCGCCTCTTCTCCGGTTTGCCGACCTGGTCCTGGACCCGGCAAGGCGTCTGGTGACCCGGGGGGAAGAGAAGATCGAGCTGACCAGCAAGGAGTTTTCGCTCCTGGAATATTTCCTGCGCAACCCCGGGCGGGTGCTCACCCGGGCCACGATCAGCGAGCACGTCTGGGATTATGACTTTGACACCGAGAGCAATGTCATCGATGTGTACGTCAATTACCTTCGCCGGAAGGTCGACTCCGGGCGGGAGAAAAAGCTGATCCACACGGTCCGGGGAGCCGGGTATGTGCTCAAGGAGGAATGAAGCATGCCTTGGAGGTCCATCCGGGCCAGGCTGACTCTCTGGTACACGAGCCTGCTCACTCTGAGCTTTCTGCTCCTGGGGGGAGCGGGATACGGGCTGTTATCCTACACTCTATCGCAGGAGGCGGATGCCGCGCTCCGGGGAGTGGCTCAAACCCTGGCCGAGCGGGAAGGCGGGCGGGCCGAGTCTCTCATCCCCGGGGAAATCGACGAGATCTTCCGTCAATTCTTCGGCTTTTCTCCCCTGGATCGTTACTTCGAACGCTTCTCCCCCCTGGATCGCCTGCACCCCGGGGCAATCCCCCCCGGCGGGGGAAAGCTGCCCCTCAGCCGGGAGGCCTTGAAGAACGCCTCCCGGGGCCTTCCCACTTTCGAGACCATGAAAGGCCTGGCTCCCTTTCCGGTCCGAGTGTTGACCTGGCCGGTGGTCAGGGGCGGCCGGGTTTCCGGCCTGATTCAGGTCGGCATGTCCCGGGAAAACCTGGAGAAGACCCTCGGCGGATTCCTGCTCATCATGGCCGGTATGCTGCCCGTTGCTCTGCTCTTGGCCGGGGGGGGAGGCTGGGTGCTGTCCCGCAAGGCGCTCAAGCCCGTCGACCGGATGACCGAAACCGCCCGGAGGATCAGCGCCGAGCACCTCGACCGGCAGGTCCAGGGATCGGGGACCGGGGACGAACTGGACCGCCTGGCCCGGACGTTAAACGAGATGCTGGGCCGCCTGAACCTGTCCTTCCGGGAGATCCGCCAGTTCAGCGCCGACGCCTCGCATGAGCTCCAAACCCCGCTGACCGTCCTGAAAGGGGAGATCGAGGTGGGGCTGCGGTCTCCCCGAAAGCCGGAGGAGTACCAGGCGATCCTGCGGAGCGCACTGGAGGAGACGGACCGGATCGCCCGGCTGGTGGAGGGGCTCCTCCTTCTTTCCCGGTCGGATGCCGGGGTCCTCCGCATGGACCGGCGCCCGGTGGACTTGAAGAATCTGGTAGAAGAAGTAATCGGCGCAGTCCGGCCCCTGGCCTTATCGCGCTCGGTCAACCTCCAGGTTGAATCTCTGGAGCCGGTTCAAATCGTGGGGGACCCGGATCACCTCCGGAGGCTCTTCCTCAACCTGGTGGATAACGCGATTAAATACACGCCGAAGGAAGGGTCGGTGAAGGTCTCTCTCCATATGGATGAGAGATGGGCCTACTTCAGGATAAAAGATTCGGGGATCGGCGTTGCCCCGGAAGATCAGGAAAAGATCTTTCGGCGCTTTTACCGCACTGACCGGGCGCGCTCCCAGGGGGGAAGCGGGTCAGGCCTGGGCCTGGCGATCGCCAAGTCCATTGCCGAGGCCCACGGGGGACGGATTCAGGCGGAAAGCGCCGAGGGTCAGGGAAGCCTGTTCACCGTCCTCCT
>PMCE01000163.1:6052-16762 GCA_003154025.1 Syntrophaceae bacterium
GTTGCCCATCTTGCGGGCGGCCACAGAGGGCCGCCCCCCACAGTCCCTTGTTTGGTTCCGACTATGCCGGGTTAGGATTTCAGCCATTTCGGCGCTTCAGCCTTTCTTCCTATCTCGCCTCTTCCATTAGAAAATTCTAATCCTGATTTCATCTTCCTCTAATGTTCGTTCCTTATCCTAAAAGCAGATAAAACAAAGGGCGCGAATGAAATGCGCGCCCGATCTCAAAGGTCAAGGAGGAACGAACATGTTTTCAAAACCATCGATCAATTGGGGAAACAGAAAATTTCGGTGGACGGCGTTGACCGCCGTGGCAGTGGCTTCCCTTTTTGCCGGCCTGCTTTTGGCCTCGCCGCTCCATCTGACCGGGCCCGCCGCCGCGGGGGACGCGCGGCCGATGATCCAGGAGACGGGCCCCGGCCCAGCTGTTCCGGCTTCTTTTTCGGATTTAGTCCAGAAACTGGGGCCCGCCGTGGTCAACATCAAGATTGTTAAAATCGAGAAGACGGGCTTCCCCCAGGAGTTTTCCTCCCCGGAAGGCCCGTACGGTGACCTGTTCAGGCACTTCTTCCGGGGGATGCCCCAAACGCCGGAAACCTTCCGTATGCAGGGCGCCGGTTCCGGGGTCATCATCAGTAAGGACGGATACATTGTAACGAACAACCACGTGGTGGAAGGAGCCAAGGAGATCACCGTCACCCTGGCCGACCGGCAGGAGTTCAAAGCCCGGGTCGTGGGAAGGGACTCCAAGACGGACCTTGCTGTTTTGAAGATCGACCCGAAAGGGACCCTGAACTCGGCCAATCTCGGGGACTCGGACCAGACGAGAGTCGGGGATTGGGTCCTGGCCATCGGGAACCCCTTCGGCCTGAGCAACACGGTGACCGCGGGAATCGTGAGCGCCAAGGGCCGGATCATCGGGGCCGGACCGTATGATGACTTCATCCAGACGGACGCGCCCATCAACCCGGGGAATTCCGGCGGACCTCTCTTCAACCTGAAGGGCGAGGTGGTGGGAATCAACACGGCCATCATTCCCAACGGCCAGGGGATCGGGTTTGCCATCCCGGTGGATGTGGTCAAGCCGCTCATCCCCCAGCTGATCTCCTCTGGGGGGGTGACCCGCGGCTACCTCGGGGTGAACATTCAGGCCATCACCCCGGAACTGGCCAAAGCGATGAACCTGAAAGATGCCAAGGGAGCTCTGGTGAGCGAAGTGGTCCCCGGGAGTCCGGCGGATAAAGGCGGGCTGCACCAGGGTGATGTGGTGGTGGCCTTCGATCAGAAGAAAGTGGAGGGACCCCGGGATCTGTCGTCCCTCGTGGCTCAGACTCCCGTCGGCCAGGAGGCCAAGGTAACCATCCTGCGAGAGGGAGCCGAGAAGCAGCTTTCGTTGAAAGTTGGGAAGCTCGGCTCAGAGGAAGCCAAGATGGATCAATCCACCCTGTCCAAACAGGGGAAGTGGGGCCTCATGCTGCAGGATTTGAATCCCCAGATGCAGGGGAAATCCGGGCCCGGCGGCAGCCAGGGGGCCCTGGTGGCGGAGGTTCAACCGGGAAGCCCGGCGGATTTGGCCGGCATGCGTTCTGGAGACATTGTGGTGAGCGTGAACCGCCATCCGGTCAATTCGGCCAAACAGGCCGCCGAAGAGATCTCCAAGGCTAAGGAAACCGATTCCATCCTGCTCCTCGTGAAGCGGGATGAGGGGACGTTCTTCGCGGCCCTGTCGAAGTAACCAGCCATTGGCAGCAGGCAGTCTTGAAGAGGCGGCCGGAGTGACCTCCGGCCGCTTCTTTGTCGTGCGCTCGGCAATTCAATCACACGTCGCTTCTGCAAAAGGGGATGACTTGAACAGGAGCGGCATCAATATCACTAAGNNATCCGCGTCCCAATAGACTTCTTGTCGTTAGGTATTTGGCGAAAAGAATCTGTGTTTATTTGTACCACTCTCTTTCAATCCCTGAAAATTCTGTTAACAAAAAATGTAGGGGCGGCCCCATGTGGCCGCCCGCGTCATTGCCAACCATCACGCGCTTCGCGTGATTGCCCCTACAATCAAAAAACTGTCCCTGGCCTTAATCCTATAACTTGAGGCACTTGAGCGCACTTAAGGCACTTGAGGCACTTCCTTTTGGTTGCGGCTTTGCCGCGCCGGGAGGTTACCCTTTCAGAAAGTCCAGGATGAGCCTTACAAGTTCTTCGGCCTTGGCCTCCACCGCCAGGCCACCCGCGGTATGCTCGACGGTCGCCAGGCGGCTGCCGGGTACCAGTTTCACCAGCTTCTCCCCCTGGCGGCCCAGGTGCGCCTCCGGGGGGGTTGCGACCTCGATGATGAGGGTCTTGGCCTTGATCTGTCGCATCCGGGCGCCCAGGTCGTAAGCGAAGATCGCCTTATACACCTCCGCCACATTCCTCAGTTGCAGATAATCCATGACCCGTTCCTTCCGCCGCTGGAAGAGCTCCGGGGCGAGGCTCTTCAGGTCGAGAATTGCGGGGTCCCACCACAGGCTGGTCACGGAGGCAAAGTCCGCCGCCCATTGTTTCACCAGATGCGAGCCATCCGGCTCGGGTTCGAACTTGCGCAGGGATGGAGCTACGACCGCCTTCAGGGCGGCGTTGAGGGCTTCGTGCTCGGCCATGATGCTGTGGGTGTGGCCGCAGAGGATCAGGCGGTCCACCCGGGAAGGCCATGCGACGGCCATTTCCGTGCCGATTTTGTTTCCCGTATGGAAACCGAAGATATGGGCCTTCTTGATCCCCAGGAAGTCCATGAAGTCGACCATGCTGCGGGCCAGGTCGGCGATCTGGACGTTGGGGGGAAGCGGGTCGGAGTTGCCGGAGCCGAGGTTGTCGGGTGCGAAGGTCCGATACCTTTCCGCCAGCAGGGGCATCAGCTTCCCGAAATGGCGGGAGGATCCGGTCTGATGAAGGAGAAGCAAGGGCTCCCCTTCGCCGGCGGTCGTGTAGTGGATCTGTCCTTGAGGGGTGTCGGCGTAGCCTCGTTTCATGGGTTACCTCCATGCGGTCTGGAGGAGGGTGAAGCCGACAGGCACGCTCCCTCACATCCTCCAGCAACCGTCTCTATTTCATTTTTCCAGCCCGGTCCGTGGGCTTTTGAAGAAGGTTCTATCATAATTTAGGAGGCTGCTTCAACTGGATTCTACGCCTTGTTCCCCTCACTTTTCGGCAAGAAAACGTAAGATGAATCGAATTCCAGGAAGTGCCACAAGCTTGCTTTTGCCCAGGAGAGAGATTCGCAAAAGTGAAAAGGGGCAGTGGGAAGGGGCCATTCTTGGTCCCCAAGGGGTATTTTTTCCGGAAGATTCCGGGGATCCTTTATTTTTGAAGTTATTGAATAAAGAGATTATGATGGGACCGAGGCGGATTCTCCGGGGCGCCGCTTTTGATTTTGGGGGAGCAGGTCCGGGATTTTATTGCCGAGCTTATGAAAAGAGGAACTACCAAAGAGCAAAACGCCGTGATGGCCGCCAAGAACCCGGCCCGCCTATTGGACCTGGAGCCATTTTAACCGTTGGCGGGAAGAGGCGGGTTTCGCCTCAGCAACTTCAGTCCCTTAGAAATAAATATGTTCGCAGGGTGGCAGACGACTGTAGGGGCCATCCCGCTATGGCGGGACCCCTATCCATATTCTTTTTTGGTTCGTACTTGGCCAGGCTGGGTTTCTTAAGCAGGAGAATTCAGGGGGGATCCGGACAACTTTCCCGTTCCGGTCATTTCACCCGCTCCCAGACCAAACGTCTTGGAGAAGCGGCTTTGGGGGCTATTTTCCCGTCCACCATGCTTGGAACGGTGAGGGTGACACGGTCGCCGGCTAAGTCGTAGTACCGGATATTATCTTTCCCTATTTCATTGGGGAAGAGAGAGCCCTCCAGGTGATGGATGACGATACCTTCTTTCTCCTTGACCTCATAAGTGCCGTAGTAGGCGGTATAGTTTACGAAGGCCGCCTTTATCTCCTCCGGTGTTCCTTGCGATCTACGTTCGGTTTTAAACCTGGGACGGTCGGAACGCACCATGATCTGCACGGCCATGTGTCCGGTCGAATCGTACATAATGTACCCGACCGGATTTTGCGCGATCCGGTCCCCGGCGGCGTCGGGGCCTTCGATGGAGATGAGTCTCCAGGTTCCTATGAATTTATTCCCATCCGACTGGGCGAAGCCGGGTGAAGCGAATGCCAGCAGGGCCATGACCGGAAGGCATACTCGAACTCTTCTCATCGCACCCTCCTCGTAAGAAAATGGCCGGGGGAAATGGGACCTTGCTTCCGAAGGAACTTTTCTCTCTCGCCGATTCTCCGGGGGTTGAGTCAGAAAAACGCCTGGCGAACCGGCGTCCGCCTACACTGGCTGAACGCCGGCTAGAAATGCTCCCCGGTTGGACAGTCTTCAGACCAGCACGACGGTTTGATCGTTCGGGATATCGAAGCGCTTCCGGCAGCGCAGGTTGGGGCAGGCCAGCTGGTTGTCCACCCGCACCAGATAGTCGGTCGCCTTGGCGAACTTCGCGCGCTCGAGGTCGTTGGCGCCGGGCGGGATGGTCTTCTTCTTCGTGCGCCTCACCCAGCGGATCTGGAACTCGAAGGTCTGGCGACACTTCGGGCAGGCGTAGGTGGCCTTCTTTATCTCGGGGGTCTCGGTGTAAAAGTCTCTCTCGTCCATAATCCGCAGTGTAAACCAAACCGCCGAATTATGCCACGAATATTTCTTATCCCGGGCACCCCTGCTCGATTCCAGTGCCAGGTTCGCTAGTCGAGGGAAAGCAGGTCCGGGTCATCATTCAGGAGGTCGATAATCTTGTCCGGCTTCCGCGATTTATATCTCTTCAGAAGCCTGAGGTAGGTATCCAGGGGAAACGGGCCTTTCCCTTTGAGGACGGGGAATAAGAGATGGATCAGGATCCCCATCAGGAGATGGAGGGCTTCGTGGCGGGAGCATTTTTGGCCGAGCATGGCATTGTAGAACTGCAGCGCCTCGATCGGATCACGGTCTTTGACCTGCTTTTCGGCAACCGCATGGAGGGCGACATGCAAAAACGGATCGACTTCCCGGTCCGGGTCGAACTGATGGTCGCCCAGGACGTCGGCGAATTCGAATTGGTTGAAATATTCATCTTCATGGACGAGCATAATCTCCGCCAGGCTCTGCTCCTCCTCGATCATCCCCTCCAGGTCATTATCCTTCGCTTTCTCCCAGAGGGAGTGAAAATGGTCACGGCTCAATTGGCGAAGAGCGCTGAAAGTGGGATCGGTCATTTCTCAAATTCCTTTCGCCAGAGGCTTAACCGGCATAAGTCGCCAAGGAAATCCTGCCATCCCGAAAAAATGGACCCCAGGGGCCAGACCCCATAGGAAAAATTCCCAAGGAAGAAAAAAAGGGTTGCAAGCCATGTGGAAAGCTTGCAACCCCTTTGATTTACTTGGTGGAGCTGAGGGGGATCGAACCCCTGGCCTCATGAATGCCATTCATGCGCTCTCCCAGCTGAGCTACAGCCCCGTGGGTTAAGAACGATAACGTAAAGGTAAAACTAACACGGGAATTCATGGGATGTCAACCGGTTTTTAGACAAATCCCTTGACAGGCCGTCCCCGAGTTAATTATAATTTTTTCAAGGATATCCGCTCTTTCAAACCTTTCTCTTCCTGTGCCGGCGTGGTGGAACTGGTAGACGCGCGGGACTCAAAATCCCGTGTCCCCTGCGGACGTGTCGGTTCAATTCCGACCGCCGGCACCATCTTTTCTCAAATCTGAAACCAGCCCACCCGATTGCAAACCAGAAACTAGCAACGAGGAACGAGGAACCGCTTTGACGCCAAGCCGCAAAGGCTGCCAGGCGAGAATCCATTTCTGGAAATGCTTCTTGGCGCGAGGTTCAAAAGGAGGATTCGGAGACTCGCACGAATATCCACCGGCCGGTCAGGTCCTATTTTTTATTGAAGGTAGGTTTTGCGAGCAAGCTGAACTCCCCCTACTTTTCAGGAGCGCCTTTGAGATCCTCCAATTTTAATCTGCTCCAAATCGAAGAAGAATTATGGATAATCCATCTCCGGTTGGCGAGGGTCTATGTGGGGAACCTGTGATTGGGAACATGCAGAGCGTGCACTGATCATGTCATCAGGGCAAAGCACGTTCAGCACGAATCCTTCTGCACAACTCCTGAAATCTCCTGAAATCTCCTGAAATCAATGGTTGACATGATNNAACGTTATATATCAGGAGGCAGAGAGGACAAACCCCAGAGGGTCCCCCTCCCCTGCTGGCTATTTTCCTTGAGTTTCCGGCGACTGAAAAAGTTTTGTTATTAAAAGCATAATTTTCTCCCATAAACTTTGTCCAAAATCCCTTGACACTCAACGAGGAAAGGCCTCAGAATACTATGGCCCGCAGGAAAGACACGATTTATATCGTGAGGCAACATGGTGAGGAAGTCATGGATCGTATCACTCGTCGTTTCTTCCTGAAGAGAGCTGCTTGCATGGGAGGCGGCGTTCTCCTGAGCCAAAGTCCTTTGTCCGGCTTTGCCCAGAGTAGACTTCAAGCTCCTCCTGCCCCGGAGATGGAGCCGGGCCTCGTTGCCGTAAAGGGCAAAGATCCGTACATCAACACCCTCAGGGCGATTCAGGAGCTTGGAGGAATCGAAGCTTTCATGCGGCGGGGGGACAGGGTGGGTGTCCTTGTGAACTCTCCTTTCAAGAATATCGGGGCCTCGGTCAACCCCGATGTGGCTCTGGCAGTGATTGAGAAATGCCTCGAAGGGGGCGCCAAGGAGGTTTGTTACCTGAATAAGCCTCACCGGGGATATTGGGAAAGGTCGCCCAAAAGCGGCGAACTCGCCGCTGTGCTGAAGGGTCTGAAATATGAGAGTGGGGACCATGTGAAAGTGGTAATCCCCGGCGGGTTGAGCTTGAAGGATGCCCGGGTCACGAAAGAGCTCATGGACTGCGACGTTTTCATCAACATTTCAATCACCAAACATCACGAAGGCGTTCTTTACACTGGCGCCCTCAAGAACATGATGGGCCTCTGCCCTTTTCCCACCACAAGCTACTTTCATTGGGGCACACTGAAACTGGGATGGTTTGCGGACTTGGACCATCTTTCCCAATGCATTGCCGACTTGAACCTCTTCAGGAAGCCAGACCTCTGCATCTCAGACGCCACGACCTTTATCACGGAAAAAGGGCCTTACGGGCCGGGCAAACTCGCCAACGCTGAAACGGTCGTGGCCTCGACCAATGGCGTCAGCCTTGACGCCTTCTGCTGCAGGTTCCTGGGGCTTCGACCCGAGGATGTTCTGATGATCGGCAAGGCTTCCCGACACGGCCTGGGCGAAATGAAGCTTGACCGGATCAGAATCAAATCCCTTTCGGTTTGAGCTCATGAAATCCCGAAAGACCAACAAGACAAAAATCCTCCGTTCGCTGATACTCTCGATTCTCCTCTCTTGGTCCATCTTCTCTTTTTCCCCCATCTTCTCGCAGGCTGAAGAACCTCGGCCCAAGGGATCTCTATTGCACTTGATGCCGTTGGAATCAGACCTCAAGGGATGGAAGCTCGACGGCGAGCCCCAGACTGCTGAAGGGATCAGGCTGTTCGAGGTGATCAATGGCGGGGCAGAGGAATACGTGAAGGAAGGTTTCAACAGAGCGGCCATGGCGACTTACCGAAACAGTGAGGGAAAGCGGATCAACCTGGATATATATGAAATGCTTTCTCCGGAGAGCGCCAAGAGGATTTACCGCAAGAAAGCGGGCGACAAAGGGCAAAAGGTTTCTGTCGGAGAAGAGGCGGCCATGGAAGATTATTACCTGAACTTCCGAAAAGGAGCTTACCAGGTCACGTTGTCCGGATATGACACCCAAAGAGAAACCTTGGAATGGCTTCTCCTCATAGCTCGTTTGGTCGCTGAAAGGATCAGCGCTTCCCCCTAGCGCCTATACTCGGAATAAGAACGAGAAGCGGAATGATCGCTCCCCGTGATGAAAGTTGGCTCGTTAAATCACGCCCCGCTCCCAAGGCCCATGCCCCGCCGCTATTGAATGATAGTGAATGTTTCTACTCCCAATCGTTGGTCTCCAATGATATGTCGGAGTGAAGACTTGTTAGTGCAGTTGTTCAATTCAGCCGGTGGGCGGCTTTTTCCCTGGAAAACGAGGATTCCTGTACTCTTGTTTTTAGGATCATCCCCAAGAATCCAACACTTCAAACGCAAATCATTAATTTGGGCTTGACAACCGAGGCTATTTCCAAAGGCAATTTTCCCCTTGACTACCTTTTGAATAAGAGTATTTCTTAGGTACCGTTGTTGTCATTTTCCCACGTAGCCAAGTAAACTCAACAACCTAACCTCTAACCTTCTGGAGTGTCGTATGAAATTGAGTTACCGGAAGGTGCCCATACGATGTCTTCAGGGGGATTCTGTTTCCCTTGGGAGCCTTTCTCCTCTGCCTGTTTTTCCCTTGTAAAAATCAACTAAATCTTCAAACCTAAAAGAGGAAACGATCATAGCTACACAAAAATCAATGTCTGGGGAGCTTAAGAAGTAAGGACCAGAAATCCATTAGGAAGGCGGAGGTCCAAATGTCTAAAAAGAAGACCAAGAAAGGTGTAAGCAGGCGGGAATTTTTAAAGGGTGCAGCAGTTGGAGCAGGTGTGGTGGGGCTGGCAGGACTCGGTGCAAAGGAAGCAAAGGCAGCGCCGCTGCCGCAGAATTGGGACAAAGAGGCGGATGTGGTAGTTGTGGGATATGGGCTGGCCGGGGCAGCGGCAGCCATGATTGCCCATGATGCTGGAGCCAAGGTGCTTATACTTGAAAAAATGTTTAAGGGAAAGGAAGGTGGGAACAGCCGGGTCTCTGGCAGCGGTATGTGGGTCCCCAGCAATAAGCAAGACGCTGTGGCCTATTACAAAGGCATGTGTGCCGCCCAATTGGACGGCCCTCCACTGCATATGTATGACATTTCCGAAGAGATGGTTGAGACTTTTGTGGACGAGATGATGGAAAACCGCCACATTCTCGAGGCAATGGGTGTCAAGTACGGCACTCCTCGGTCTGCGGAACATCCTCTCCTTCCCGGTGCTGGCACGTCCTCGATTATGGCGGTTAGTCGTGCAGACGTGCCGTCAGGAGCCAACGTCCAATACTACGTTTTTTCTAAGGAGGTGGAGTCCCGGAAGATAGAAGTCCTTTTTGGCACACCTGCGAAGAAACTGTTAACCATCCCCGAAATCCCAGGCCAGCAGCGCCGCGAGGTACGAGGGGTTCTGGCAGGGGTTGGAGGCAATGAGATAGCTATTAAGGCAAAGAGGGCAGTGATCTTGTCCTGTGGTGGGTTTGAGTTCAATGAGACCATGCTAGCAAACTATGGGCGCGCACCTATGGTTCACTCGGGTTCGCCGGCCAACACGGGCGACGGGATCATCATGGCGATGGAAGCAGGCGCAGACCTGTGGCATATGAATAATGACATGGCCCCATTTCATTTTGGCTTCCTCACCAATGACCTGGGCCCTGAGTTTGCGAAAACTCCATGGACGTTTAATATTAGTCTGCCAGGCAATGGCGTGATCTTTGTAGATAAATACGGCAAGCGCTTTATGAATGAGAATCGCCCCCATCTCCATGGCTACGGAAGGGACGCAGTGTTCTACTACGACGGTGTCAAAGTTCAGTATCCACGCATACCCTTTTGGTACATTTTTGATGAGGGAATAAGGAAGGCCAAACCTCTGGCCGGCCGGGATTGGAGTTGGGTCGGGAAGATGTCTGGCTACACCTGGAGCAGCGATAACAGCGCTGAAATCGCCAAGGGGTGGATCCTCAAGGGCGATACGATAGAAGCACTGGCCGCAGCCTTGAAAGTAGACCCGGCTGTATTAGCCACCACCGTTAACAAGTATAACAGCTACGTTGCGGCCGGAGCCGACCCAGACTTCGAACGCGAGCCCACAAGCATGACGCCCCTGACGAAGCCATTATATGCAATCAAAACCTGGCCTTGCTCTGTGAATACCCAGGGAGGGCCACTGCACAACCAGAAGTGCCAGGTGCTCGATGTGTGGCGCAGCCCTATTCCACGGCTCTACAGCGCTGGTGAACTGGGCTCGATGTTTGCGTGGCTCTACCAGGGGTATGGCAGCATGGCTGAGTGCCTGGGCTCCGGTCGCACTGCTGGTAAGAACGCGGCCGCTGAGGCGCCCTGGGGTTAGGCCTCCAAGATCACCATTGCACCTGACCTGGCGACTTAAAGAGAGAATCTGAACTTTGGTAATGAGCATGAACTTGGGCTAAATGTTTTCGTTCTCGCAATGGCAGGTTACAAAAGAAGCAAATTTGGCCTAAAGATAATGGCTTTCTTGAATGAAGCTGTATTGGAGGGGATTATTCCATGCCGAAATGCAGATGAAAGTTACTTAAAGGAGGTGGTATTTCCGAGACAGAGCACTAGGGTGAAACAGATAATTTTTCGGGCTAATCTTGCCTCTGCTGGCTTCTTGCAATCTCGTCTACACCCCCATATGTTGTGGTTAAGTCATTTGGCCGGGAGGTTATGAGTTCTGCTATATCTCTACCAAATGCGAGGTATTAAAAATAGTTACGAGATGGTTTCCATATGTTGAATCCGAGGACAGGACTTCTACCCGTAATGATTGGTCGCTACTGGTAGGCTAGTCCCAAATCAAGCGAGTC
>PMCE01000050.1:0-251 GCA_003154025.1 Syntrophaceae bacterium
AACAAACGGCGGCCCTATGTGGTTCGGCGCATCCTGGACCTGATGCTCGACCGAGGGTCCTTTTTCGAGATCGGACCGAAGCATGGGGTTTCGGTGGTTACCGGCCTGGCCCGCTTATCCGGACGGCCGGTCGGGGTCCTGGCCCACGACCCGAAGTTCTTCGGCGGAGCGGTTACCGCCTCCGCGGCGGACAAGATGGTTCGATTCATCGATATGTGCGACACATTCCACCTGCCGGTGGTCTATTTTGT
>PMCE01000050.1:313-5002 GCA_003154025.1 Syntrophaceae bacterium
GAAGGGGGCGTTCAAGCGGCTTACCGACGCCAGATCGAAGCGGCGGAAGACCCGCAGGCTTTGAGGGAGGAGATCGAGAAGCGTTTGGCCAAGGTGGCTTCGCCCTTCCGCACGGCCGAGATGTTCGGGGTCGAGGAGATCATCGACCCGCGGGACACGCGGCCGCTGCTCTGCGAATGGATCGAAACCGCCTACCGATTGCTCCCCACCCAACTGGGCCCCAAGAAGAGAGGGATGAGGCCGTAAAGGCACGAGGAACAAGGCTCAAGGTACAAGGCGTAAGGTAGAAGGCGCAAGGCTGAAGGTACAACGCAAAATACGTAAAAAACTCTATTTTATTTCGCCCTCGCGCCTTGCGCTCTCACGGTGTTAAATCGAGTGGATCTCCTCCATGACGGTTATCTCTGCCCTTCCCGCCATCAGGGCGCCGCTCTTGGGCAAGAAGGCTTTGAAATAGGGTGAAGAGGAATGCGCATCCAGAGCGGCCTTGTCCTTGTACCGCTCCATGACCACCAGGGTGTTGGGGTTGGCCTGGCTCCGGTTAATGGTATAGGAGACAGTGCCTTCTTCCTTGGCAACCTGAAGCATGAGTTCCTTGAAGGCTTGAATGGCCTCTTCGATCTTTCCTTCCTTAATGGGCAGCTTAGCAATAACTGAAAGCATCCGGTACCTCCCTATTTCTGTTTATCCTGCNNCTTCGTGAGTTACTCGAGCAGGCATGTCCATGGATATGTCAGTTATTCTTGACAGCCGGGGAATCCTCTTCTAATATTTCTTAAGAGGATGGGGAAAGGGGATCAGCACGGACAAGGGCTGACGTCTGGGGATGAATTCAGGACTTCCTTCGAAGTCGGGCAATATTCTCCCGCCAATCTTGCCTCCTCCATAAATTCACGACCCGCTCCGGATGACCTGCATGAAAGGAAAAATAAACATCTCCCGCGAATTTTGCAAAGGGTGTGAACTCTGCATGGCCTTTTGTCCCCCCAAGATCATTTCCCTGTCTGCGGAGTTGAACAGCAACGGGTATTTGACCGCGGTTTGCACGAACAGCGAAGGATGCACGGGCTGCGCTATTTGTGCAACTGTATGTCCCGAGGCGGCGATCGAGGTCTACCGTGGCTAGGATTCTCATGGACGGCAACCGGGCCATCGCCGAGGCGGCCATCCGGGCAGGGTGCCAGTGTTATTTCGGCTACCCCATCACGCCGCAGAACGAACTGTCCGAGTATATGGCCGCCCACCTGGCCAGGAAAAAAGACTGCTCCTTCGTCCAGGCGGAGAGCGAGATCGCGGCCATCAACATGGTTTACGGGGCCAGCATCGCCGGCGTAAGGGCCATGACTTCTTCTTCCAGCCCCGGCATCAGCCTGAAGCAGGAAGGGATTTCCTTCCTGGCGGCCTGCGAGCTTCCGGCGGTCATCGTCAACATGTCCAGGGGCGGGCCCGGCCTGGGCAGCATTGCCGCGGCCCAATCCGATTATTTCCAGGCGACCCGGGGGGGCGGACACGGAGACTACCGTACCATCGTGCTGGCTCCCTCTTCCGTCCAGGAGCTTGCCGACCTCACCCAACGGGCTTTCCATCTGGCGGATAAATACCGAATCCCGGTGATCATCCTGGGCGACGGGGTGCTCGGGCAGATGATGGAGCCGGTGGAGTTCAAGCATGAAACCCCGGCCAGACTTCCCCTGAGGGAAGACGCTCTGAGGGGAGCCAAGGGCCGGCCCAGCCGGATCATAAAAACTTTCACCTCCAACCCTCTGGAGCTGGAGGAGCTCAACTGGAGCCTCTTCCGGCGGTACTCCCTGATCCAGAGAGAAGAGACCACCTATGATACTTTCCTGGCGGAAGATGCCCAGCTCATCGTGGTGGCCTTCGGAATCGCCGCGCGAATCGCCAAAGGAGCCATCAAGACGGTGCGACGGGAGGGCCTGAAGGTGGGGCTGCTCAGGCCCACCACCCTGTGGCCGTTTCCTTCCGAGAAAATCCAGGAGATGAGCCGCACCCAAAAACAGTACTTCGTTTTCGAGATGAATATGGGGCAGATGCTGGAAGACGTGCAGATGGCGCTGGGAGGGAAGGGGGAGGTCTCCTTCTACGGGAGGCCGGGAGGGGTCATCCCCACCCCCAACGAAGTGGCGCGGAATATTTCCCGGATCTATTACCAGAAGGGGTTGAAATAGGTGAAAAAGGTTTATTCCCGGCCCAACGCATTGAAGAAGACGCCCTTCCATTACTGCCCCGGATGCGGTCACTCGGTAGCCCACCGGCTCCTCTGCGAGGTCATCGACGAGATGAACCTGCGGGATAGGGTTGTCGGTATCCCGCCCCCCGGATGCTCGGTCTTCGCCTACAACTATATCGATGTGGATATGGCCGAGTGCGCCCACGGGAGGGGAGCGGCCGTGGCCACCGGCATCAAGCGGGCCTGCCCGGAGGTGATCGTCTTCACGTACCAGGGGGATGGAGACCTGGCGGGAATCGGAACGGCCGAGACCCTCCATGCGGCCAACCGGGGAGAGAACATAACCACGATCTTCATCAACAACGCAGTGTATGGAATGACCGGGGGCCAGATGGCTCCGACCACGTTGACCGGCCAGAAGACTTCGACCACTCCCTACGGGCGGGACAAATCTTTCGAAGGGCAACCCATCCGCATGAGCGAGATCCTCTCCGCGGTCGAGGGGGCCGCCTACCTGGAGCGGGTGGCGGTCAACTCNNTCCATGGTGGAAATCCTCTCCCCCTGCCCGACGAACTGGAAGATGAATCCGCTCCAGTCCTGGCAGTGGATCGATAAAGAGATGAGCAAGGTTTTTCCCCTGGGGGTCTACAAGGACGTAACCGGAAAGAAAGATGCTGATTAAAACCGTGATTGCCGGTTTTGGAGGCCAGGGGATCCTTTCCATGGGCCTCAACCTGGCGGAGGCCGCCATGCGGGAAGGCCGAAACGTGACCTATCTGCCCGCTTATGGAGCGGAGGTCCGCGGCGGGACGGCGAATTGCACCGTGGCGATTTCGGATGATGAAATCGCCTCCCCGGTGGCTTCCTCGCCGGAATTCATCATCGCCATGAATCAACCTTCCGCCCTGAAGTTCCAAAACCAGCTCCAATCGGGGGGGCTTTTCTTCGTCAACTCGTCCCTGGTGGCGGCTCCGATTTCCAGGGGCGACATTACCCTCGTCCCCATCCCGGCCAATCAAATGGCCGACAGTCTGGGGAATGCGAGATCGGCCAACATGGTCATGTTGGGGGCCTTCATAAAGAAGACCGGCTTGGTTTCCATCTCCCAGGTCCTCGAAGCGGTGAGATTCACGCTGAGCGCGAAAAAAAAGCTCATCGGAATCAACGAGAGGGCCCTGGAGGAAGGGTATCGTTTCTTTCAATAGCGTCTAGACTTTTTCCTCGACTCAGCGTGAAATAAGGGGTTCCTTGAGGACAGCATCGTAGGGGCGGTTCGCGATCCGCCCTAACAACCGGTCCCTCAGGAGCCGGAGTTCTCCTTCTTACCAATATGGGGCTTGCAGTTGGGCCCCATGCGCCCATGGTTCTCCCCATGGGGGAAGAATTGGCGGAGAGGGGGAACAAAATTGAAAGGAAACAGTGAGGGAAGCTATGTTCGTAAAGCAGGTTTCAGTGGCGCTGGAAAATGTCCCCGGTAAATTCCTCTCCGTCAGCGAGTGCCTCGGGCGGGAAGGAATCAACATACGGGCTATCTCGGTGGCGGAAACCGCGGAGAGAAGCACGGTCAGGTTTGTGACCGACAACCCGGAAAAAACGGTGCGGGTGCTGAAGAGCAACGGATATTCGGTCTCCGTGGACGACGTGATCGCCGTGGAAATCCCCGACCATCCCGGCGCTTTAAAGGCGGTGCTCAAGCCCTTGAAGGAGGAGAATATCAACGTTCATTACTTCTATACTTCTCTCGGCAGGGGAGAGAGCGGCCAGCCCATCGTGATCATCGGCGTCGATAAAACCCAGGAAGCGTTGGAAGCGCTGGAAAAGAACTGGTTGCACCTATTCCGGGATGAGCTTTATTCGCTCTAAGGAAAAGGCCGGAGATGGGTTTTCTTGCGACCCCCCGCCCGGCAGCGAACCTCTAATCGGATCGAACCGCGAGTCTTAGCCCGCCCTCTTGACCGCCTATCCCCCCTTGGCCCTGACGGCTTCAGCTCGTTTCTTCAACTCCTCCGGGCCCACATCTTCTTCATGCGTGGCCAGCGATCAGGAATGCCCGAGGGGGTCCGTCAGTTTGCCGTAACGATCACCCCGGAACAAGTCCGCCAGCGTCGTTTCTATCTTGGCGCCCTCCGCGACCGCCTGGTTGAAGGCCTGGTCAGCATCTTTATCCGCCCCCCAGGATTTCGAAAACATCCACCCGGTCGCCGTCCGCCAAGGGCGTTTTTCCTTCGGCCACCTTGCCGTTGATCACCACCATTCCCACCTGGTTCGTCCTTTCGCCAAAAACCTTCTCCATGAATTTTTTCACGGGAGTTCCGGGGGAAACCCGGAGCGGCAGGGGCTGGCCGAGCGGGAAATCGTCCTCGGAACCCGGCGGCAGGACATAGGATCGAAGAGTGATGGCAATGGAATCGTCTATTTCGCCCATGATTCAAGAAGAATTTTCTCAGCGGTTCTTAAGGTAACGGTTAGCCCACTCGATGTCCAGTTCCACCAACCGGGC
>PMCE01000310.1 GCA_003154025.1 Syntrophaceae bacterium
AGAGCGGAACGGCGGGATGACCGTAAGGGAAAGGTACCGGTATAAGGACCTGGGGAAGGACCTGGCGGGCCTGATCGCCGGCCAAACCATTACCCTGGGGATTTACGACCCCTACTCCCGGCGCATTGGGGAGCAGAACCCCTTTTCCTTGAATCATTCGCGGTGTCTCCTCCTGGAGGGGGTTTGCGCCCTGGATCACGAAAAATTACGGGACCTTGCTCACCTCAGAATCTTCATGGAAATAGACGAAGGGCTGAGAAAGGACCGGTTCCTGACCTATTACCGGTGGAAGGGATTAGGGGAAGAGGAGATCGAAAAAATATACCGACAAAGACTTGAGGACGAATCTATTTTTGTCAAGGCTTCGCGAATAAATGCTGATATGGTAATCGAAAGCTAAACCATGATCATTACCAGGACTCCCTTTCGCGTGAGCTTTACCGGCGGCGGAAGCGATCTGCGGGAATTCTATTCTCAAAACGGGTATGGGGCCGTGGTGAGTGCGGCTATCAAAAAGTACATGTATGTTGTCATCCACCCGTATTTCCATGACAAGATTCGAATCAAATACTCCCGGACGGAGGATGTCCGCTCGGTGGAAGAGATCCAGCATCCCCTGGTGAGGGAATGCCTGAAAAAAGTTCAACTCGGTACGGGATTCGAGATCGCCAGCTTTGCCGACGTCCCCGCAGGCACCGGGCTGGGCTCATCGAGCGCCTTTGCCGTGGGGCTGCTGAATGCCCTCTACGCCTGCAAGGGGAAGATCGTTACGAAAGAAAGGCTTGCCGCTCAAGCATGTGAAATAGAGATTGATATCCTGGGGGAGCCCATCGGGAAACAGGACCAGTACGCCGTCGCCTGCGGAAATATCAATTATATCCGCTTCCATAAAGATGAGACGGTAGACGTCTCCCCCCTCTTCCTGACGGAAGAGGCGAAAGGAATGTTGGAGAGGAAGCTATACCTTTATTATGTGGGGGGAGAAAGGAAAGCGAGCAGCATCCTTGCGGAGCAGAAGAAGAATATCGCCCACGGGAATACGTATGCCAACCTTTGCAAGATGGTCTCCCTGTCCGACCGTTTGCGGGATTTCCTGCTCCGGGGGGAGATAGACTCGGTCGGCGCCATCCTGCATGAGGGATGGATGTACAAAAAGGAATTGGCCAGTAACATTTCCAACGGAGCCGTGGACACCTTGTACCAGACCGCGAGGAGCTTCGGAGCGGAGGGAGGCAAACTTCTGGGAGCCGGCGGAAATGGCTTTCTCCTTCTATTTTGCCGGAATCACGAGAATTTGGCCGCCTCCATGGCCTGCAAAACCCTGCCGTTCCAGATCGACCAGGAAGGGACGAAGATTTTATTCTACGAATAGGAGCCTGCCGACGATGAGATCATTTCTCCAAGACTACCTGGACAGCCTGAGCCACATCTTCTCTTCCATCCACGGACACGAATTCGAGGATTTCATCGTCGAGTTGGAGGGGACCCTCCACCGGAGGTCCCACATTTTCCTGTGCGGCAACGGAGGAAGCGCCGCCGCGGTGGCCCATTTCGCCTGTGACCTGAATAAGGGAGTCAGTTTCGGGAAGGAAGAGAAGTTTCGCGTCATAAGCCTGACCGACAACATCCCTCTTCTCCTGGCCTACGGAAATGACGTTTCTTTTGCCCAGGTCTTCGTCGAACAGCTCAAAAATTTCCTGCAGAAAGAAGACCTGGTGATCGGGGTTTCCTGCAGCGGGAATTCGGAAAACGTGATCCGGGCCATAGAATACGCCCGGGAAAACGGGGCCCGGACCTTTGCCGTCGGGGGCTATGATGGAGGCCGGTTGAAGGCTGTCGCCCACAAATCCCTTATCGTTCAAAGCCAGGACATGCAGAAGATCGAAGACTGCCATGTGATTCTCTTCCATTGTACCATGCAGTATTTCGCCACTGCGGCGGACGGAAGGAAGAAGATGCGCCGGGTTCCCTGGAGGGAATCCATCCCCCGGTCGGATATTTTCCCGAAGGAGATAAGCCAGTACAGTATGGGATAGGGTGATTCGATGGGGCATCGGCTTTCGCCCGCGCCGTTTCCGCCGGAAAGAATAAGGGACCATCCGCATCATGCTTTGGGGAGCAGAGAATGAATGAAGACAGAGCCCAGGTCCTGACCAACGGGCGATGGGGGAAAGTATTATCCTTGAACCTGGGCAAAGAGNNCCGGAACGCATCCTCGCCCTTATGGGCCTGGACTTTCTGGCCCTGAATGGAGCGCTGCTCTGGGTTTTCTGGGTTTCCTGGGAGGGGCCTCACATTGGCGAAGCGATCCTCCAGGCAGCCTTTCCTTTCCTTCTCCTCAACCTCTTATGGTTCATCACCGCTCTGGCCTTCGACCTCTTTGATCCCCGAAAAGCGGGCCGGTATTTTTCCACGATTCCGATCTGCCTGAAGGCCATGGTCAGCACGGTGATTCTGTCCCTGCTGATCTCCTATGCCCTGCCGGCCTTTCCGGCTTCCCTTTCCAATTGGCCCATTTTCTTCCTCTTTGTCTCCTTGTCCATTCTTGCCCTGAGGGGGATCTACATCCTGGTCCTTACCCATTCTTTCTTCGGCCAGCGCCTCCTGATTTTCGGCGCGGGACGAACCGCCCGGATGATCCACGAGGCCATTCTTTCCTCCGGCAACGATCTCTTTTCCGTTGTGGGGATGGTCGACGATGGCTCCTCTCCGTCAGGCGGCAAGACTTCCTCCCCTGGCTCCGGCTCTTTTGATTCAGAGGGGGACCAGCTGGCCACGCTGGGAGACCTTCATGATCTCTTTACGATCGTAGAACAGCATCAGATCGATGGCCTGATCCTTGCTCCCGACCGGAAGATGGACGAGGCCT
>PMCE01000227.1 GCA_003154025.1 Syntrophaceae bacterium
ATGATCGTCCCGGTCTCGGCCACGGCCATGTTCACCCCGGTGATCCCCATCTGGACGTGGTGAAATTTATCCCGCAGAAACACGCGGGCGGCGTATCCCAGCTGCACCGGGTCCAGGGTGGGTTCCTTCAGGCCGATTTTCTCGATGAAGAGGTCCCGGACCTCTTCCACTGGGACGTTGATGGCCGGGCCAACGATGTGGAAGGGGGGGCGGTGGAGCTGCTGGGCGATGAACTCGCCGAGGTCGGTCTCCCAAACTTCAATTCCATTTTCCTCCAGAACCTCGTTGAGCGCCGTCTCTTCGGTGACCATGGACTTGCCCTTGGTCACGTATTTGATGCCTTTTTCCTTGGCCAGTTTGATGATGAAGTCGTTGGCCTCCTTGTCGTCCCGCATCCAGACGACTTTCATCCCGTTGGCCGTGGCGTTCTTCTCGAATTCCTCCAGGAGCTCCGGAAGCCGGGCGATGGCCTCCGCCCGGATCGCCGCCCCGCAGGCCATGGCGGCCGGGGCGTCGGGAAGAGTTGTGAACCCGGCCTCGCGCTTCATCCGCATTATCGGAGGAATCAACTTGAGGAAGAGACGGTGGCGCTCGTTCTTCAACTCCTTTTTCGCCGATTCGGTGAATTGTTCGGTTTTAATTTCCATATTCGGCCTCCCTGCCGTTGGTGGCTAAGAAGCTGGCCAGGTGCATGATCTTCTTGCCGGGGTGGTTGCGGTTCAGATAACCGCCGATGTTCAGGAAGCAGCCGGGCTCGTTGAGAATCAGGAGGTCGGCGCCGCTGGCAAGGAAGTCCGCCGACTTATCCCTCACCATGGATTCGGAGATATCGGGGAAGTCATTGGCAAACTCCCCCCCGAAGCCGCAGCAGGAGTCGGAGTTGTTGAGCGGCACCAGCTGGGCCCCTTTCACCGCCTGGATCAGCTTTTTCGGCTGCTCGGAAACCCCCAGGCCCCGGAGGATGTGACAGGATTCGTGGTAGGTCACCTTCCCCGCGAAGGAAGCCCCCACATCCACCACCTTCAGTACGTCCACCAGGTACTGGGAGAATTCATACATCCGGGGAACGAGCGCCTCGGCCCGGCGCAGCCAGTCCGGCTCGTTCTCCAAGAGTTCCGGATAATGGTATTTGGCCATGCATACGCAGGAGCCGGCGGGGCTCACAATCACCTCGTCCTTCTCGAAGACGGAGATGAAATGCTTGGCCACCTTTTTGGCCTCCTCCCGGTACCCGGCATTCATCGCCGGCTGGCCGCAGCAGGTCTGTTCTTGGTGATAGACCGGATTGACCCCGACCCGGCGTAGCAAGTTGACGACGGCCTCTCCGATTCGGGGCGCGAAGAGATCCACCGTGCAGGGNNTGCGGAATGGAGAATGAACAATTCGCGGCCCAGGGATTCTAACCGGGTTGGTTGAGAATTCAGCATTCCCCATTTGAAAGGCCGGTCCCACTTGCCCTCCCTCTCTTGGCGATATTTCCTCGAGGGGGAGTCNNGCATGCTTCTTCTGACTTCACCGATTCCATCGGGGCCCCCCCCTGCGGGAGGATCCTGGCCCGGGAAAACCCTAAGAAGTATTACTATCAAAGAAAAAAGAAGATGGTCAAGGGAAAAGCGTCATGCTAAAATCCGCCCACAAGCTACCGATCGTGCCGCGGGGATGGGCAGCCCCGGGGCAGTTGACTCCGGGCACTTTAGGCACTCCAGGCAATATTTTTGGGGGGGTTGGAAATGAAAAGAGGTCTCCTTATTTTATTGGCTATGGTTATGGCCTGGCCCTTGGGGGGGCCGGCACAGGCCGCGGAAAAGTACCCCCAGAAGCCGGTCACTTTTGTCGTTCCCTGGGGTGCTGGAGGGATGACGGATGTAAGCGCCCGGCTGCTGGCGGAAAAATTCAAGGTGGAGCTGGGGCAGCCGGTTCTGGTGGTGAACAAACCGGGAGCCAATGGGGCGATCGGCCTGCGTTACGCCCTGAGCCAGAAGGCGGACGGGTACAATGTCGTCTTGGGTCCCATGACCGATGCCCTCGCGGGCCCTTATTTTTTGGGGGGGGAACCTTTCGATTTCAAGGATATCTCCTGCGTGGCGGGTTACATGCCCCAGCAAAGGGTGCTTTTCACCGCCGCGGATAAACCTTACAAGACCTTCCCGGAGTTCATCGAATACGCCAAGAAGCACCCCGGGGAACTGAGCGCCGGGAGCGGAGGGGCTCAGTGGGCCCTGGAGGTGGTTAAGTCGATCGCCGTGAAGAACGGCTTGAAGATGAAATTTGTGATGTTCAAGAGCGGCGGGGAGGCATCGACGGCCATCCTCGGGAAGCACGTGGACCTCTGCGAGACGGGAACCGGAACTCCGGCTTTTCAGTCGGCCCGGGAAGGCAAGCTGGTCATGCTGGTGAACCTGGGGTCCGGAGCCGTGCCCTATTTCCCGCAAGTCAGGAACATGGAGGAGCTAGGGTATCCCTTTTCGGCCATCGTGCAATATGGTTTTACGGTTCGCGCGGGCACCCCGGAGGAGATCCGGAAAAAGCTTGAAGATACCGTCAGAAAGGTTTTAAATGATCCGGAGGTCAAATCCAAGATGGAGACCATGGGGTTGACCCCCCGGTTCATCGATGGGAAGGAATATGGGGAGGTCTTGATTAAAGCGGTGAGATCGGTGCCGGAACTGATCAAGTACAGTAAGAAAGCGGAGGAAGGATAAACCCACAATTGCGCATTGGAAAAAAATAATCCTGGCAATTGCGAATTGTGAATTGGAAAGGCGCAGAATGGGAAATAGAAAGCCCTTCGTGTTCGACAATTCGCAATTTACAATTCGCAATGCGCAATTATCATTTAACGAATTCCCCGTTTAAGGACCGGCAGAACGCCCCTTCCTTCAGCGAGGTGTCGGGGCCGATCCCCAGCCTGATCGCCGCCAGTTTCAGCGGGTCTTCAAACTCCACGTTGGCGATATTCACTTTGGGGCCGAAGGTTTCCAGGAGCCATTGCCACATCTTGTAGCCCTGAAAATGATGGACCTCCTGCACCGAGACCAGGGGAATCTCAAAGATCAGCTTGGAGACGTCCACCGAATCGGCCAGCTGTTTGATCAAATCGGCATTGAGCTCCTCGCCGAAGATCTCCTTGGCTTCCACGAACACCTTCCAGGCTCCCGCCTTCAGCGTATTATGGATGTCGGCGATTAATTCCGACAGATCGGTCGTGGCGACCTTCTTGCCCACTTCCCCGATGACCCGCAGACCGGAATCGATGGCTTCCCGGATGACTCGGCTTTTTTTCCGGGGAGACAGGGTAATGGCGTTGTCGGAAACCTCGATGGTCCGAAACCCGACCCTCCGCGCCGCCCGGCAATAATCCTTGACTCTCTTTTGCAGGATGGCAATTTCCAGGAACTGACCGCCGGGGAAGGGCTCAATCCGGTTTTCTTGGTAGAGTTTAATCTTCCTGGCGAGGACGTCCCGGGGAAGAATCCGGGATAAGGCCACCACGATCTTGGCCAGGTCCACGAAATATCCTCCGGTCTGGATCAGATCCTTCTGCCGCGCCAGACCGGCCCCCCAGTCCGCCACCATGGTGATTCCCCAGTCCCGCGGCTTCGCGGGCCACTCGGGGATTTGAATCTCCTGAAAGGCAACCTTATATTTCCCCGCACTTTTCATTTTTTCCACCTCTCCAATTCTTATCTGGGTAAAAGCTGTAAACCCTTTTCCAACGGACCCTGTGAGGGCGGTTCGCGAACCGCCCCTACTTCTCCCGTTTATTTCCTTGAATCCCCGGTCGCCGAAAAAGGCGGGACTTTTTGATGAACTTCAATAGTACCGGGAGGACAAAGATAAGACCCACGAGGATGTACAGGGCGAGGCAGATGGGCCTAAGGATGATGCCGGCAAGGTTTCCCCCGGTAATGTTAAGGGATTGGCGCAGGGAAGTCTCGAGCATGGGGCCGATCACCATGGCCAGAATCAACGGGGCCACCTGAAAACCGACTCCCCGCAAAGCATAACCGACGAACCCGAAGACGGCCAGCATGAGGAGGTCCAGAGAGCTCGCGTTTACCGTATAGACCCCGATCAGACAGATGAGGACGATGACCGGCATAAGGATATTTTGCGGCACCTTCAGGATCCCTACGAAGATGTTGACCAGGGGAAGATTCAACACCAGGAGCATGAAATTGCCGATGTACATGCTGGCGATCACGGTCCAGAAGAGGTCGGGCTTGGTTTGGATCAGGTTGGGTCCCGGGGTCAAGCCATGGAGCATGAGAGTTCCCAGGACGATGGCCATGGCCGGAGTAAAGGGGATTCCCAGGGCGAAGAGTGGAACGTAGGCCCCNNTTGGAAAGTTTTTTTTCGGCGATATAGGAAACGAACGTGGAGATCACCGGCGAAGGTCCCGGGACTAATCCGATGATAAACCCCAGGACGGACCCCCGGAACATGGCGGGAAAGGACCGTCTCCACTCTTCCCGGGTGGGAAGGAGTTCCCTCATCTTGACTTTTTTGACGGGCTGGATGAACTCCTTCTGCTCGACCGTGGTGAGAACTTCGGCAATTCCAAAGATCCCCATGGCCACCGGGAGAAAATCAATCCCCTGCTCCAGGTCCTGAATGCCGAACGTGAACCTCTCGATTCCGGTCAAAAAATCAATCCCCACCGTGGCCAGGGCCATTCCGAGAAGGATCATGATAAAGGCCTGAAGAAGCGACCCTCCGGTCAAGCGGACCAGGAGGACCAACCCGGAGACTCCGATGGCGAAAAATTCCGGCGGACCGAAGCGGAGGGCGATATCCGCGAGGAAAAGAGCAACCACCATCAACCCCAGAATGCTAATGGTCCCGGCGATGAAGGACCCCACCGCGGAAACCGTCAAGGCCGCTCCGGCCCGCCCTTTCTGGGCCATCTTATACCCGTCGATACAGGTGACCACCGAGGCGGCTTCTCCGGGGATGTTGAGGAGGATGGAGGTGGTGGAACCGCCGTACATCGCCCCGTAATAGATGCCGGCAAACAGGATCATCGCGCCGGCGGCATCCAGCTTGAGGGTGAAAGAGAGGAGAATGGCCATGGCCCCCAGAGGCCCCAGGCCGGGCAGCACGCCGACGATCGTTCCCAGGATGGTCCCGATCAAAGCATAATAGAGGTAGAGCGGCTGCAAGGCGATGGCAAAACCATGTAGAAGGCTCTGGGAGATTTCCAGCACGGGGAGTCTACCCTCCGATCCGGAAGAAGAAATTTTCCAGGAAGCCGCTGGGCAGGGCCACTCCCAACAAAAGGGAGAAGATCAGAAAGGACCCCACCGCCATTCCCAGGGCGAGGAAAAAACAAAAGAGGCTCCGGGAGGGTTTCAGGAAGACGAGCATCACATAGGCGACCGCAAAAGTGGAGACGATG
Source organism: Syntrophaceae bacterium (assembly GCA_003154025.1). The sequence goes on from PMCE01000227.1 coordinate 5,399, forward strand.
AACTTCCCGTATTCCAGGAGGAAGGGATATGCCAGGGTGCAACCCAATATGCCGAAGATGGCCAGGTAATTCTTTTCNNTTCATGCGCCCAGAACTGAGGAAGTAGAAGAGGGAAAACCCGAATAAAACGAAGGCGGTTATTTTTTCGTAACGCCGGTTCCTGCTTTCCATCGATGAAACCCCGATTCACCCATCAAAACCTGAGCGGTATAAAAAATAGCATTCTTTGGAGCTTTGTGCAACGGCGCGGTAAAAAAGGTTGAAAAGTTTCAGAGACTGGCAGATGGGCGAACGCAGCCATGTCCAGGGGAGGGGTAAATTCACGCCGCCAAAAGAGGCGCTGGTTTCTCCGTTGCCGGCGCGGTACTGAACCCTGCAGAAGCAAAGGGATCGTCCGTTTGTTTTCCTCAAGTTACCGCCGGATTGCCGGCATCGCTTGGCGGAAGTCATGGGGTCGCTTTGCGGCCATGCACCTCCCGCCGATTTTGGCGGCATGAATTTGCCCCTCCCCTGGACAACGAGATAGGCGGTTCCCCCAGGTTGGATTTTTTTCAGATTCTCTTTTACAAAGGGGAAAACAGAGGAATCTTTAAAGGAGTCTCGAAAAAGCTCTCCTCCCTTTGAAAAAG
>PMCE01000306.1 GCA_003154025.1 Syntrophaceae bacterium
TCGATAAAGTCCTTGACGACTTTGAAATTGACGTCGGCTTCCAGAAGCGCTAAGCGGACTTCTTTCAGGGCTTCGGAGATGTTCTCTTCGCTGAGCTTTCCGTGGCCTCGAAGCTTTTTGAAGATGGAGCTCAGTTTATCGGTAAGTGAATCGAACATGGCTACTGGTTTGCACTTTGGGCTTAAATAATTTAGATTAATGGATATTTTGACTTNNCCTTCTTTTCTTGGTATTGCCTTTGGTCTCCATTCCGGGATAATTCCAAACTTTTTGTACTATTGGGGAAAGGGAAGATCAACAACCGCGATGGGGGCGTTTTCCATGGTTTGCCGATTTTTTTCATTGGGGAAAATTCCTGGAACCAGGCCCTGCTCTTCCCGCAGGAGAGAAAACTGGGCGCTTCGGTTTCTCCTTGGTTTTTCTCTATTCTTCTCATCCTCCTTCCTCTCCCCTGGATTCCTCGGGGCGGAACTGGTAAAAATCGGCCTTTTGATACCCTTGCCGGAATCCGGAATGGGGGCTGATTATCCCTATCTTCGGGGAGCGGAAATTGCCGTTGCCGAGGTGAATTCCAATGAGGGAAAACAGGGAGCACAATTCCTCCTCTTCCTGAGGAGAGGGACTTTTTTGCAGCGTAGAGACCTAAATGCCCTCCGCGATTTATTTTTTGAGCAAAGGCCACAATTTCTGATCGGAGCACTCCAGAGGGAGGCCATTCTCCCGGTTTCCAGGTCAGCTTACGAGCACCAGGTCCCCTTTCTTGTATTTCCGGTGGATTTTATGGAAGCGGCCTCGACTGGCGAAGAACCCCCCAATCTCTTCTGGATCAGCCCGACCCCCGAATCTTACCAAAGGGCGGCAGTTCGGACCGTATCCCAATTCTCCAGCAAAAGATTCTACCTCCTGGCCCGAAACTCAGCCATTGGTCGAAACTGGGTAAAATACTTCTGGGAGGAGATGAGCCGGCAGAAACCGGATGCCCAGCGACTGGGAGAGACCTTTCTCCCCTCCCAAATCGATGATTTTAGCCCTTTCATCCAGACAGTCCTTTCGGCAAATACGGAAGTCTGCTTGAGCCATCTGGGAGTAAAGGACTGGCTGGGGTTCTACCAAACGGCCAACAGGCAGAGATATTTCCGTAAGGTGACTCACTTTGAGCTGGAAATGGGCAACCTGGAGTCGCTGGTATCCATGAAGAAAAAAGGCCCCGAAGGAATATGGGGAGTCAGCGCCTTTCCCTTCTGGGGTTTGGCTTGGAAGGAAACCAAGGAATTTGTTTCCAAATATAAGGAAAATACGGGCACTTACCCCAGCCTGGCCGCCTTGAGTGGATACATCAGCGTCTACGCCATTTTTCAAACGATCAAGAAGGCCGGGGCCACGGCTTCGGAAAAAACCCTGGGAACTCTGGAAGATCTGAGCTTTAGCACCCCTGTAGGCCAGATGACCATCCGGAAAACAGACCATCGAACCATGTGGCCGATCTGGTGTGGGTCCACCCATTCTACTTCCGATTTTCCCTTTCCCATCCTGGGGAATTTGAAGGCTCTGGGGCCTGACTCTTTTTCACCCTGAAATCGGAAGCCCGGAGAAAACCCTGATCCTTTCAGAGATTGCGAGGACATGAGCACTTCCCGACTAAGACGCCCCTCTCTCCCCTATCCGGAGGAACCGGTTTATCATCTCCTCAAGAAGACGGTGGAACGCCAGCCCCATAAGGTGGCGGTCATCGATCTTCAGGGAGGGCGAGAGCTCACCTTTCTGGACATAGATCGGGAAAGTGACGTCTTGGCCCAAGTCCTGCTCCACTGGGGAATTAAAAAAGGAGACCGGGTTTCTTTCTTCATGCCCAACGGCTGGGAATATTTCGTGGGGTTTTACGCCGCCATGAAGGCGGGGGCGGTCGTCTCTCCCATGAACCCCACTCTGCGGGAGCGGGAGGTAAGGAATCAGGTGAACGATGCGGAGAGCCGAATCCTTCTGGCCCAACAGGATCTTTTCCCGATCGTGGAGAAATCTCTTTCCCAGATGCCGTCTCTGGAAAAGATCATCCTGACCCGGCGCTCAGAACCGGGTCGCGGGAATTATTTCTCGTTGCAGGAACTCCTGAAACAATACTCCTCCTCCCTTCCTGTTTCCCTTCCCTCGATTCGTCCGCAGGAAGACTTGGCCGCTCTTCCTTACTCTTCCGGCACGGCAGGGTTGAGCAAGGGGGTCATGATCACCCATTTCAACCTGCTTTCCAACACGATCCAGTCCATGCATGCGGTGGAGGCGCGGCAGAACGATGTTTTCATCAGTTTCCTTCCCTTCAATCATATCTACGGATTCACCTATTACCTCTGCGGGTCGATCTATCTCGGGGCCACGCAGGTGGTGATGGGCCGGTTCCATGCGGAAGAGTGTCTGCGTCTCATGGAGAAACACCGGGTTACCGTGATCTTTGGCGTTCAGCCGGCCCTTTTGGCCTTTCTCACGGTTCCTGATTTGGAGAACTTTGATCTCTCCGCGCTGAGGTACATCTGGATTGGCGCCGCTCCTCTCGTTCCCGCCGTCTCCCGGACCATTCAGGAAAAGCTCCGGGTTCCCATCGCCCGCCATTATGGCCTGAGCGAGGCTTCCCCCACCACCCATTCCAATCCCCCGGGCCGCCCCAAAGAGAGCTCCGTGGGAATCGCGGTGAGCGACATGGAAGATAAGATCATGGACTGGGATGCGGGAACCAGGGAGATGAAAGCGGGAGAACCCGGCGAACTGGCGGTCCGCGGTCCCAATGTCTTCCAGGGCTATTGGAAACACCCGGAGGATACCAAACTGGCCTTGCGGGACGGCTGGCTGTACACGGGGGACATCGCCTGGATGGACGACGAGGGGTATATATTTATCCTTGACCGGAAGAAAGAGATGATCAAATACCGGGGATACCAGATCGCCCCTGCGGAGCTGGAAGCAATTATCATGGAACATCCGGCGGTCAAGGATTGCGCGGTGGTCGGAATCCCCGAAGAAAACCTGGGCGAAATCCCCAAAGCCTTCATCGTAAAGCGGGAAGGCCATACCCTTTCGGGAGACGAAGTCATGGCTTTTGTGGCCGAGCGGGTCGCCCCTTACAAGAAGATCCGCGACGTGGCCTTCATCCGCGAAATCCCCAAGAATCAGTCCGGCAAGATCCTGCGGCGGATTCTGAAGGTCGGGTAGAAGCAGGGTCAGTGTGAGTGTCGGTATCAGTGTCGGGGAATGGCCCCTTTATTTTGCGCTCCTTATCCCGAATTTGATTTTCCCCCCTTCCCCGCCTAGCCTTTGGAGATATCTTTTGTCGTGGCCCGGGGTCAAGGGCGTTGCCNNGGAACGCCAATCGTCGCGGGGATCCAAGACCGGTTGGCCCGACCGGGCCAGAGAATGGAAGCTGCCTCCTGGTTTCTGCGGGCAACGCCCTTGATCCCGGGCCTGAGAAAGCCGCCAAGACCTTGACTTTCATCCGGGTTGACAAAACAAAAATGAAGGCAGCCAAAGTTCATTCCTCCTTGACAAGCGCCCCCTTCCTTGGCTATGTAAAAGACATCTAGAATTGAATTCCCGCGGGGAAAGGAAATAAACGTGACGACGGATATCCTGCAGGCTTTTGAACCCCTCTTCTATCCTAAATCTCTGGCCGTCATCGGCGCCTCGACGGATATGGCCAAATTCGGCAATATCATTCTCAATGCCATCATGGAGATCGGCTTTGAGGGCAAAATTTACCCGGTCAACACCGATGGAGGGGAGGTGAACGGACTTAAGGCTTATCGGTCTCTTCAGGAGATTCCAGGGGAGGTGGACTTCGCCATCATGACCATCCCTGCTCCGGCAGTTAAAAAATCCCTGGAGGAATGCCTCCGCAAAGGCCTTAAAGGCGTAGAGATTTTGACCTCAGGGTTTCGGGAAACGGGGACTCCCGAAGGCCGAAGGATGGAAGAGGAAATTGCTCAGTTCGCTAAACAGGGAATGCGGGTCCTGGGCCCGAATTGCTTTGGAATCTACTGTCCGGAGAGCGGGTTGACCATTCTGCCCGGACAGAACTTTTCGCGGGAAACCGGCCCCGTGGGATTTCTCTCCCAGAGCGGCGGGCTTTGCGCGGACCTGGGCCAGACTACCAAAGGGTTGGGTATCCGTTTCAGCAAGATGGTCAGCTACGGGAATGGATGCGACGTGGCGGCGTGCGATCTCCTGGAGTACTTCTTCGCCGACCCCAAGACCCGGATCATCGCCGGGTACCTGGAAGGAATGGAGGACGGTAGTAGGTTTTTGAAGCTTCTTCAGGAACATAAACGGGAAAAGCCGGTCATTCTCTGGAAAGCGGGGTTAACCGAAACCGGAAGCCGGGCGGTGATGAGCCACACGGGATCCCTCAGCGGCGCAGCGGAAGTGTGGAACTCGGTGCTCAGGCAGGCCGGGGTGGTCCAGGTTGGAAGCGCAGAGGAACTGGTGGACACGATTTACGCTTTTCTCTATCTTCCGCCTCACGCCGGACCGAGAGTGGCCCTCATGGGAGGAGGAGGGGCGATCGGGGTCGCCGCCTCGGATTCTCTGGACCGGCTGGGATTGGCGGTGCCCGTTTTGTCTCCACCCGTTCTGGAAAAGCTCAAGGCCTTCTTCCCCCCCGTGGGTAACAGTCTGAAGAACCCCGTAGACCTGGGGAACCCCATGATCCCGCCTTCCATGCTTCGAAAGGTAATGGAGGCGGGCGGGGAAGACGAAGGGATCGACACCCTGATTGTGATCCAAATTCTCTTTTACATTCTCTATCAGGTCCGCCATCGCCTGAGGATGGAAGACAAGCCTCTCTCCCAGTTCAGCTTTCAACCTGAACTGCTCAAGGCTTGCAAAGAAGTTCAGGAAAAATACCGCAAGGCCATCATCCTGGTCCTTCCCGATATCGTCACCGAGGCCAAGATGATCGACCTGGAGATCGAATGGCGAAGGGAAAGGGACAACTACCAGGCTTCCGGATTCCCGGTCTTCAAGACCCTGGACCGCGCCTCCCGGGCCCTAAGCCACTTCGTTAAATATCATCAACGGCTTCAATCTTGAAAGGAAAGGCGTGCGCCTATGGGGGTGAAAAAATGTCCCTTTGGAAAAGCTGGCTGGAAAAGAAAAAAGTATTAATCGCCGACGGCGGGTGGGGAACGGAACTGCAGAAGCGCGGTCTTCCCCCGGGCGAGCCCCCTGAGGCCTGGAATATCAGCCACCCCGAAGAGGTGGGCGCCGTCGCTCTCTCCTACGCGGAGGAGGGAGCGGAGATCATCCTCACCAATACCTTCGGCGGAAGCCCCTTCAAGCTGGCCAAAGTGCACCTGGAGGGCAAAGTGACCGAGATCAATCGGAGGGGGGCAGAGATCTCTAAACGGGGGGCCGGAGACCGGGCCCTCGTATTTGCCTCCATGGGCCCCAGCGGTGAATTCATGGCCCCTCTTGGGACGGTCAGCGAAGAGGACATGATGAAGGGATTTGTCGAACAGGCCTCGGCCCTCGCCGAGGGGGGAGCGGATGGGATCGTGGTCGAAACCATGATGGACCTGGCCGAAGCCAAAGCCGCCCTTCTTGCGGCCAGGCAGAGCACCTCCCTGCCGGTTGCCGTAACCATGACTTTTAACAAAGGTCCGAAGGGATTTGCAACCATGATGGGCATCCGCCCCGAACAGGCCGCCGCCGAGTTGGAGAAGTCCGGCGCGGATATCGTCGGGGCCAACTGCGGAGCGGGGATCGATCAAATGATTGATTTGATGAAACGGATGCGCTCGGCCACAGTTCTGCCCCTCTGGTGCAAGCCGAACGCCGGCCTCCCCGAGCTTATCGATGGGAAAACGGTTTATCGGGAGACCCCGGAAATGATGGCCTCCAAGTTGAAAGCCCTGGTTCAGGCAGGCGCAAACATCGTAGGCGGCTGCTGCGGCACAACCCCCGCCCACATCGCGGCGATGAAGAAAGCCGTTTAGCCCGGATTTCTCCCAGCGCGGCCCACTGCCGCAACCAGGGAAGAAGGAGTCTCGCGCAAAGACGCAAAGACGCGAAGCGGAAACCCTTGGCGTCCTTGGCGGCTTGGCGCGAGAAATCCTCCTTGGGAAAACGAGAAGTTGACGGACAGTAGTACACGTTCGCGTGAGGAATGCGCCCGGAGGACTTCGACGCGCCCCGGAATACCGGGGCTTGCTCAGGGTTGCCTTTCGGCGCGTCGAAGGGTTAGCCTTGAGCAAGCTGCGCCAGCAGCGCGCCGAAACTTCCGCCGCAACGCATTGCGGCGGAAGCGCATTTCCCACAAACCGCTTCGGCTTGTGAGAAATGCGGGCTAA
>PMCE01000068.1:0-2365 GCA_003154025.1 Syntrophaceae bacterium
TGCCCCAGGAGTTCGGCTTTGACTGGACCGGGCTTTCCTACCAGGAGCGGCAAGCCGGCGCCCAGACGGTCCCGCTTTACGCCTTTTCCATTCTGATCATCTTCCTGTGCGTGGCGGCCCTGTACGAGAGTTGGACCATCCCGTTTGTCAACCTGCTGATGTTGCCGCTGGGCGTCTTCGGCGCGACGCTGGCGACTTGGGGGCGGGGTTTGCCCAATGATATTTACTTTCAGATCGGATTCCTCACCACCCTCGGGCTGTCCACAAAAAACGCCATCCTNNATCATCCAGTTTGCACAGCATCGCATGGACCGCGGACAGGGACTGGTCGAGGCAACCCTTGGAGCGGTGAGAACCCGATTCCGGCCGGTCATGATGACCTCGCTGGCTTTCTTTTTCGGCGTTCTGCCGCTCGCCTTGGCCAGCGGTGCCGGGGCGGGAGCTCAGATTGGCCTCGGGACGGCGGTTGTCGGCGGGATGCTTTCCGCTACCTTCATCGACCTCGCCTTCATCCCGCTATTCTATGTCTTGGTAAACCGCCTGTTCGAGAAGCGAAACCGCCAAATTACTGAAGACAACGCAGACCCCAGGAATCCGCAGGGGGTGCGTTAATATGAGAAGCAAAGTGAAAAGGGGGACGAAACCTTTCCAATCTGCTATGATCTTCTCGGTTCATAAGAAACCTCCTGCTTTAGAGTTTGAGTTTGGCGGAACTTACTCTTAACTCTTTACAGGAGGTTTCTTTTTTTCTGAATGCCGGGTAACATACCAATAATTTTTTTTCTTTCACCCTCTATCGCTTGTCCTGCTTCTGCTTTGTTATATAACGCAGGTTCAAAAACAACTTGTAACAATCGGACTATGTAGACATAGAGGTATCATCCGGGGCAGAGAGAAACAAATGCTCTTTCCAGGCGGAGTCCCCCTCAAAGGCAAGCGGGGAGACGGAGGCAGGCCTTAGTGATTTTTTTGGCGTAAGACTCTGGAGTCATATCATGGCCGGCAAAAGGCGGGGAAATAGCGGCGGTAAAATGGAGAAGGAAGGAATAGACCGGGAATGAGAATGGCTAACGGAAAAAAGGGGTTGGTGCGAGAGAGGGGATTTGAACCCCTACAAATTTCTCCACTCTATCCTAAGTCTATCACAAAGCCAAAAGATATTGACAAAACATAAACAAAGTATTGACAAACGATGGGAAATTGGCAGAAATTTGTGGAGAGCAGGCGAGCGGCCGACAACGAACTATAACTGTGACTTTTCTTAAACAAGTGTTGACCAACCAAAAGGAGGATTTATGACTGTCGTAGTGGGGTCAGAAAAAGNNAAAAGGACGTTTTATGAAGTTAATATTAACGGAAAGGTTCTTCAGAATGTTGAAGATGCTATTCCTCCAGATGAAAAAAAACCGTACTGGTTTTTTCAACTGAAAAATAAAGAAACTGTCTGGGCTAGCGGGAATATTTTTGTACGATACGGCATTGAAGATTAGAAAATTTCCGAAATAATCTTCCAATTCGGGAAGGCCTGCGCTGGCCAGCGGAAAAAGGGGCGGACGAGACGTTGTTGACTAGAGGAGGGGGACATCCTAAATGATTCAATTCCCGGCCGTTGCATCTTACGAACGGACTCTCTGGAATGGAGATAGATAAACAGCTTCCCCCGAGGGAACCATTATCTTCTATCACTTCACCATCCCCAACACCATTCCCCCAGCCTTCTGCAGCCGGTAACTCGCCTCTGCCGATAGCCCGTCAAACTGAGCCGCTCGGGTATACGCATTGACCACATGGAACATAGTTCTTCCCATTTTCTGTTCCCACCCCCACTTGGCCAGTTTCCTTTCCTTCTCTCCAATCTGAAACTTCCGGTTAAAGCTTTCAATGGTCGTGAGAAGGGTCTCTACGGGGTCTGCATGGAGATCCTGAACTGGCTCTTTTGCTGGTCAAGCTCGAAGGAAACTCTTTCCAGGATCTTTGAGAATTCCTCCAGGATCTTCAGCGAAATGTGCCGGTAGCAAGCGCTCTTAAGGCAGGTGCTCCAGGAGTCAAATTGATTGAGCTATGTCCAGTGGGAACAGTTATAAACAGCATCCCCGATTACTTTCTGGAAGGGACGACAGTAATCTTAGCTGGTTATCGTGTTTTGACGCGGCAATTCTTACTGCTTCACCTGATTTACTTTTCCTTTCAAAGATGCTATAAATTGACTTGAAGTATCTTCATAATTCATCCGGAAGGAGGGATGAATCATGAAAAGGTTAACGGCCGCTTTATTTGCCTCAACCCTTGGCTTAGTATTCCTGCTTATGCCTGCGTTTTTGGAAGCTCGCGGTGGACATGGCGGTCACGGAGGGGGCAGAGGGGG
>PMCE01000068.1:2375-25927 GCA_003154025.1 Syntrophaceae bacterium
TGGTACTACCCTGGATATTACCCGGAATACTACTACAACGTTCCTCCGGCAGTCTACGATCAACCCCCTGCTATGGAAACACCTCCGGCTGAATATATAGAGCCTCCTCCAGCCACTCAAGGTTCTGGCCCTGGTTATGTTATGCCTCCTCCACCTACGACCAGCCAGATTCCACCAGATATTAATCAAAGAAGATGTCAAATTTGGGCGCCGAGCGGGGAGTTTCACAATGAATCGATCTGGAATCCACAGAAGCAAATGATGGAAATCGTTTCCGTTCCCATTTTCGCTTGGCAAGATTATCCCTGCGAATAATTCTTACCAGACAACGCCATTAAATTTTCCCAGCTGAAGGACTTTCATATCTTGGTTTGCTATCGAAAGGTGGTGCGAGAGAGGGGATTTGAACCCCTATAGGTTTCCCTACTGGATCCTAAGTCCAGCGCGTCTGCCAGTTCCGCCACTCTCGCAGGAAGACAATGCCTGAAGGGAGGTAAAGCTGGGAATGCCCGAATTCAAGAAAACGGGGGACATCCCCTGACCCCCCATTCGTCCCTATTATACAACAAATTTCTGTCCAAACACCAGTCAGCTTTGCCCGCGAAAAAAAGAGGGAAAGGGACCCGGAGGGATAGACAAGAGAATCTTCCCCTTTACGGAGATCGTTTTGCCGTAATGAGGTCTCCCCGGGTAAATTCCCTTGACACATAATTTGCGTTCTCAGTATAATCACCATACCCAAAAGCGAGGTCTTATCAAAACACTCCAATTTTATTTTGATAGGTGATTCCCGTTTTTGACGGAGTAGAGTGTTCTTTGCAAACTTACTTTTCCCCGGGCATGTGCGTGGAAGGGTTTGGAAGCGAAGCAGCCATGCTCGACGTGCAAGACTCCCGGGGCCCTTTCTGGAATCTTCTTAGCTTTGGGCGAAGACTCAAAGCCGCGCTTTCCCGTCTGTTTTTTCTTGCTGCAGGAATCTCTTGCCGGTGTTCCAAAGGATCTCCGGCCTGGGATCGCTGCGGAAAAGAGAGAGAAACAGCCCGAGAAAGCCAAGCCGGGAGCCAGGCAATCTCTTGCAACAGGTAACGCAGAAGACAAAAAAGATTAGGAGGTAGGAGGATGTATCCAAGAAATCTGGCCAGTTGGATCCTAACGGTTATGATCACGGGATGCATGTGTTCCCCCGTCCTCGCATCGGATTTTCCGACTAAACCCATAACCCTCATCGTCCCGTGGGGGGCGGGGGGCATGACGGACCTGACCGCCCGGGTTCTTGCTGAATCAGCGAAGAAGCACCTGGGCCAGCCGGTCATCGTGGAAAATATCACCGGCGGCGGCGGGGCCGTGGCGCCCGGCAGGCTCCTCGACAAGAAGCCGGATGGCTATCTCCTGGGAATCCAAGGTTCGTGCATACAGTTGGCTCCATACCTGAGCAAGCTCCCTTATGACAGCGGCAGAGACTTTACGCAGATCATCCAGGTTTGGGGAAATCCTTTTGGGATCTTTGTCAGACCTAATTCACCATTCAAAACACTCAAGGATTTGATCGAATATGCCCGGGCCAATCCCGGGAAACTCAAACACATGTCGGCCGGGATGGGCACGGGCCCTCATATCATTATGACGCGGTTCGAGGATGCAGCGGGTGTGAAGTTTACGCATATTCCCGGCAAATCCGACCAGGAGGCCTCTACGAGTCTGCTCGGTGGGCATGTCGATTTGATCGCCGGGGCGATGGGCAGTACCACTCCCCTGGTTCAGGCGGGCAAGCTCAAACTTTTTGCCACGCTGGGGGAAGAGCGGAACAAAAACTTTCCGGAAATTCCAACCCTGAAAGAGATGGGGTACAATGTCGTCCAGATTTCTCCCATGGGGGTGATCGGCCCCAAGGGTATGCCCAGGGATCTCATGAAGGTCTTACATAACGGGTTCAAGAAGGCCTTGGAGGAACCCCTATTCCGTTCACATTGCGAAAAGTACGGAGTTTCCATCCTGTATCAAAATTCCGAGGACTTTGCCAGAAGTTGGGGTGAGGCATGCGTGGAATGGGGAAATTTCTATAATAAGTTCATGAAAAAAGAATAAGGGGTCGCTGAAGAGAACCTCCGATTTCAAATCTAATTCCGAATCGGCCGCTATCCTCCTGCCCAAGCGGCATGACGCTACCCGGGCCACGAAGAGTTGACCGTTTTCCATCGTCTAATGCGGAACGCACCCGATTTGCTCCTCCTGTACATTCCGGTGCATTTGCATGAGGACTTTCCCAGCGCCCGATTGATGAAAAAGGATTTCTCTCATGGCTTGTGGGAGAGTGTGGAAATGAGAGACGTTATATGATCCCCAGCCTTATATGGTTCCTGTTTTCGGTCATCGTTGCGCTCGCCTCATGGAGTATTGATTTGGGTACACTTCATGCGCCCGGGCCTGGTTTCTTGACCTTCTATACCGCCGTCTTACTGGGATTTTTGTCGTTGATCTCTGTATTCCAATCCTGGAAAGGACGGAGCAAACGGGTGGAGAGCAGCTGGAAGTGGAGTTCCCTCTGGAAAACGGGGCTGCTACTGGCGGTTCTTTTTTTCTATGCCGGGATCTTCAACACCATGGGCTTTCTGGCGGCGACCTTCATCCTTCTGCTCTTTTTGTTTCGCCTGGTTGAACCTCTCAGATGGAGTATCGTTCTCCTAGCCTCTGGGTTGACGGTTACGGCCACATACTTCATCTTTGGAATCATATTGGGGAACAAATTACCTCAGGGGCCGTGGGGATTCTAATCCAGGAGCGAGCAACCTTTCCCGGTTACCGATCCTCCGGGCGGGATAAACGGCGAGGAAGGCTGCCTTCTTTAGGATCCTGGCGAAAGCCATCCCCTGCGGACGCAAAAAGGCAACATGGACATTTTAAACCAACTCATCATGGGTCTGACAGTGGTCCTGCAGCCCATGAACCTTCTTTACTGTTTCCTCGGGTGCTTCATCGGAACCCTGATTGGCGTCCTCCCCGGCCTCGGGCCGGCCGCAACCCTGTCCCTTCTTCTTCCTGCCACCTATCACGTGACGCCGGTCTCGGCCATTATCCTCCTGGCCGGGATATGGTACGGGGCCGCCTATGGGGGGTCTACCACATCGATTTTGATCAACATCCCCGGTGAAGCCGGATCGGTGGTTACGACCCTAGACGGGTACCAAATGGCCCGACAGGGGAGGGCGGGCCCGGCCCTGGGAATCTCAGCTTTCGGTTCGTTCATCGCGGGAACCTTGGGGGTTATCGGGTTGATGTTTCTGGGGCCGCCGTTAGCAGACTTCGCTCTGGAGTTTGGCCCCCCGGAATATTTTTCCCTCATGTGCGTCGGCATGATCCTGGTTACCTTCCTTGCCTCCGCCTCCGTGGTAAAGGCCCTGATGATGGCCTGCCTCGGGATCATCGTGGGTGCGGTGGGGACCGATCCAATCTTTGGCTCAACCCGATTCACCTTTAACATTGTGGAGCTCATGGATGGGGTGGGGATTGCGCCGCTGGTGATGGGTCTCTTTGGAATTGCCGAGGTATTATCGAACATTGAGGAGAAGGTCGAGCGGACCATCTTAACGACACGGGTGCAGGGACTCCTCCCCACGTTCCAGGACTGGATGCAGGCCAAGTGGGCGATCCTGCGGGGCACGGTAATCGGTTTTTTTCTGGGGATCCTCCCGGGCGGGGGTGTGGTTCTCGCATCCTTCATCTCCTATTCAGTGGAAAAAATGGTTTCCAAATATCCGGAGAAATTTGGAACGGGTGTGATTGAAGGGGTGGCGGCCCCGGAATCTGCCAATAACGCGGCTGCCCAGGGGGGCTTTATTCCGCTCCTCACACTCGGCATCCCGGCAAATGTAGTCATGGCCATACTGCTTGGGGCTCTCTTGATTCATGGGGTGACGCCCGGCCCCTTGCTTCTCAGCCAACACCCCGAAATCTTCTGGGGGGTAATTGCCAGTATGTATGTCGGCAATGCCATGCTTCTCGTCCTGAACCTCCCCTTGATTGGCATCTGGGTCCAAGTTCTCAAAGTGCCTTTCGCCATCCTGATGCCGCTCATCATCCTCTTCTGCCTGATTGGATGCTACTCCATCAACAGCAGCTCTATGGACATGCTGATCATGCTGGTCTTCGGGGTTATTGGTTACTTGCTGAGGAAAATCGGGTACGAAGCAGCGCCCATGGTCCTCGCGTTTGTCTTGGGCCCCATGCTGGAATACTACCTGAAACAGTCTCTTATTTCTTCCAACGGGGGTTTCGGGATTTTCTTTACCCGGCCGATCTCAGCGGTCTGCCTGATCATTGTCTCCATCCTCCTTCTCCTCTCGATCCTTCCTTCCTTTCAGAGAAAGCGTTCAGGTCTGTTCAAAGAAGGCGCGGGATAACCCCCGATTATGCATCGGGGGTTGGCGAACCCTCGGGGACTCCGAGACGGTTGGTATGATGGGCAGAGTTTTCATCCGCCGATGTTGCCCCGCCAAAAGTGGAAATGTGGAAAAAACTGCATCCCGGGTCAAGCCCGGAATGATGAAGTGCAGGAGACTCATGTCGTCACGGATAATGCTTTTTTTATCTTGATTTGTCTGAACCCTTACAAGGAGGAAATTCATGAAGATCACGGATGTTCAGGCCCACCTGCTGGCCATACCCGGGAAAGAGGCCGACTTTCCCTCCCCTCGGGTGGGAAAAGATTTTTACCAGGTCATTGTAGAGGTCAAGACAGATGAGGGAATTACCGGATACGGGGATTCTTTTGCCTATTTTGGCATCGGTCATGCCACAGCGGCCGTAATCAACCATGTGCTGAAGCCCATGATTACCGGGGCCGACCCGGCGAATATTTCCTCCATACAGAATCAGATGTACCGACAAACCCATCTCCTGGGCCGATACGGCATTAATACCTTCGCCATCAGCGGGGTGGATATCGCCCTCTGGGATATAGCGGGAAAGTGCGCCGGCCTTCCCCTGTACCGACTGCTGGGAGGCGTCAAGGATCTGAAGGTTCCGGCCTATGCCAGCCTGCCGCGGTACAGTGACCTGCAAGATCTGGCGGCGGCGGCTTTACATGCCCGCCGGGCGGGCTTTGACATGATCAAACTCCACCAACTCGACGTGGAAAGTCTGAAGGCTGTCCGCCAGGCGGTGGGGGAAGATACGCGGCTGATGCTGGACATCAATTGTGCCTGGTCCCCCGAGGAAGCGCTGAAAATGGCCCGGCAGTTTGCACCCTACAACCTCTACTGGTTTGAAGAGCCGATCTGGCCCCCGGAGGACTTTCAAAGCCTGGCCCGCCTGGGTTATCTGAGCGCAATCCCCATCGCCGCCGGCGAGAACGCCTGCACGGCCTACCAATTCAAGGCCATGCTCGACGCGGGGGCAGCCACCTATATCCAGCCCAGCGTGATAAAAGTGGGCGGAATCAGCGATTGGCATAAAATCGCCGTCCTGGCGGAGGCATATAACGTGAAGGTCGCTCCCCATTCTCCCTATTTTGGCCCGGGTTTGTTGGCCACGGCTCACCTGGTGGCCGCCACCCCCTGCGCCGAGTCGCTGGAATATTATTATGTGCGCCTGGAGGCTAGTGTTTTCAAACAGCCCCCGAAAGTGGAGAAAGGATATATCGTTCTCCCCCAAGCCCCCGGCCTAGGCCTGGAAATCGATCCGGCCGTCCTCCGCCACTACCGCGTAGGGCCTTAGGAGCTGGGCGGCCTAAAAAATTTTCATGGAGACGTGCGGGCAATCTGAGCATGGTGCGATGGCCCGCACGTTTCCACGTTTGATTGGCCCAAAAGGAAAATTAAAGACTGCCTTTCCTCTCCACCCATCCTCCGGGTTCCTTTTCTTTCCCTTTTTCCCAAAATCTAAATAAGGGATGGGACGAGGGTTCGCTGTTTGTCCCGCCTGCCATACAGGGTCACGATTCATCCCCTCCAAATTTCTTGACACGTCAATTCGCCACCCAGTATACTCTCCCCATCTCAAAAGGAGCACCGATCGAGAGGCTATGAAACATTTTCCCGAATTCGAGAAATATGACGGATGCGGACTGGCCGAGCTGGTGAGACGCCGAGAAATCAAGGCCACCGAGCTGCTGGAAACGGTCATGGAACGCATCGAAGCTCTCAACCCGAAGGTCAACGCCGTGGTAACCAAGATGTACGACCAGGCGCGGGCCGCGATTGCCGCCGGCCTGCCCGCCGGGCCTTTCACGGGCGTGCCCTACTTCCTGAAGGATCTGCATCTTTTCTATGCCGGGGTGCCGACGACTTACGGGAGCCGCTTCTTTGCCGACTTCGTTCCCGATCACGACAGCACCATGACCATGAGGCTCAAACAATCCGGACTGGTCATTTGCGCCAAGACCAACACCCCCGAGTTCGGCCAGGCCACGAGCACGGAGCCCGTTCTCTTCGGTCCGACCCGCAATCCCTGGAACCTGAACTTCAGCCCGGGCGGGTCGAGCGGCGGGGCGGCGGCGGCCGTCGCTTCGGGGATGGTCCCCATGGCGCATGCCACCGACGGAGGCGGATCGATCCGCGTTCCNNTCCGTGGGGCATGCGGTCACGCGCAGCGTCCGCGACAGCGCGGCGCTCCTGGATGTCACCGCGGGCCCGGACGCGGGGGACCCCTACTGGGCCCCACCCCCGGCACGTCCTTTCGTGGAGGAGGTCGGGCTGGACCCCGGCAAGCTCAGGATCGCCCTCTGCACGGTCAGCTTCAATGGGGCGCCGGTAGATCGTGACTGCATCGAGGCCGCTAACGATGCCGCGAAACTGTGCCGGTCTCTCGGCCATTCGGTGGAAGAAGCCCAGCCGCAGGTGAACGGTAAGGAACTGAAGGCAGCCCAGCGGCTCATCGTGATTTCGAACATCCGGGCCACGCTGGACGCGCGCGCCCAGGCGTGCGGAAGATCCTGGACGGAGGAGAACGTCGAGAAGATGACCTACCTCTCGGCCCAGGGGGCGGATTCGGTCCGTGGGGCTGACTATGCGCGGTCCGTTCAAGCCGTGCACCGGGCCGGAAGACAGGTGGGCCGCTTCTTCGAGAAATACGACCTGTTCTTAACTCCGACCATGGCTTGCCCTCCGTTGCCCCTGGGGCAGCCGGACATGATGACCACGGATGTGGATGCCTTCCGCATTCCTTTGATGCGGACCATCGGATTTACGGCCCTGTTCAACGCCTCGGGCAATCCGGCGATGACGGTTCCGCTCTACTGGAATCAAGCCGGACTCCCCATCGGAGTTCAATTCGCCGGGCGTTTTGGGGATGAGGCCACGCTGCTGCGTCTGGCCGCGCAGCTGGAGAAAGCAAGACCCTGGGCGGAGCGGCGGCCTCCCCTGGCGGCGCTTTAGCTGATCGACGGGAGGAAGGAAATATCATGGCGAACGCATGGAAGTACCTGTTTTCTCCGTTGCAGGTCAAAACGATGAATCTTTCGAATCGGATCGTCATGCCGCCCATGGGGACGAACCTGGGCAATCCGGACGGCACGGTGAGCGAAGCCAACCTGGCCTACATGGAACGGAGAGCCAGGGGAGGGGCGGGGCTGATCATTACCGAGATTTCAGCCGTCCATCCCAGCGGAATGGCCATCCCTTCAGAGCTGGGTTCTTACGACGACCGTTTCCTCCCCGGCCTGAAGAAGCTCGCCGACGTCATTCACGCCCGCGGAAGCAAGGCCGCCTTGCAGCTTCACCATACGGGCCGGGAGAGCCTCTTCTTGCTGAAGGCCGGGAAAGCCATCGCCCCTTCTC
Source organism: Syntrophaceae bacterium (assembly GCA_003154025.1). Next base: position 10,148 of record PMCE01000068.1, read on the forward strand.
CCATCCGGTCGCTGGTCTTCGGCCTGACCCCGCGGGAGATGACTCAGGATGAGATTAAGGAATTGATCGCCGCCTTCGGGGCCGCGTCCTACAGGGCGAAGCAGGCCGGGTTTGACGCGGTCGAGGTCCACGGCGCTCACGGATATCTGCTCACCCAGTTTTTGTCGGCCCTCTCGAACCAAAGGAAGGATGAGTATGGGGGAGACCTATTCAACCGCAGCCGGTTCATCCGGGAGGTCCTGCAGGAGGTCCGGCGGCGAGTGGGGGAAGAGTTCCCCGTTTCTCTCCGCCTCTCCGCGGAAGAGTTCATCAAGGGCGGTTACACGGTGGAGGACCTGAAGCCTCTTCTGCCCGAATTTGTCAAGGCGGGGGCGGATATGCTCCACGCCTCCCTCGGGACCCACGGGAGTCCGGCGGGAATCACCAGCGCCCCCGTCGAATACGCGCCCGGGTTCAACATAGGTCGGGCTAAGAAAATTAAGGAGATCGTGAATGTGCCGGTGATCGGCGTGGGACGGTTCACCGACCTGCCCCTGGCCGATGAAGTCATCGGGAGGGGAGAAGCGGACCTGGTGGCTTTCGGCCGGCAGTTTCTGGCCGATCCGGATTTCATCTGGAAATCACGGGAGGGCCGCTCCGAAGACATCCGCAAGTGTATTGCCTGCAACCAGGGATGCATCGAGCGTTTGATCCTGGGGGAAGGGAATATCCGCTGCGCCATCAACCCCGAAACCGGCCAGGAGACCCTCTACCCGCAGGGACCCGCGGCCGTGCGGCGCAGGGTCTGGGTGATCGGCGGGGGGGCGGCCGGCATGACCGCAGCCTATGAGGCCGCCCGCCTGGGGCATCAAGTCGACTTGTACGAAAAAGAGAAGGAGTGCGGGGGGCAATTGCGGTATGCCGGGAAACCGCCCTTCAAAAGCGTGTACGGAGAATGGGGGGCCTGGCTTGGGGCCCAGGTAAAGAAGTTGGGGGTCCACGTTCATCTGGGAGTGGAAATCACGGAGAAGATGATCCAGGAAGGGAATCCCGAAGCCGTCATCCTGGCTGCGGGCGGTGAGAAGATCGTCCCGGACATTCCGGGAATCGATCTCCCTCATGTCTGCGATGCATGGCAAATCCTGATGGGGGCAGTGGCCCCGAAGAAACACGCGCTGGTGATCGGCGGGGGCTTGATCGGCATGGAAACCGCGGATTTTCTGGGCCAAAAGGGGATCCAAGTGACTCTGGTGGAGGTCCTGAAACGTTCACCCGTTTTGAAAATCACTTCCCATGGCTACATGCTCCACATCCGTCTGCGGGAAGCGGGCTGCAGGCTTCTCTTCGGCACCACGGTGAAGCGGATCGAAACGTCGGCGGTCACCGTTCTCAGCCAGGGCGCGGAGGAGGTCCTCGCCCCCGTCGATCAGGTGGTGATTGCAGTCGGCCTAAAGCCCGGGGAAGGGCTCAAAAAATTCCTGGAGAGCCGGGGGATTCGGCACTTTGTGGTAGGGGATGCGGTCTTACCCCGCCGGATCATCGAAGCGACGGAGGAGGGAGCGAAAGCGGCGTGGAATCTCTGAGAAGAAGTGCCTAGGTCCGGAGTGTCTAGGGTTCCTCAGAAGGAGTGCTGCAATCTTGGGGTGCTGCGGTGTTGAAGTGTTGCAGTTCTGCCGTTATTAACCGCGAATGCCACCGCAACACGGCAGAACTGCAGCACCGCAGCACTGTATTTGCTATCATTTTTTCAATCCGCAATCCGCAATCGAATCACTTTCCCTTCCACTGCGGAGTCCGTTTGCTCAGAAAAGCGGAAATCCCCTCCCGGGCGTCTTCGGTCAGGGCGTTCAGGGCCATCACTTCCTTGGCATAATCGTAGGCGCCGTGTTCATCCAGCTCGATTTGCCGGTAGAAAGACTTTTTCCCCAGAGCCAGAGTCAAAGGACTGGCCTGGGCGATGTGCCGGGCCAGGGTCAAGGTTTCTTCCACCAGAGCTTCGGCGGGGACAACCTTGTTCACCAACCCCAACCGTTCGGCCTCCTGGGCCGAGATCGGCTGGCCGGTGAGGAGCATTTCCAGGGCCTTCTTGGGCGCCATCGCGCGGGAGAGAGGCACTTGGGGAGTGTGGCAGAAGAGGCCGATGCGCACTCCGGGGGTGGCGAAGCGGGCCGCCTGGGAGGCCACCGCCAGGTCGCAGGTGGCCACCAGCTGGCAACCTGCCGCCGTGGCCATGCCCTGCACCTGGGCGATCACCGGCTGGGGAAGGTCGCGAATGGCCTCCATCATTTCCGTGCAGGCGCCGAAGATCCCGCGGTAAAAAACCACATCCCCCTCGAGCATCTCCGAGAGGTCATGCCCGGAAGAGAATACCGACCCTTCCGCCCGGAGGATAACCGCCCGAACCTGTTGGTTGGATTTGAGTGCCTTCAACAGGTCGATCATTTCGGCCATCAGTTTTTGGGACAGAGCGTTCCGTTTTTCCGGGCGGTTGAGGGTTATGAATCCGATCCCGTCCTCGACGTGGAACTTGATCTCTTTATAATCCATCTTGTTGTCATTCCTGAAAGGAATTGAAAATCCTCTGGCTCCCATCTGCCCCTGGCCCCCTTCATGAAGGGAGCCAGGCGGAGCGAAATTTTGCAGAAAAGCGTACTCCTGTTGGGCATGCCTCCGGTCATATCCGTTCTTCCCTTTCGGGGTAGAGCGGAAGCGGGTATGTTTGGGAGTGGGGCTCCATATCTTCATCTTCAGCCTGGTTTTTTCCCGGCCTTCGGGACTGATCCCGCCGCTCTCTTGGTCATCCTCTTGAGTTTTTTGATTTTCTTCCGGAGCTTCCCCATGGCCTTCTTGTTTTTGGCCTGGGCCAGCTTCTCCTTTTCGACCTTCATGGCCCGGATCTTCTCCTTCAGAGCCTTTTTATCGGGTTTCCCCTTGCCCACCGCCTTCTCCTTTTTCGGGGTTTCCTTGACCTCTTCTCCCCGAGCCTTGTTGATGGCCGCAATGAGCTCTTCTTTTTCCATGGCGGTGACGCCGGTGATCGCGGGATGATTCTTGAGGGCATAATCCCTCAGCTCGGTGGTCTCCATTTTCTCCAAGTCAATGTCTGCCATTCCTTCCTCCTCTTCTTAGACCCTCAGGATGTTTGTCTGTCCTTAGGGAGTTTTATCGGAAATTCATCCGATTGTCAATTCGAATAAGATAAGAGATGAAGCGAAATCCAAGGAACGAGGTTCGAGGTCCGAGGAGCGAGGAAGAGCAGACAGGGAAGTGAGGTAAAGGGGGGTAGGGGAAAGGAGGAAAAATATATTGCTCCTGGGGTGAAAATCAGTATGATAGGGACAGGTTCAAGAATCAAATCCCCGGATGGTTGGGAGACGAAAGTATGCTGCGATGGGAATACATGATCCGGAAGACGGACTTGAAAGCCCTGAATCAATCTTCCATGCTGGACCTGGAACAGGTAAGGCTTACCGAATATGGGGAAGACGGCTGGGAGATGGTCTCGGCAGTTCCCTCCCAGGAGTCCCTGATTATATTCTTAAAAAGGCCGATTGAAGGCCAGTGAGACTTCTTAAAAAGGCGAAGACGTTCTGACCTTTCGGATGAGTCCCGCGCCTCCCTTTTTCAGGGAGCCCCCGTCCCGATAGCTCCAATCCTTACCCCCCTGGCCCACAAAGGTTTTTTTCCTCTTTCTCCCCCCTTTTCCTCCTTGCCGCCTCCTTAACCTGTTGAAACCTATTTTAACATTAAACTTGCAACTTCCTACTGCCGATACATCTTCGGGGCATGGAATGAACGGGTATTGCCCAAAAAGCGACAAGAAAATAGGGCAGGGAAATTTTTGTCGGTTTGGCGATATTTATTTAAGCCTTTCCTTTGTCCGCCTGTTAACACCTAGCCCCTCGCTCCGTTATTGTTGGTCCAAAAAAGATAGAAGTTCAAACAAGCACCAATCTAAAAGATAACGGCAGGATAACCGGATGGCAGACCCGTTCAAGGGCCGAGTTGGGGGGAAGGTCACCCAGAGGGCCAGGGAGCTTCATCATTTACAGGCATTGGGTGCCTTTGCGGGATCAGAAAAAACCGTGGGGTTCCCCAAAGTGCCCATGGGGATCGGTATGCGCCTTCGCCGACTTCCATGGAAGGAGGATGATCGGTGACCTCCCCCCCCAGGGCACCCCTGATTCTTATCGTTGACGATGACCTCACCACGAATCGGATGATCCAGACCATTGTGACCCGGGCCGGATTCCAAACCGTCTGCGCCTTTGATGTGGCAGGAGCCCTGACTCAGATCCATGACCGGCATCCCGATATGATCCTTCTGGATGTCAGCCTGCCGGATGGCAGCGGCTTTGACGTTTGCCGCTCGCTCCACGGCAAACCGGGGACTTCCCAAACGCCGGTCCTTTTCATTTCCTCCCATGAGGATGTATCCACGAAGGTTCAAGGGTTCGAGGTCGGCGGTGTGGATTACATTACCAAGCCCGTGGCGGGAGCGGAAGTCATCGCCCGGATCAGTACCCATCTTCGGCTCAAGCAGGCCTACGAGTCGCTCGCCGATCTCCAGGCGGAACGGATCCAGCGACTGGCCGGGGCGCAGGAAGCCCTCATGCCGCTTCCCGATGATCTGCCCGAAGCCCGGTTTCAGATCTCTCTTCGACAGGTGCTCAAAGCCGGGGGAGACTTCTACGACGTGATTCCGATCGGGAACCAGGTGGTGGATTACCTGGTGGCCGACGCCAGCGGACATGACCTGGCGGCTTCCTTCTGGACGGCAGCGCTGAAGACGCTGCTGGCCGAGTATGCCAAGCCGGTCAACTCGCCGCGGGAGGTCGTGTCCTCCATAAACCGGGTTCTCTGCCGGATTCTCCCCGAAGGGGTCTTTTTCACCCTCATCTATGCCCGCTTGAATCGTCAAAACGGACGGCTTTCCCTGGTCAATGCCGGCCACCCGCCGGCCATCTCGGTTCCGGGAGACGGGAAGGCTCCCGTGGCGGCGCATCAGGACGGAGACGTGGTGGGCGCTTTTCCGGATGCGGCTTTTGACGACAGGGAATTGACGCTGCGCCCCGGAGATCGATTTTTTCTTTATTCCGACGGCCTCATTGAAACCGGTGGAACCGTTGAAGAGGGGATTCAAAGACTCGTTGGGGCGTGCAGCGCTTCGCGGAAGGCTCCTCTCCCGAATATGGTCGCCTCGGTCGTACGAGAGGTTACGACGGGCGTTGCCGTGCAGGACGACATCGTCCTCATGGGGGTGGAGGTGTGAAGCCGGCCAAAGGGGCGGCAGACATTTCCCTCCACCGGGAGATCCCGTCTCGTCTTAGGGAGGTGGACGGCGTATGCCGGGAGATTCGCTCTCTTCTGGAGGGTCACGGACTGGAGGGGTCGTGCTACCCCGTGGAGTTGGTGACCCGGGAGTTCCTGAACAATGCGATCATCCACGGCAATCACCAGGAAGAAGACAAAAAAGTAGGATTGGACCTGCGGGTGGGAAGAAAATGGATTTTGCTCCGGATCGTCGATGAAGGAACCGGGTTCAACTGGAGAAAGGCGAGAAGAATGCCGCCGCCGGAAGATACGGCGACCAGCGGGCGAGGCCTGTACCTCGGAGGCCTATATGGCCAGCGGATGGCGTTCAACCGGCGCGGAAACAGGGTCAAGGTTTGGTTAAAGAGAGAGGATATAGGAGGATCAGATGGCCGGCTACACGATTGAAAGTAACGAGAAACAGTGCCGGGTGGTGCTGGAGGGCGATCTCACGGCGCCGCTCATCCCCGATCTGCAGGCCGCACTGAAGATTCAGCTGGAGCAGGGGGTCGACGAGACCGTGTTCGACCTGGGGAAGACACCAATGCTGGATTCAAGCGGCATCGGCCTGCTGATCGCCACCTGCAACAGTCTTACGCGGAACCATGGGCGGATGCGGGTGCTCAATGTTTCGCCGGACATCCTTCGACTGCTCCAGAGCATGCGGCTTGTCACCCGGCTCAATGTGAGCGGAAGGGAATAGGGAAGGAAAAACCATGGATGACCAACTTCTCGGGGAATTCGTGAACGAGTCGAGGGAGCATCTGGCCACCATCGAGGCCGATCTGTTGACCATCGAGGAGGCGGGGGCCAACATCGACGAAAAGCTCGTCAACAAGGTTTTCCGGGCGGCCCACTCCATCAAGGGGGGCAGCGGTTTTTTCGGCCTGACCAAGGTCAAGGAACTGGCCCACAAGGCGGAAACCGTCCTGGATATGCTTCGCTCGAAGAAAATGGCCCCCAACGCCGAGGTCACCAATGTCCTTCTGGCCGCCTTCGACAAACTGCGGGAGATGATCACNNCCGCAGGTGGACTTCGAGCGGGCGATGCGTTCCGGCCAATACATATACCGGGTGGATTACGACCTGATCCACGACATCGAGAAGCAGGGGAAAAACATTCTAAATGTTTTCCGCGACCTGGTAGAAACGGGCGAGATCCTGGATTGTACCCTGGATTTTGAGGCGGCGGGAACCCTGGACGGCCCCATCGGCAATCGGCTCCCGCTGCGGCTGGTCTTTGCAACGATCGTCGCTCCCGACATCGCCAGCGGCCTCTTCACGGTGGCCCAGGAAAGAATCCAGCTGCTCCTGGATCCCTTTGCGTCCAAGCCGTCTCCGGAGGTCCCGCCTTCCATTTCAACCCCCGCTGCATCCGCACCCGGTCCGGTCAAAGAGGAAGCAAGGCCGCGCCAAGAGGAAGTCAAGCCCATGGTCTCCAGCGCGCCCCCTCCTGCCGCCAAGTCCGCCCTTCCAAATTCTTCGCCCCCTCCCGCCACCACCGGCACCCAGGCGTCGGGGGATGAAACCCTCCGGGTCAACGTGGGGCTCCTCGAGACCCTGATGAACCTGGCCGGAGAGCTGGTATTGAGTCGCAACCAATTGCGGGCGGCCATCGCCCGGAACAATCTTCAGTCGCTTTCCGTCGCCGACCAGCGGCTCAACCAGGTGACCTCCGAGCTCCAGGACGCCATCATGAGAACCCGGCTCCAGCCGATCGGCAACGTGTTCAGCAAGTTCCCCCGGGTCGTGCGGGACATGGCCAACACGCTGCACAAGGAGATCCAGCTCGACATCCAGGGAAAAGACGTGGCCCTGGACCGGAGCCTGATCGAAGGCCTCTCGGATCCCTTGACCCACATGGTCCGCAACGCGGTGGACCATGGCATCGAGTCGCCCGAGGAGCGGGTTCGCGCCGGGAAAAAGAGCCTGGGCACGGTGCGCATCGAGGCGAAGCATGAGGCCGGCCAGGTGGTGGTGGAGATCGGCGATGACGGCAAGGGCATCGACCCGCGCCGGATCGGGGAATCGGCTCTGGGCAAAGGGCTCATCACCGCCGAAAAGCTCCGGGGCATGTCCGACCAGGACAAGGTGGCGCTGATCTTCCTCCCCGGCCTGTCCACCGCCGAAAAGGTGACCGACATCTCCGGCCGCGGCGTGGGCATGGACGTGGTTAAGACCAACCTCGACCGCCTCGGGGGCAAGGCCGAGATCAAGTCGGAAATGGGGAAGGGGACCCTCTTCCGGATCAAGCTGCCCCTTACCTTAGCCATCATTCCCTCCCTGATCGTTTCCGTGGATGGAGAGCGATTCGCCATTCCCCAGATCAACGTGGAGGAGTTGTTGCGTATCCGCGCCGAAGAGGTGAAGAAACGCATCGAAGTGGTCGGAGGGGCCGAGGTGCTGTTGCTCCGCGACCGGATTATCCCGCTGGTGCGTTTCGACCGTCTCCTGGAGGTACCCCAGACCTACATCGATCCGGCCTTGGGACACCCGGAGATCGACCGGCGCACGAATCTCGCCGACCGGCGCTCGCCCCGCCGTCCAGGTACGACCGGCCGGGATGAAGTTCCGAAACCGGCCGAGTCTTTGACCGCGGAGGGGGGAGATCGCCGTCGCTCGGGGGATCGGCGCCGCAGCCCGTCAGGGGCCCTGGAGATTGCGGTAGTCACGACCGGCGCGATGCAATACGGGCTGGTGGTCGACTCCTTCCACAACACCGAGGAGATCGTGGTAAAGCCGCTGGGGCGGCACCTCAAGGGTCTTCGGGAATACGCCGGGGCCACCATCCTGGGCGACGGGACCGTGGCCCTCATCCTGGACGTGGGCGGACTGGCGACCAAGGCGGATCTGGCTTCGGTTTCCGCCTCTGCCCGGGCCCTGGAACGGGCGCAGGAAGCGGAGAGTGAGAAATTCGAAGACATTCATTCGCTGCTCCTTTTCCACAACGCCGCCGATGAACTGTGTGCCACCCCGCTGGATACCGTGCTGCGTGTCGAACGGGTGACCCCGGCTCAAGTAGATATGGCCGGCGGCCGCCGGACCATGCAGTATCGGGGCGCCTCGCTGCCTCTGGTGACCCTTTCCGATACCGCCCGGGTTAAACCCATCGGCGAAACCAAAGACCTGGCGGTGATCGTCTCCAGCGTCCGCGGCCGGGAAGTGGGCCTGCTGGGGGCCATGCCCGTGGACGTGATCGAAATCAAGGCCGCCATCGACCAGGTCACCCATCGGCAGAAAGGCATTGCGGGTTCGGCTGTCATTCGCGACCGGACCACCTTGATCAGCGATGTGTTCGAGTTGGTGGAAGCCGTCTATCCCGAATGGGGGGCGGAGAAAGCTGAAGAGCGCCCGAAGGGAAGCGGGAAAAGCAGCCTATCCATTCTTCTGGCGGAGGATTCCGGATTTTTCCGCGCCCAGGTGAAAAGATACCTAGAAGAAGAGGGATATACGGTGCACGAAGCGCCGGACGGTGAGGCCGCATGGGAACTCCTCCTCCAGCATGTGGAGGAAGTCCGGGCGGTGGTAACCGACATCGAGATGCCCCGCTTGACGGGGCTGGGATTGGCCCAGAGGATCCGGGCCGATGGCCGGACCGCCAAGCTGCCGGTGATCGCCCTCACCTCTCTGGCGGGCGAGGAGGATATCGCCAAAGGCAAAGCGGCCGGTATCGACGATTACCAAGTCAAGCTCGACCGCGACAGATTGATCGAGAGCCTGCGGCACTCCCTGGCGGTGTAATGGAAAAGCCTGGGAAAGGAATCGAAGTGGACCGTGCTTGGAGCCGGCTGAAGATTTTCAAAGCCTATCGACTAAACTAAAAGGAGAACGGACATGATGAATTTGACAAACATGAGGCTGGGGAAGCGCTTGGCGTTGGGCTTCGGTATCCTGACGGCGTTCACCCTCGGGATTTCGGTAACGGCGTGGTGGGGCAGCAAATCGGAGAACCTGGCGATGGATAATGCCCTGGAAGAATCCCACAAGATGCGCCTTGCCCAGGACATCCTTGCGGAGGTCGAGGGGATTTACATAAATATCTGGGACATCGCCGCGAACAAGGATATGGCGAGGAAGCAAGCGGACAAAGCCGAAGTGGGGAAGATCCGTGAATCCTACAAGAAAAACCTTGAGGAGTTGAAGAGCGCCGCCAAAACCGAAGAGGGAAAGCAGATGTTGGGGAAGATTGAGGGGGCGATCTCGGGCTCCGCGGATGTGAACAACCGGGTCGTCGAACTTTCCTTCAAGGGGCACGAGGCTGAAGCCCTGGCGCTTTACGCCCGGGATGGAATTGAACATATGAAAAAGGTGACCCATGCGGTTGGAGAGTTCATCTCCTGGCGGGAAAAGCGATTGGCCGGGTCGAAAGCGGAGGCGGAGGCTGTGTCCGCAAGGGTGCGCTGGCTGATCACGGTCACGGGACTGGTGGCCCTGGTGGTGGCCGTGGTTTTCAATATTGTGATCACCCGCAGCGTGAGCGCCCCCGTTGCCCAAAGCGTTGAGGTGCTCACCCGGGTCAGTCAGGGAGATGTTACCCATGAGGTTTCCGAAGCCCTCCGTGCCAGGAAAGACGAGATGGGCGAAATGGCCCGGGCCATGCAGGCCATGATAGAGAGCCTTCGCCGGCTGCTGGGAGAAATTTCCGGGGGTGTGCAGACCCTGGCTTCGGCCTCTACGGAGCTTTCGGCGGTCTCCGGTCAAACAGCAGGGGGCGTGAAGTCGATGTCCGAGAAGACCTCCACAGTGGCGGCGGCGGCCGAGGAGGCCAGCGCCAACACCAACTCCGTGGCGGCGAGCATGGAAGAGGCTTCCACCAACCTGGGGTCGGTGGCCAGCGCCACGGAAGAGATGAGCGCCACGGTGGGGGAGATTGCTTCCAACTCGGAGAAGGCGCGGGCCATCAGTGAGCAGGCCACGGCGCAGGCGCAGGCCATCTCGGCCATGATGCAGCAGCTGGGGCAGGCGGCGCAGGAGATCGGCAAGGTGACCGAAACGATCACCGACATCTCCTCGCAGACCAACCTGCTGGCGCTCAANNGCCACCATCGAGGCGGCGCGGGCGGGGGCGGCGGGCAAGGGCTTTGCCGTGGTGGCCAACGAGATTAAAGAATTGGCCCGGCAGACGGCGGCGGCTACGGAGGACATCAAGGCGAAGATCGCCGGGGTGCAGACCTCCACCGGTGGGGCCATTGCGGATATTGAGAAGATTGCCGGGGTAATCAAGGAGGTGGGGAACATCGTGGCGAGCATCGCGGCGGCCATCGAGGAGCAGGCCACGGTGACCAAGGATGTAGCGGGGAACATCGCCCAGGCCTCTGCCGGGGTCAAGGAGGCCAACGAGCGGGTGTCCCAGACGGCCACGGTGTCGAAATCGATGGCTCAGGACGTGGCCGGGGTCAATGCGGCGGTGGGTGAAATCCGTCAGGGTGGCGAGCAGGTCCAGGCCAGCGCCATGGAACTGTCAAACTTGGCGGAAAAGCTTAAGACTGTGGTGGGACAGTTCAAGGTTTAAAGGGTCCGCCGGTCCACCGGTCAGCCAGTCCGCCGGTCCGCCGGTCCGACTGGCAGACTGGGGGACTGGCAGACGGGAGGACTGAAACATGAGAATCAAACGGTTCGAGGACCTGGAGTGTTGGAAAGAAGCAAGAGAATTGAGCAAGATAATCTACGGATACACAAGGAGCTCCCGGTTTTCGAAAGATTTTCGTCTGTCAGGACAAATAACCGGTGCGTTGATTTCGATCATGAACAACATCTGCGAGGGATTTGATGCCGGGTCCGACAATGAGTTTATCAGGTTCCTTTCGTATTCCCGAAGGTCATGCTCTGAAGTGCAGAATTGTCTCTATGTGGCCCTAGATCAATCCTATGTTGATATTCAAGAATTTGAAAAGGCCTATGCGCACTGCGAAAGAATCCGCAAGATGATCGATGGGTTGATTAGATATCTTAAAAAGGGTTAGCCGGTCAGCCGGTCNNGACCGGCCGACCCTTCAGGAAATCGGAGGTACCAAATGAATTCACCAATTATCACCCACAACTCATCCCTCTCCTCTCCCAACGCCGGAGAATCCGCCGACGACAGCCGTCTGGTAGCGACGTTCCTGTTGGGAAACGCCGCTTTCGGGATCGGGGCCGCCCAGGTCCAGGAAGTTGTCCGGATGGGCGACATTACTCCAGTCCGCCATGCTCCCCCCTATGTCGTTGGGATCCGGAACCTGCGCGGGAAGATCGTGACGATCATTGACCTGCGGGTGCGGCTGGACTTGGGAAATATAGATCCCGGCGCCGGCACCCGGATCCTCATCGCGGATTGGCAAGGCGAGCCGATCGGGCTGCTGGTGGACAGCATCGCCGATACGATTTCCGTGAATCCTGCCGACATCATGCCCCCTCCCCCCAATGTGCACGGCATTCAGAGCCGTAACCTGACGGGAATCTGCCGGAGCGGAGAACGCCTGGTGGCCCTGCTCGATCATGGGTCGGTATTACAGCTGGATGGACGGACAACCCAAACTTCTTCGAGTGAACGAACCACCCATGAGCCTAAAAGTCTTAGTCGCTGATGATTCGATTCTGTTCCGGCGGGTGATCGCCGAGGCGCTGGGGTCGCTTCCCGAGGTGGAGGTGGTGGGGACCGTATCCAACGGTAAGCTCGCCGTCCAGCGCATCCGGGAGCTCCGCCCCGACCTTCTGACCCTGGACATGGAAATGCCGGAGTTGGACGGCATGGGCGTGCTGGAGGCCTTGAAGGAAAGCCGGGAAGCCGTGGCCGTGATTGTGGTCAGTGCGCTGACCCGGCAGGGCGGGCGGCTGACCATGCGCGCCATGGAGAAAGGGGCCTTCGACTTCGTCACCAAGCCCGATACGGTCGGTTCACAAGAGAGCAAGGAGGCTATCCGCAAGGAACTTGCGCCGCGGATCCGGGCCCTCGCCCACCGGCTGGAGATCCGGAAGATCCTGCGAAGCAAAGCGGCCGGGCCGGCTTCCGCCACCCCGGCGGATAAATCTCCGGTCGCCCGGGAATCGACAAGCGGGAGCCTGGGGGACATTTCCGGACGCATGAGCCGCCTGGCAGGGGGGACTAAGCCGGAAATGGTACTCATCGGCGTCTCCACCGGCGGGCCCAATGCCCTGGCCCGGATCATGCCGGAGATCCCGGGGAATATAGGCGTGCCGCTGTTGATCGTACAGCATATGCCCCCGGTCTTCACCCAGTCCCTGGCCGAGAGCCTGTCACCCCGGTGTTCCATCAAAGTGCGGGAGGCATCCCATGGGGAAATGATCGAAGCGAATATCGCCTACATCGCCCCCGGGGGCAGGCACATGCGACTGGTGTCCGGGGCGGAGGGGCGCAAGATGGTCCAGGTCACCGACGACCCCCCGGAGAACAACTGCCGGCCGGCGGTGGATTATCTCTTCCGGTCGGTGGCCAGCAACTTCCCGGGCCGGGCCATAGCGGTCATCCTGACCGGCATGGGCAGCGACGGGGTGCTCGGGTTGCGGCTTCTCAAACGGCAGGGCTGCTACGTGATCGCCCAGGACGAAGCCACCTGCGTGGTGTATGGAATGCCGAAGGCAGCGGTGGACGCGGGAGTCACCGACGCCGTCCTTCCCCTGGAAGCCATCGCCGCCCGAATCACGGCGGCTGCCCGGGGGTTGAAAGCATGAGCGTGACCGCCATCACCCGCGACGAGTTGTCCGTATGGTCGCGCTATGTCCACGAGATCTGCGGCGTCTTTTTGGACGAATCCAAGGGATATCTTCTGGAAACCCGTCTGGGAGGATTGCTCCGGGAGACCGGCGTGCACGGTTTTTCGGAACTGTATTACAAGGCCAAGGCCGATCTCTCGAACGGATTACGCCGGAAGATCATCGACGCCATCACGACCAACGAGACTTCCTTCTTCCGGGATACGTCTCCCTTCGAGCTGCTTCAGCACAAGCTGATCCCCGACCTCATCGACCGACGCGGCAAGATCGGGGTGCGGCCTCTGCCCATTCGGATCTGGAGCGCGGCCTGTTCGACCGGGCAGGAATTGTACAGCACGGGGATGGTGTTCAAGGAACTCCTGGGCGACCTGCGGGGCTACGATGTCCGTCTTCTGGGCACCGACATCTCCGACCGGGCCGTTGCCCAGGCCAGCTACGGACACTTCAGCCGGCAGGAATTGGACCGGGGGATGGTCCCCGACAAGGTCTCCAAGTACTTCGTACCGGAGGGAGACCGGTGGAAAATCCGGGATGACATCCGGGGCCTGGCTACCTTCAGGAAGATGAATCTCCTGGAGCCGTTCACTTTTCCGGCTCCTTTCGACATCGTCTTCTGCCGCAACGTGGCGATCTATTTCACCGAGCCGGACAAGATCCGCCTTTTCAAGAATATCGGGAAATGCCTTGCACGGGACGGGTACCTGATCATCGGGGGCACGGAATCGATCAGCGGACTCTGCCCCGAGTTTGAGCCCAAACGCTACCTGCGGGCGGTGTTTTATCAATTACGGGGCGCAGGATGAAGGAACGGGTTTTCAGGCCTTGGACGATAGACTTCCGGTTGCCCGGGCCCGCTTTTCATGGGCGAGGGGCATCGAAGCTTGGGATCAGTTCCGGACCAGAACAGGCCCATTTGACCTGGAGATTACGAATAAGAACCTGGCCAATAGGACGGGAGATAACCTGGCCGGCGAATTACGGGAATCAAGCCCGGCATCCCGATTATCCTGTGTACCGGGTTCAGTGAATCCGTCAGCAAGGAAAGGGCCGAAAACATCGGCACTTGGGAATTCCCCTGAAACCCCTGGTCATGAAGGAACTTGCCCAGGCAGTCCGCCGGGTGTTGGACGGTGACCATGATAAGGGAAAGGGTGAAAATGGCTCGAATCCTGGTAATAGATGATGACGCCCAGATCCGGGACGTGCTGAAGCAGTTCTTGGAAAGGGCCGAATATGAAGTTAGAGTCGCGCCGGACGGAAGTGCAGGGCTGAAGCTTCATCGGGAGGACCCGGCGGACCTGATCATAACCGACATCGTCATGCCGGGAAAAGAAGGGTTGGAGACCATTATGGAATTCCGGCGTCATTTTCCCGCCGTGAGGATCATCGCCATTTCGGGGGGGGGAAGAATAGGCCCCCATGACTACCTGAATACCGCCAAAGCGATGGGTGCTCAAAAGACATTTTCGAAGCCTTTTGACCCGCAGGAGTTGATGGCGGCGGTTCGGGATGTTCTGCGGCATGAAGCCCCCTGAGAAAATGAGAAATGCTCGCGGGTGGGAGGAGAGGGCCCCATGACCGCGGAAAAGATGCAACCCGCCTCGGAATTCAAGGCGGTCAGGCCCGTCCCCGGACACGCGCCCGGGTCTTATTCCGGGGGGGGAAGGGACTCGATTAAAAAGTCAGGCAAGCGGAAGGTATGGCCGTGCACTTTGATTCCATCTTCTTCTACGGCATCTCCGTTCTGCTGATGGTGGCGGCGTTGGCCTCCCTCGTCGGCTTCTTGATCAAACGCCGGGCAACTTTGGAGAAGCTGGCTCAGTCTCGCGCCGCCGAGCTGCGGGAGAGCGAGCAGTTTACCCGCGAGGTCATTTCCGGAGCGCGAGACGGCGTCGTCGTCTATGACCGGGAGTTCAGATACCGGGTGTGGAACCCGTTCATGGAAACCCTGACCGGCGTCTCTGCTTCCGAGGCCTTGGGCAAGAATGCCTTAGACCTCTTTCCCCATCTGCGAGAGCACAAAGTGGGGGCGCTCCTGGAGCGGGCGCTCGCCGGAGAAACGGTCCAAAGCCCCGATACCTTCTATCATGTGCCCCAGACCCGGAGATCGGGCTGGGTTTCCGCCATATACAGCCCGCACCATGATGCCAACGGGGAGATCATCGGCGTGATCGGCATCGTGCGAGACATCACCGAGCGGAAGCAGGCGGAGGAAGCCCTTTCCCAGGAGACAGCGCTGCTGGCCGGCCTCCTGGATTCCATCCCTGACCGGGTGTTCTTCAAAGACCTGGAGGGGGTCTATCTCGGGTGCAACCCGGAATTCGCCCGCTTTGTAGGCCGACCCCGGGAAGAGATCGTGGGACGGACCGATTATGACCTCTTTTCCAAGGAACATGCCGATCTCTTTCGGGAAACAGACCGTAGCGCGATGGAAGGGGGAAAGTCCTTACGCTTCGAAACCTGGACCGAATACCCGGATGGACGACGGATCCTCTCGGATACGATGAAGGCTCCCCTGCGGTCGGTCAGCGGCGGGGTGACCGGGCTCGTCGGAGTCTCCCGGGACATCACCGGACTCAGACAGACGGAGAACGCCCTCCAGCAGCAGCTGAACTTCCTGGAGCAGCTGATTGATGCCATCCCCCTCCCGTTGTTTTTCAAGGACCGAAACGGATTTTTTACCGGCTGCAACAAGGAGTTCGAGTCGTTCAAGGGCCTGACGAAGAAAGAGATTACCGGCAAATCCGTATTCGACACCTCGCCGGAAGACCTGGC
>PMCE01000068.1:26004-31683 GCA_003154025.1 Syntrophaceae bacterium
CGAGGAACGCTACCGAATGCTGGTGGAAGCCTCCTCCGAGGCCATGTTGTTATGGCAGTCCGAAGGCAAGATCGTTTATGCCAACCCTGCCGCCTTCAACCTCCTCCATGCCAACAAGCCCGAAGAGTTGTTGGGAAAAGAATACTTGAATCTGGTCCATCCCGACGACCGGGCCGAATCGGCCCAAAGGATTAAGACGAGTCTCGAACGGACCGGGGCTGTCCCCATGAGAGATCACCGGCTGATGGGTCTGGACGGCCAGATGATCTACGTGGAGTCCATGGGCTTGCCTTTCAAATACAAGGGGGAGCGGCACCTGCTGGGAGTTTATCACGATATCACCGGGCGAAAGCGGACGGAGGAGGCCCTGCGGGGGAGTGAAGAGGAGGCCCGACGCCTGGCCCAAGAGAATGCCATCATGGCGGAGATCGGGCGGATCGCCAGCTCAACCTTAAACCTGGAAGAGGTGTATGAAGGGTTTGCCGGAGAAGTCCGAAAACTGCTGGACTTTGACAACATAACCGTGGCCATGATGGACCCCGGGGAAAAATCCGCGACCATTGCCCACGTCTCCGGGACAGCCGTGCCCGGCCGCGAAGCAGGAAAGGTCTTCCCCTTGGCGGGGTCGGCCATGGAGAAAATCTGTGAGACCCGCTCCAGCCTTCTGGTTCAAAAGGAGGACCTGGAAGAAACGGTCAAAAAAATTTCCGGAATCAGGCCGGCCTGGGAAGCAGGCAAGAGGGCGATGATCATCGTTCCCCTGATGTTGGAAAATCAGGTCATCGGGACCTTAAGTATTTTCTCCAGCAAGCCGGATGCCTATACGCCGAGGGATCTGGCCATGACCGAAAGGGTGGCCACGCAAATCGCCGGAGCCATCGCCAATGCGCAGCTGTTCCGAGAGCGAAAGCGGGCGGAGGAGGAGCTCAGAAAGAACGAGGAGAGGTTCCGGGACCTGTACGACAGCGCTCCCGTGGGCTACCACGAGTACGATACGGAAGGCCGCATCACCAATGTGAATCGCACGGATTTGGAGATGTTGGGCTACAGCCGGGAAGAGATGATCGGCCAATATATGTGGGAATTTAATATTGGGAAAAGCGCTGTCCGGCAACAAATTTTGGAAAAATTGACCGGCCTCCGACCTCCCGCTCGCTCTCTGGAGCGGATCTATCGTCGAAAAGACGGCACCACCTTTCCCGTTCTCATCGAGGATCGACTCATCAAGGATGAACAGGGAAGAATCACCGGAATCCGCTGTACTATCCAGGACATTAGCCTGCGCAAGCAAACTGAAGAGGAACTCCAGAGGATCAACGAACGATTGGAGGAAGCCATCGCGCGGGCCAACGACATGGCCATGCAGGCCGAGCTGGCCAGCATGGCCAAGAGCGAGTTCCTGGCCAACATGAGCCACGAAATCCGGACGCCGATGAACGGGGTCATCGGGATGACCGGCCTGCTCCTGGACACCGAGCTCACCCCCGAACAGCGGCAGTTTGCCGAGTTGGTGCGCTCCAGCGGCGAGTCGCTCCTATCGATCATCAACGACATCCTGGACTTCTCCAAGATCGAGGCCGGCAAGATGCAGCTGGAAATCATGGATTTCGACCTGCGGACCACCCTGGAAGACGCCACCGAGATGTTGGCCGTCAAGGCCCAGGATAAGGGCCTCGAGATGGCCTGCCTGATTGCCCCCGACACCCCCTCCTGGCTGCGGGGCGACCCGGGACGGCTGCGGCAGATCATGCTCAACCTGGGCGGGAACGCGGCTAAGTTTACCCATCGGGGAGAGGTGACCTTGCGGGTCTCCCCGGTGGAGGAAACCCCCGATCGGGCGACCCTCCGTTTCGAGGTGCGGGACACGGGCATCGGCATCCCCAGGGAAAAGCAGGCGATGCTTTTTTCTCCCTTCACCCAGGTGGACGGCTCCATCACGCGCAAATACGGGGGCACCGGGTTGGGACTGGCCATTTCCAAACAGCTGGTCGATTTGATGGGTGGACAAATAGGCGTAGAGAGCGAAGAAGGGAGAGGCTCCACTTTCTGGTTCACGGCCGCGTTTGAAAAATCACCCGCCGTTGGAGTCCCGGAACATCGACCCGTCGCCGACTTGAGGGGCCTCAAGGTGCTGGTCGTGGAGCACCACGAAGCGAGCCGCCTTCAGGTCACCACGCTGCTCAAATCTTGGGGATGCGGCGCGGGCGAAGCGACCGACGGAAAATCGGCGTTGGCCATGCTCCTCCAAGCCGCCCACGGCGGAGATCCGTTCCAAGTCGGACTGATCGCCAACCCTCTGCCGGACTTGGAGGGAGGGGAACTCGGCCGCAAGATCAAGGAGAATCGTCAGATTCGGGAGATACGTCTGGTCATGATGACCTCTTTGGGGCAACGGGGCGATGCGGCGCGACTGGAAGAGATTGGTTTCTCCGGGTATCTTACCAAGCCGGTGCGTCAATCGCAGCTGCGGGAAAGCCTGGGGCTGGTCATGGGCCGGAAAGAAAATCCGGAGGAGAAGGCCACCCGGCCTCTCGTCACCCGCCACACGGTCACCGAGTCGCTCAAACGGCGCGTACGGATCTTGTTGGCGGAAGACAATCCGATCAACCAGACGGTGGCCCTTAAAATACTCGAGAAACTGGGCTACCATGCCAAGGCGGTCGCCAATGGTCGAGAGGCCATCGAGACGCTTCGGGGCATCCCCTATGACCTGGTGCTGATGGACTGCCAGATGCCGGAGATGGACGGCTTCGAGGCGGCCCGTTGCATCCGGAGCGGCAAATCGGGGGTGCCCAATCCGGGCGTTCCCATCATCGCCCTGACGGCTCACGCCATGAAGGGCGACCGGGAACTCTGCCTGGAAGCGGGGATGAGCGATTACCTCGCCAAACCCATCCGGCCCGAAGAACTCGCCGGGACCCTGGACCGCTGGTTGGGAAGGGCTGCGGATGAGCGGGGCGCCGTTGGAGCTTTCTTGGAGACCCCTCCACCCGTCCAATCCGGCGAGGCTCCCCCGAAACAGGCTGGAGGCCCGCCGGAGCCTGTGCTTGTGGAGGATATGATCTTCGACCGGAATGGCTTTATGAACCGGATCATGGGGGACGTGGAACTGGCCAGGACCCTGGTGGATGCCTTTTTGGCCGATATGCCCGTACAGATCGATCAGTTGAAGGCCGCCATCGCGGCAGGCGACAGCATCCTGGCCGGGAAGCAGGCGCATCGAATCAAAGGGGCCGCATTGAACATGGGAGGCATAGCCTTCCAACAGATCGCCCATTCCATGGAACTGGCGGGGAAAGTGGGGGACCTGAAAACGCTCGGAACCCGGATGCCGCAGTTGGAAGGACAGTTTGAGAATCTGAAGGAATCCATTCATAAGGCATGGGTGCCGCAGGAAAATTGGGAAAGAGAAGGTGGGTAAAAAATGAAAGCCACAAAAATGAAAGTTTTGATCGTGGAAGATGATTTCACCAGCCGCCTGCTGCTGCAGAAGCTGCTGGCGCCATACGGCGAAGGCCACATTGCCGTCAACGGAAGGGAAGCGGTTTCCGCCTTTCGGGGGGCCCTGGAGTCCGGTCAGCCTTATGACCTCGTTTGCCTGGATATCATGATGCCGGAGAAGAACGGCCATGAGGCTCTCAAAGAAATGCGTGCCCTGGAAGAAAACAGGGCCATCGTTTCGACTCGGGGCGCCAAAATCATCATGACCACCGCCCTGGGCGACATAAAGAATGTCACCTCCGCTTATGATGCACTGTGCGACGGCTACCTGGTCAAGCCGATCGATAAAGCGAAGTTAATCGCTCTCTTGGATGAATTGAAGGTCGGCAAGAAAAAGGTTGCATGAGAATCCTCCCGGGCGAAGATGGAGTCAATCCCCTGCTGGACCCTGAAGGGGTAAAACTGAGAAAGTGCGGGGAAAAGGTTTATTTAATGCCGGAGTTTCGTGGCCAAATCGTGGAGAAATTGTGAATTGACAATATGCCCAAACCGTGTTAGAAATTCCTTACCTTTACCCAAATGTTTCCGCTTCCCGATAGCTCAACCGGCAGAGTCCCGCCAGGCGGGATTCAGCACTAGGTTGCAGGTTGAGGGGAAGGGGAGCCTGGCAGAGGAGAGAAAATTTGCTCCCCGATAGCTCAACCGGCAGAGCGGGTGGCTGTTAACCACTAGGTTGTAGGTTCGAGTCCTACTCGGGGAGCCACGAAATCAACGCCCTGCCGGATTACGGCAGGGTTTTTTTATGGCGTTTAGGGTGGCTGTTAATCCCGCCTCCGGCGGGATTGTAGGTTCGAGTCCTACTCGGAGAGCCACAAATGGAAAGGCCGGCAGATACCGGCCTTTTTTGTTACGCCATTTTGGGCATACATACTCCAAAGTCAAAGGTCGGGCCGGTATTACTATGGTTATTCAAAATTTTGACGAAAAAAAGGAGCCAAAATTCCCCTTGACAGAATTTGCAGCCCTGCTATCTTACAGGCATAGACTTTCCCTGGTTCAAAAAACATCCTAACCTAACCCTTAGCCATCTGGAGCGCAGGATGAGAAGGTGGGTTTATAAGGGAATGCTGTGATGAAGCCTCCAAGGAAGTGCATCCTTGGAGGCTTTTTATTTCCCACTCAACGGAGCCGCCTCTAATTCCAAGTTGACCTCTACCTGACCTCAAGCGGCCGCTTCACTAAACGGAAGATAGTTACGCCTCAAGTTCCTTGCCAGTTCTCTTGAAACCTTCGTTCGGCCTGTTGAAGACTATGATAACGAGAATAGACCCAAGCCGAGGCCTGAAAATCATTTAACTGCTTCTTGGTAGTGTTTTACATAAAGGCCGCCATATGGCGGAATGCACATGTGCCACGGTTCCTGTGGGGCGGGGGCAATTCCTTCATCACCAAACCAGGGGACATGAACCAGCTAACCCGGGTTATTCAGGCGGCGGTGAGAAACGATGGCTTTTCAGTTTGAACGTCAAAAAATCCCTTGGCATCTTATTCTAATCTTCTTTCTTTTAGCCGTTGGGATCGGGATCGTAGGATACCTATACTATGAACACCAGAAGAAAATCATTGCAAAAGCCAAACAGGATGAGCTTTCAGCCATTGCCGACTTAAAAAGCCAACAAATTGCCATTTGGCGTAAAGAACGTACAGGAGACGCAACGGTCATCCAGGATAACCCTTTCATCGCTCCTCGCGTTCAACGATGGCTCCAGAACGAGTCTGCTTCCGGGCTCAAACAGGAGATTTTAAAATGGATGGCCTCTTTCCCTGCGCAGTATGACTATAAGAGCGCCTTTCTTCTCGACAGCCGTCGAGTTCTGCGTTTATCCGTTTCCGCTGAAGGTGAATCGCCGGGACCGATCGCTCAAACCCTTGCCGTGGAGGCTATACGAACAAAGAGGATTGTCCTATCTGACATCCACCGGGGCGATGGGACTCATAATATCCACCTGGACCTCTTAACCCCAATTCTCCTTCCCCAGGGCAGTGAATCTTTGGTCGTCGGGGTTCTATTGCTGCAAATTGATCCCCAAAAGTTCTTGCTCCCTCTCATTCATCCCTGGCCAACAGCAAGCCAGACCTCAGAAATCCTCCTGGTCCGCCGGGAAGGAAATGAAATCCTTTCTTTGAATGAACTTCGCCACCGGAAAGACACTACCTTATCTCTCCAATTTCCAGCTA
>PMCE01000190.1 GCA_003154025.1 Syntrophaceae bacterium
AAAAGCCTGACGGGGGCTGGCGATGGTGGGCACTTCCAGGATCCCCGCTTCCAGATATTTCAGCTCGCTCTTGCTGTTACAGAACTCGTTGTTTTCCAGGGGCGAGAGATTGATGTCCGCATCCTTGGCAAAAACTGCCAATTCCTTCCAGGGCATAAAGGGGACACGCACAATCCTGCTTTCGTAAGGCTTTAGGAGATCGTCCGTCGTGAGCCACCCGAAGATATAAAGCCTGACGAAATTGTATTNNAATTTCTGCCAGCGCTGAAGAGCAGATCTGAAAGTCCCGGTTATGAGTGTTGCTCCCGCTCAGATAGGAGACGATCACCCCGTCTTTCTCAATTTTCCCCTGTACGGCCCTCTCCGATATCCCTACCATCTCAGCTTCGACACCGTTCCGGTGAACGTAAGTCTTCAAGCCCATCCCTTCCAGTCGCTCTTTCAGCGGCAGGGTGGGAACCAGCCCGTATTCGCATAACTTCATCGCTTCCCCGATCCGCGCCATGTTCCGTAGGTATTCCTCTTTATCCAGATCGTTCAGGATCTGGACCCCGTCTATCTGCTGGCAAATCTGGAGATCGAAAATTAGGTCGTCAATATCAAAAATGAGCGGCAGTCCCTCCTTTTTCGATTCCGAAGCCAGGGCCATCAGACGTTCGGTAATGGGAAGTCGGTAGAGAATGGCATGGCTGTGCTGCATGGCCGTCGGCACGAGATCCGGGGAATCAAAATGAATCACATTCACTTCGACGCCCACCGCCCGCAACTGCTCGATCTTCTGCTTCACGCGGTAACGATACAAGGCCCAATCGTCGGGAAACCCGTTGAGGATGAGCACCTTCAGGGAGCCGCAAAGTGGCCTTGAACCTTTTGGTTTGGTAGGTAAGGGTTCTGGAGGGGAGGAAGGGTCCGGCGGAGACGAAAGTTTCATTTCCGCCCGCAAGAGAGAAAGACGCACGATCCCCACGAATTGGGCTAGACTTTGCCGCAAGCCGATTTCTCTCCAAACGAGCATCAGGATTCTAATGAGTCTGCGGGCCTTTCGGATTGCCGACATAGAGTTTTCCTAAGCTTTATTCGATTTCTGGGCTAGGCAGAAAAGATTCGCCCCAAAACGAAGATTGAGATTGGCGGTTGTCACTCCGTATTTTTCCACCGCCTCTTTCACCCTTTCGTATCCGAACCGACGATTGAATTCATGAAGGTCTACGGTGGAAGTGTGCAGTTTGAACACGCGGAAACAGTTCTTCTGGAGCAAACCTTCCAAGGTCTCCGGAGTAAAATAATGCTGGTGGTCGGAGACATAGCTATCCCAATCCTTTCCCGCCAGGAATCGCTCCAGGGAATTATGATTGGGGGTGGTGAGCCATAGAGCCCCGCCATCGCGAAGAAGTCCATGTGCTTTTCGCAAGGCTGCG
Source organism: Syntrophaceae bacterium (assembly GCA_003154025.1). Next base: position 1,419 of record PMCE01000190.1, read on the forward strand.
GCCGGATCGAAAAGATGCTCCAGGACTTCGATCATGGTCACCGCGTCAAAACTTCCGGAAGGATAATCGCTCTCTTCTAGGAGGCCCGAGCGGATCTTTATGGGAAAATTCGATTCCCCGTAAAGCGCCAACAAAGGAGACATCTCCAGGCCGAAACATTCCCACCCATCCTGCCTAGCGGCCATCAGGAAAAGGCCCAACGCGCATCCATAGTCGAGAAGGCGGTTCTGCCGGCGGAAGGAGCTGATCTCTTCCAGAAATGGAAGGTAATATCTATAATTGGCCGCGGCCAGAAAGACCTTCTCCCGGGCCAAACATCCCAGGCGAGTATATTCGCGGAGATAGCAATTTTTCAGGTAATCCAGGGTTGTAGAGTGGATCGACTCTGTATCCCTGATACGAGGGTTTAAAAAAACATGGCCGCACCTCCGGCAGCAAACGATTTTCAGTCCCTTGGCCAAGCGACCGTTGGTATCATCCAGGATTTCCGATTCCTCTCCGCCGCAGAGAGTGCAGGAAGGAAAAAATAGTTCCGTTGGAGGGAGGGTCGACTGCTCTCTCGCAAATTCAGGAAAGTGCCCCTTGAAAAATTGATCTGGGTCCAGGAGCGATATATTCCGCAACGCCGAGGGAGACCGGCCCATAAAGGGACGGTAATTTTGAAAATCCCGAATCCTTTGGCGTTCCCCGAGGCTGCGGTAGAGTTCCGCGTACCTTTTGCTCATGACCTGGAAGGACATTCGTTCCATGACCATTTGCCGCCCCTGGCGGGCGATCCCCAAGGCCAGGTCCGTGTTTTTCAAAAGAGTCTCCATCGCCTGGGCCAGCAGGGGTATATTCTTCGTGGGGGTCAAAAAGGCGGTCTCTCGATGAGTGACAAATTCAACATGCCCGGAGATGTAAGTGGTGATGACCGGCATCCCCGCGGCCATGGCTTCCAAAAGGGCATTCGGATTTCCCTCCAGCCGGGAGGGGAAAACGAAGAGGTCGCAGACCTTCATGATTTCCGCCACATCCTCCCGTTCTCCTAAAAATTGGACACGCCCGGTTAGGGCGAGGGAATTAGCCAGGTCTTCCAGCCTGGCCTTATCTTCCCCATCCCCCACGATGGCCAGATTATATTCGGAAAACTCCCCGGCAACCAGAACGAAGGCCCTTAAAAGGTCATCGACACGCTTCCGTTCCACCAGGCGTCCGACAAAGAGGATGGTGTGGCGGTTTACCAGGCCAAACCGGGCGCGCATGGCTTCGCGCTTGGCAGGATCGGCCAAAGGTGCGAACGTGTCGCAATCCACGCCGTTGGAGACGGGCAGGATTCTTTCCGGACTAACTCCCACTTGGACCAATTCTCGGGAGATATGATTGTTCAAACTGATAAAATAATCTGCCAGGAGGATCTCCCTAAAAGCTTTCTGGATCGTCCCGATCCAATGTTCCTTTGCCGCCTCATCCGGAAAGGAGAGGTTTTCCCGGATTACATGACTCCGGGGGTCTCGGAAAGTCTGCACGTCTTTTTCCGTGGCCACCTTGATCAAGGTGGGAATCTTGAATTTGCGTGCCAGACGGATGATCCTCCCGGAAAAAGGGCTCCAGGCATGGCAGTGGATCACCTCCAGATCCGACAATCGATTGCCGAAAAAGATCTGCGGATCGTAGCGGGTAAAGGAAAGGTTTGGATCACACGGGTTCACGAATGGATTGATTCGGTTAATTTCTACCCCCTCGCGGAGCTCACGGCTGGGAAGGCCCCGAAAATTCTCGGTCGCGATGAATGGCGAAATCCCGTGCTGGAGCAGATTTCGGCTCAGGTTGAGAGCTTGCTTCTCGTACCCTCCGACCCGGTCGAACATCGGAACTACCATGCAGACTTTCCTAATCATCTTCCGTTTAATTGGCCACTGAGAATTCGGATGAAAGCCCCGGCCATAACCTCCAGGGAATAATTTTTTTCCACATGGGCCCGGCCCGCGGCCCCCATCTTGCTCCGCAGAGCTCGATCATCGATCAGCCGATTCAAAGCGTGAATCCATTCCTCTTCGTTCTGGGCCAGAAATCCATTCTCTCCGGTCTTGACAATGGTTAAATTCATTCCTACCGGAGAAGCCACCACCGGAATGCCCGAGGCCATATACTGCAGGATCTTGAATCCTGCCTTCCCCCTAGTCCACTCATCCTCCTGCAGGGGCATGATGCCAATATCCATTTCATCGAAGTTCTTGATTTCCTGGGCGAGCTTCCATTCACGGAATTCGATGAAAGCAGAATCCATTTTGATGCCGAAATCCTGATCGGGTAAATTGCAGACAATTCGCAGGCGGAAATCCTTTCGCTCTCCCCATAATCTTTCAAAAGCCCCCATGATCTCCTTCAAATAAAAAAGGTTTCCCGAAGTTCCCACCCAGCCGATAATCACTGCGCGATCAGGTCTGCGGGTTCGGTCGACGGGGAGATAATAATGGGTATCCACCGGCGTTGGCAATACCGCAATCTGAGGGTTTATGGCTTCCACTTTCGATTTTAAGAATTCATTGGCTACAACGACCTGGCTGGCCCGGGAAACCAAGTATTGAATTTTCTCTTCCATCCCCTTGTCGGCCAACAGCCCGTTTCCCGTTTTTGCCCAGCTTGGACGTAGAAAAATAGAGTCATCAAAATCAAATATAACTTTATTAAAGCAGCTCAGAACGAACATCTCCACCAGAAGATTAGGATTGGGAATCAGTTCGCGCTGGAGAAAACAGGCATCGTACCTGAGCCCGCCGAAAAAGGCCTCGAAAAAACGGTTATACACCATCCAGAAATTCCCCAGAAGATAAAGCATTTGGGCAATCCGCCCATGTTCTTTTGCCAAACGTGAAAAGCGCGCGGTGACATGAAAGTATTTTCCAGGTTTCGAGGTGCAGACTTTGTAGGCGATGCCCGCCTTTTGAAGGTACGGGAGGTATTGATAGACCCGGAACCGGCTGGCCGGCGCCTGTCCTTTTCTCGCCGTACCCTCCGTGAAAAAAAGGATAGACGGTTTCCTTGGGCCTCTTTTGGCCCTGGGTCTCAAGGACATTAAAGAAAGGCGGACGCGTAGACAAATCAGAAAAAGAAGGAAAAGTCCCCGAAGCGCTCTTGGCTGTTGCCTTTGAATGAGGGAAATGATACGAGCCAGAAATCCACCGATCGTTTCCCGGGAGGGGATAGGAAAGAACCTCCATGATATCGCGAGACCTGTTTTGGTCAGGGTTAGAAGTTGCCGCTCTTTCTTGCGCATCCAGAGGATCAATGGCCTGAATAGCCGGAAAATCAAGCATAGAATCGCAAACGAAACGTAAAAAAAAAGAAAAATCCAGCGCATCAGGTCAGACTTCCTCCTGTGCGCAAAGATTCCCACCACATCTGTAGAAGAAGAAGTGAAAAAAGGAGCCGTTCAAAGCGGGCTCCCTGATGATTATGCATATGGATCAGCTCCGCCACTACTCCGGGATTGAAAAAACCGTTTAATTGAATCTTTTCAGGAGAAAGGTATTCACGGATCAAGGGGGACAGGTCTTTCCGGATCCAGACATCCATGGGGAGATTGAACCCTTGCTTTTTTCTGGCGGTAATCCCCGGGGGAAGAAAATCCTTAAAGGTCTCCCGAAGAACATATTTCTCGACTCCATTATTGATCCGGTAGGCCTCCGGAATCATAAGGGCGAATTCGACGAGGCGGTAATCCAAATATGGCGCCCTTGCTTCCAGGGAATTCAGCATGGACATCTTGTCTACCTTCATCAGGAGATCATCCACCAGCCAGCTCTTGATGTCGGCCATCAACGCTTGGTCCAAAGAGTTCGCCCCGGCGGTCCGAAAGCTCTTCAGCAGAGTACTATAATAACGCTTGACCGAATCGGGGTCCCAATAGTCCGGATGCATCAGCCGCTTCTGCAGAACCTCCGAAAGAGCAAAAGGAAACCCTGAAAGTTCCGAGGGGGGCCCATAATAATCGTTGAAGGGTTCAGGCCGATAGAAATTATATTTCCAGCGCCTCCTGGCCCGGTCCCTCAGATTGAAGTGCCGGTTCAAAAAAGTCTTATAGTACTCGTATCCCGCAAAGATTTCATCCGCTCCCTCTCCCGTCAGGACCACCGTCACCGTTTTGCGGGCTTCTTTGCAAAGCCAGTAGGTTGGGATGAGGGCCGCATCGGCGACCGGCTCATCCAGGCGGTTAACTATTTCTTCGAGCAGATCGACCAGTTTGCTTCCGGTCATTAGAAAATGGTGGTGTCGGGTTTGATAAAAGGAAGAGACGGCCCGGCTGTGGGGGGATTCATCGAACCCGATGTCC
>PMCE01000566.1 GCA_003154025.1 Syntrophaceae bacterium
AAGAGGAATTGCCATTGCCAGGGGGGAAATGGAAAGCCGGCTATCCTGGGAAAAGGAAGCCAAGGGATTAAAGAAATGTCCCCGGAGGTAGTTGAACAAGTCCGTACTCTAGAAAGAATGTCGTCACAATTATCTCCATGGCAGAAAAATTACTGATTGTCGATGATGAAACCGCCCTCTGCTCTCTGCTCGTAGAAAGATTTTCCAGAGAAGGATACACGTGTGTCCCCGCCGGTAACGGGCGTGAAGCCCTGTCTCTTCTCCATCAGAGTCCATTCGCGCTCATCATTTCAGATTTCAGAATGCCGGAGATGAACGGCTTAGAACTCTTGGAGAAGGTGAAGGCGGCTCGTCCGGATATTATGGTAATCGTAATGACCGCGTTTCCCGGCACCGATGTCGTCGTGAAAGCCCTCCGAATGGGGGCTTCGGATTTCCTGGTTAAACCTTTCGATTTAGAATTTATGGTCTTTACGGTAAAGAAGGCCCTGGTGAGGAGGAACCTGGAAGAAAGGACCGAAGCGTATCATCGTCTCCTGGAGGAGATGGTTCAAGAGCGAAGCGCGAAGCTGCAAAAAGCTCACCTCTTATTAAAGAAAGCCCATCTGGATTCGGTGAAAGCCCTGGTGGAAGCGATGGATGCCCAGGACCCGTACACCCGCGGGCATTCGAATCGGGTAAGAGAATTCAGCGTGAGGGTTGCTAAGAAATTGGGCCTAAGCAGGCAGAGGATGGAGAATCTGGAATTAGCGGCTCTCCTTCATGATATCGGCAAGATCGGAATAAAGGACGAGGTCCTGCAAAAAAAGGGTCCCCTAACCGAGGAAGAGCTCCGCTCCATCCAGGAGCATCCCGTGATCGGGGTGAAGATTTTGGAAGGAATCGAGATACTCAAAGATATCATTCCGGTGATTCGCCACCACCATGAACGCTTTGACGGTGGCGGCTACCCGGATGGGTTGGCGGGCGAAAAGATTCCTTTGGAGGCCAGAATCCTTGCGGTTGCAGATTCTTTCGATGCCATGACCAGTGTGCGCCCCTATCGGCCGGCCCTGTCGCTACAAGAGGCTCTTGCAGAGTTGGAAAGGTGCCAAGGGGGACAATTTGACCCTCGAGTTTTGGAAATATTTATGGGGGAGAAAATTTATTTGCTCCTAGAAAATTGATATCTTCCCAAAGGGAATCAAAAAGATGATAGGTAAAAAAAATAAAATTCTTATTCTTGATGATGATCGGCTGATCTGCACAATCCTCTCTACCCTGGTAAAGAAAGAGGGCTTTGAAGCGGTCGTGGCTTACGAAGGAGAGGAGGCCTTAAAGATGGTACGCTTGAACCCGCCTGACCTGCTGTTGGTGGACATGATGCTGCCCGGAATTGATGGGATGGAGGTGATGCGGCAGGTCAAGGAAATGGTTCCCGAGCTTCCGGTGGTTTTCATCACTGCCCATGCGGATGCCCGTGGAGCCGTAAACGCCATTAAGGCCGGAGCCCACGACTACCTTTCCAAGCCCTTCGATAACCATGAAGTGATCCGGGTGGTACACCGGGCCCTGGCGGAAGGGGATCTTAAGCTCAAAGTCCGCCAGCTGTCCAGTCAGATCAGTGACCTTCCTCTCAAGGAAAAGATGGGCCCAAGCGACGCCGTGGCCAGACTTATTTCGGAAGTGAACCGGGTGGCGGAGTCGGATTTTAGCGTGATCATCATCGGAGAAACCGGGGCCGGCAAGGAGGTCGTCGCCCGCGCGATTCACGAGGCCAGTCCTCGCTCCCAAGCGCCCTTTATCCCGGTGGATTGCGGGGCCATTCCCGAGACGCTTTTGGAGAGTGAACTATTTGGCCACGAAAAGGGGGCTTTTACGGGGGCGGAGTCCCGAAAGGCCGGAAAATTTGAGATCGCCCAGGGGGGAACCCTGTTTTTGGATGAAATCTCCAACATGCCTTTGGGTTCGCAGGTCAAACTCCTTCGGGTTCTTCAAGAGAAGAAGGTCTACCGGGTGGGGGGTACTAGCCCTTTGAATGTGAATGTTCGCCTGGTGGTGGCGAGTAACCAGGATCTCCATGAATTAGCCCTCTCCGGCGGTTTCCGTCGGGATTTATTCTACCGGTTGAACGAGTTTACCATTACCATTCCCCCCTTGCGGGCACGCAAAGATGACATTCCCTACCTGGCCAAGAGATTTCTGGACAACGCCAATATGGAATTAAATAAGCAGGTAAAAGGTTTTTCGGAATCGGCCCTGGATATTTTGTTTTCCTATAACTGGCCGGGCAATGTTCGACAGCTTCGATCGGTTATCCGCCGGGGCGTTCTCCTGGCCGACGATATGATTACTGAGAAGCACCTGGAATTGAAGCGGGTGGATGTGGCCGGAATGGCCTTTACTCCCAAAGTACGGGGGACCCCCTGGAAGAGCTTATCTCTTAAGGAAATCCTCCAGCAAAGCATCAGCGCCGTCGAACGTGAGGTTCTCACCGAGGTTCTGAAAACGACCGGAGGGAACAAAGCCAAGGCAGCTCGGTTACTCCAGGTCGATTACAAGACGATCCACGAAAAGGTTAAGAAACTGGGGATCATTAATGCTAGGGACAAGAACCCCAAAAAGCCCAAAGCCCCCAAAAAGCCCGGTTTGCCAATCAAGAAGATTGGAATCCAAAATAAAGAAGGGGGAATCCCGGGAAGGGCACTGCCAGCAAGCACTGGTTTTGGATGAATTCATCCCTAATTCTTCTTCGAAGGAACCCTAAAATGATTTGGAAATGTGCTGGGGGGCTTCGGCATCGTGTTTTACAGGGCACTATTGGCCGGGAATGTTTTCCATTCGGTCCGGAAGCGGCGAAGCGAGGAGAGGAGCATGGGGAAAAAAATGATCGAGCCGAGGGAAATAGGGGCACTGGATTACCAAGCGGTACAGCCATCTTGTTGAAAGGGGGGCCGAAGTTCTGAAATCCAGGCCTTAAGCCCGGGAAACGGGCCCGCGTCAATGCTTCTTAAATCAATGCCGCCATGAAAGATCAAGGATAGGAAAGCAGGAGGGAAGATGGGTCGATCGATTATCTTTTTGGCATGCCTTATATTATTTTCTACTTTGCCGGGATGCGCCGGTACGCCCGCCAGGACGCCCCCCCAAATGGCCTCGGAGCCGGAGCCCAAGCTATCTCTTGGCCCTGGAGACGTTCTGGATTTTAAATTCTTCTACAACCCAGAATTGAACGACACCCAGACCATACGGCCTGATGGAAAAATCACGCTGCAATTAATCGGGGAAGTGGATGTAAACGGGAAAACTCCGGATCAGCTGAAACAGGAGTTGGTAAGGGCCTATACCGGCCAGTTGAGAATCCCCGAAGTGGCGGTCATTGGGCGGTCTTTTATCAACCGCCGGGTGTATGTCGGCGGCGATGTAATCCGACCGGGAATGGTTGAAATGCCCCGCCGATTCACCGCCCTGGAAGCTATCATGACGGCGGGGGGGTTCGATTACCGCAGGGCAGAGGTCAGCAATGTGGTGATCATCCGGCATAAGGACGGCCAGCTGTACGGGTGTGCCCTCGACCTCCGGGACGCCCTGAAGGGGAAAGAGGCCCGGCTGTTTTACCTTGAGCCGCAGGACATCGTCTATGTTCCCCGCAATAAAATCTCCCAGGTGGGCCTCTGGATTGATCAGCATATAAACCAGATTGTCCCGCGCGTGGGGTTTACATATACTGCGCCACTGGGCTCCGGCGCCACGATCGGAATTATTCCGCCCACCACGGTGGTATCGCCGCCATGACGAAGTCAGTTCACAAGCCACAAGTCTCAGGTCCCAGTCTTGTGACCTGCTGCCTGTGACCTGAA
>PMCE01000162.1 GCA_003154025.1 Syntrophaceae bacterium
CGGCGCCCGCTGGCCGACTACCGGAGTTCTCTACCCTCGGCGGAGGCCAAAGCAGCCGCCCAGAACTTGTACATGGGCCTGATGGCCAGGGGCATCGCCATCACCAACACCCTGCTCGGTTCCATGTCTACGCCGATGACCATGAAGGAGATTGACACTCTCGTCGAGGCGGTAAGCGATACTATCGGAGAAATGAAGAAATAGAGAGGTAGGAACGGCCGGGAGGAGAAGGATGAAAGAAAAGTTTGAATGTCTATTTTCGCCATTTACCGTCAAGAATCTCGTTTTGAAAAATCGAATTGTCTACCCTCCCATGGGAACTTCCTATGCAACCAGTTTTGGAGCCGTGACCCCGCGGTTCATCAGTTACCACCGGGAACGGGCAGCCGGCGGCGTGGGGATCAATTTCGTGGAATTTACGGTAGTCGAATCCAGGGGCAGGTTAAACCCCCATATGCATGGCATTTACGAGGATGCCCAGATTCCCGGGTGGAAGAGTCTTGTGGACGCGGTTCACGAAGCGGGCGGGAAAATGGGGATTCAGATCGGCCACGCGGGCCGAAGAGCCAGAAGCGCGGTCAACGGCGGCTTTCGTCCCTGGGCGCCTTCGCCCATCGCCGAATTGGGGGGAGAAATACCCAACGAGATGGGTCAGCCGCAAATCGATTATATCCAGGATTGCTTCAAAAAAGCGGCCCAGCGGGCGAAGCGGGCGGGGTTCGATGCCGTCGAACTCCACACCGCCCATGGCTATTTGATTCACCAATTTTTATCTCCCTTGAGCAATCACCGCTTGGATCGATATGGGGGAAGCCTCGAAAACCGGTCGCGTTTTGCTTTGGAGACTCTGGCGCGCATCCGGGAAGGAGTGGGAGATGAATTCCCCATATTCTGTCGCATCAGCGGCGATGAGTTTGTACCCGGAGGCAGTTCCCTGGCCGAGGCGAAGGTATTCGCGAAATTACTCGAAAAGGGAGGCGCCGACTGCATCGATGTCTCCGCCGGAGTCCTGGAAAGCGCGGAGAGGACGGTTCCGCCCATGGCGGTGGAACACGGGTGTAATGTCGGTTTGGCCGAGGAAATAAAACGACAGGTAAATATACCCGTGATCTGCGTGGGACGGATAAAAAATCTTGAAGAAGCGGAACGAATTTTACAGAGAAAAAGCGCTGATTTGATTGCCATGGGACGCGCGCTTATTGCCGACCCCGAGCTTCCCCGGAAAGCCCGGACGGGAGAAGACGTCCGTCCGTGCATCGGCTGCAATCAAGGGTGCATCGACCGTCTCTATAACGGAATGGCCATTACCTGTCTGGTAAACGCGCGGGTGGGCCGGGAGCACCAGATTCCATCTCTAAGAAAAGCACCGGTCTCCAAGAGAATTGCGGTCATCGGGGGAGGCCCGGCGGGCTTGGAATTCGCCAGAGTTGCTTCGGAGAGGGGCCACCAGGTGACCCTGTATGAAAAGGAAAGAGAGCTGGGCGGGAGGTTCCGTATCGCTGCGATCCCCCCGAAGAGGGGTGAGATCAATGAATTTGTCGATTATTTGATCCGTTCCGTCCGGTCCTCGGGCGTCAAAATCGAAACAGGAGTCTCGATCAAACCCGAAGATCTGGTTGCCCTGGGGGATTTCGAAGAGGTGGTGATTGCCGTCGGAGGTGTCCCCATGAGTCTCCCTCTGCCGGAGACACCCTCCCATATCTCTTTTGCGGAGGATGTTCTGCAAAAGAAGATCACTCTAGGTTCAAAAATAGTTGTTCTGGGCGGAGGAATGGTAGGGTGTGAAACGGCGGAGTGGCTTGCCGAACAGGGCAAACAAGTAACCATCATTGAAAAATTGCCCGAAATAGCGGGCGACATGGAAGTGCGCACTCGAAAAATGATGTTAGCCCGTTTGGATTCCCACCGGGTGGAGATTATTTGTCAGACGATTGTTGAAGGCTTGGGAAAAGGGAGTGTCCTTTGCCGCCAGGGCGGTCTGAGGTTTGAAATCGGAGGCGTGGACAACCTTGTCCTTTCCCTGGGATATAAGGCGAATAGCCTGAATCTTCAATTACCATCGAAGAGGATTCATCGGATAGGGGATTGCGTCCACCCTCGAAGGGCCATCGAGGCCGTCCATGAAGGCTTTTTTCTGGGAGTCGAGCTCTGATTCCTTCGGGCGGCAGTCCGGCCTTCCCTTTGCACGGTTCCGGAAGGCTGGAGAGAGGACGAGAGAAGTCTTTTCTTGCCTTTTGAATCTTCCCACGGGAAATCTTCATCCCCCCCCCAAATTTGTCCGTGTCGAACTTGATGGAAATACTCGTCAGAAAAGTACTTCCTGTACTCAATGATTGGCAAAATCCGGCAAGGATTTAAGTTTCTAATCGTAATCTTCAAAAGTTTGGATATACTTTGCATTCCGGAAATTTTGGCGAAGTGCATAGAAGCACGCTATCCGTGCTCTTAAGAATCCAGAAGCAATCCCAACATATTGGGGTATACTGCCTAATGATTTCTTCCTAATTTCTCATTTCCGAGATTGACGGGCTCCATCAAAGGGGTAGATTTCCTGTCGCCACTCAATTCCTTAGAAATTGGAAAGGCGGGCGCAGCGTGGGACATGCCTTATAACGATCTATGTGGGGTATTTGTGGCCCCAATTGGTCCCCACGAAAATTTAGAACCCATTTTTATTCGTTCTTTTTTTACGGGTTCATCAGATATGGTAAGGTTTGATTTTGGCGTTTTTGGAAAAGATGTTCCAAGAGCTTGGCCGATAATAATTTGGAGGAAAGACTGATGACTGGGGCCGATTTACTCATTCGAGAACTAATGGACCGGGGGGTTGCGAACATCTTCACCCTTTGCGGCAATGGACTTGATCCCATCCTGAATTCTGCTCAAAATTCCGGATTGCGGGTCATTGACACCCGGAATGAACAGGCTGCGGGTTATATGGCCGACGCCGTGGGACGTCTCACCCGCCGGGTCGGAGTCGTCGCCGCGAGCGCCGGTGTCGCTCATATCAATGCCCTTACCGGGGTATGCAACTCCTTTTTTGACGGGTCCCCCATGCTCTTGATTACAGGCGCTACTGACTCGGCGACCATGGGACGCGGCCATTTCCAGGACATGGATACGGTGCGGATCAGCCGCCCCCTCTGCAAGTTTGCCCAGCGGGTAGACCGGCAGGGACGAATAGCGCTGGCCGTACAGGAATCTCTCAGCGCTGCCTTGAGCGGACGCCCAGGCCCTGTGCATCTAACCATTCCCATGGACGTGCTCAATGCTGAGGTGGTCGATCTGCCGGTTGCAAGGCCAAAATCCAGACCGGCGGTTTACGACTGCCGAGCTGCAGCCGACCCCCTGGCTATCAAAGAGGCGGTGAAGCTCATTGAGAAGTCCAGACAGCCCATGATCATAGCGGGGAGCGGGGCTTTCTACGCAGATGGATCTAAGCCCCTGGCGCGTCTGGCCGGCATCCTGCATGCCCCGGTGGCAGTCCCTATCTGGGATCGAGGAGCGATCGAAAAACCCATCCGGGAATTTGTGGGGATCATCGGGGCCGCAAGCGGGGAGCCAAACATTCTGCCNNTATCTTGAGCCGCCGGCAATCTCTGCCGGAGCTCCCGTCATCCGTATGGAAATCGACCCCCACGAGATGGCTCAGAGCATACAGCCGGATGTACCGCTCCTTTGCGACGCCCGGACCGGCCTCAACCAGCTTGCGGAAGGACTGGCAGCGGAGGGATACAAAGGGAATGCGGCATGGCTGAGAGAGGCTAGGCGCCGATATCGGGAATTCCACAGGCCGTGGGTGGAGGCGCCGGCTCCCGCCGCCCCGCCGATAACGGGCCGGCATATCATCGATGCAGTTCGTTCCGTAGCGACGGAGGATACTTTTTTACTGGTGGATGGCGGCAACATTGGACAATGGTTCCACATGGCCATGTGTGACCGCTACCCGATGCGGTGGATGACCTGCGGGGCAAGTGGAGTCGTGGGTTGGGGGATTCCTTCCGCCATGGCTGTTCGGTCGGTGTATCCCGATAAGCCGATACTCCTTCTGTCGGGCGATGGCTCGGCCACCTTTACCATCGCCGAACTTGAAGCAGCGACCCGGCAAAAATTGCCTTTTGTGTGCCTGGTCGCCGATGATAGCGCCTGGGGGATCGTGATCAGCATGTCCCGCAGGCGACGCTCGGTCCCGGTAGGGGCCAAGCTTAGCGCAATCCGCTTCGATCAAGTGGCGGAAGGTTTCGGAGCCCGGGGCGTCCGGATCGAAGATCCCCAGAAGCTTGCGGGGGCAATTCAAGAGGGATTCAAAACTGACCGCCCAACGTTAATTCACGTTCCCATTGCTCATGGGGGGCCAACAGACTAACAAATTGTGGATTGCGGAATTACTTCGCGGGTTCCAGGATTCAAAGATTCCAGGGTTCAAGTGAAAAAAATGATTGAATTTTTCCCCTCGAACCCTGGGCCCCCGGGGCGCCGCCTCACTTTACCNNCGCTATGTCACGGAAAATTTCCAGAAAGTTAGCCAAAGCGTATCGGGTCTGGCTCCGGTAGAAGCAGCGGCTTTTCCTGGACGCAGGGAACCATACCGGAATTCTACTGATTAACGGCTATTGGTTTCTTTAGGTTGCGGCCATGCCGCGGGGTGTTTTCTGCGATTAAAGTTTTTCCGCGAGGGAGACATTTCTGTGCATGGCTGCCGGGTCCTAAACCCCGTGGGCCGAGTTTTTAGAGTCCGGGAATTGGAAAGGCTGGCCGATATCTGCCTCCACCACCGTCTGATGAAATCAATGAAATCAATGATTGACATGCCCTGTCAAAAGTTGTAGGTTTCAACCCGTGATCGATATTACCAACAAGGAATTTCCTTGGATATGGAAGGCTTTCATTTCAATAGGCGAAACCGTCGTCCCCTCCCCTTCTGGAGGGTCGCACCAAAGCGAAGCACTTTTAACGTGACAAAATATTCGGCGGAGGTAACATTGTGAGTATAAGTCTTTTGGGCAATTCGGCCAAAAAATTGATTGAAGAAGTTGCCGTTGTTTCTCCTGGGGAGAACGTCCTGATTTTAACGGATCCTCAAGTCAGCAAGAGAATTCCCGACGCGATTGCTACCGCTGCGTTGATGGCCAAAGGGGTTCCTTCGATACTGGTTATGGTCCCCTCGGAATACCCCGGGGCTCCTCTTCCCGCCCCAGCCGAACAGGCAGTAAAAGGGGCCGAGGTCATTTTGCTAGCGACTTCCAAATCGGTTGCCCATGCCGAAATTTTCTCCACCGAAAAGAACTACCGCCGGTTAATCAGCCTGCCCGGCATCATGGAAGGCTCTTTTATCGAGGGGGGCGGGACGATGGACCTGAAGGATCTGAAAGCAATCACGGAGAGGGTGGCAGCGGCTCTGGAAGGAAAACGCAAATTCGTTTTGAAGAGCGACAAGGGAACGGAGGCTACGTTTTTGTCGCGGGGCAAAGCATTGGCCTGTTATGCCGGGGCGCCTATTCCTACGGGCTTTGCGATGTTTCCCGATGGGGAAGCTCTCGTGGCCATGGATGAAAAAACCCTCGAAGGCCGTATCGTCTTGGACGTTTTTCAAACCGGGGTTGGACCTCTGCGGGAACCCATTGTTTTTGAAATCAAGACCGGAAGAGTCATTCGCATCAGCGGGGGGATTGAGGCGCAGCAGCTCAAAGAGCTCATAGAGAAATACGGGGACGAGAATTCTTACTATTTCGGAGAATTCGCCCTGGGGACGAATCCCAAAGCCCTGTTCCTGGGCAGCGCCGGAGAAGACAAGAAGAGGATCGGAACCATCCACATGTCCCTGGGCGACGATGAGGGCATCGGCGGAGCGCTGAAGAGCAAGCTGCATCTTGATGGGGTCATGGGGCGGCCGACTTTGACCGTTGACGGAAAGAGGTACATCGAAGACGGCAAGCTTTTGATTTGAATAAAATCGTTTAAAAATACCCTGCTCCTAATGTCCCAGCCTTCAACCCGAGCACCAAGCGGAATGGGGGGGGCAGGTGTTTCCATCAAAATTTGGAGGATGATATGGCTATTCTGGATGTTGACCGAAAGTTGATTGGAGATTTCATAGAGATATCGCGCCGGATCCCGAAGCGCGGCCTAACGACCGGCGGCGGGGGCGGGATCAGCATGCGGATCCCCGATTCAGAAAAAATTCTCATCAAGGGATGGGAAGTACCCTCGGAAGATCTGCGGGAAGAAGACATATCCCTTGTGGATCTCCACGGGAAGCAGCTAAACGATGTAAGAATCTGTCTGGAGGGGCCTTTGCATCTGGAAGTATTGAAGACCCGGAAAGAAATCGGGGCCGTGATTCACGCCCATCCTCCCTATTCCACGGCCTTCGGCAATATTCGCCCCAATCTGACCGATGGAGATTTGAAAAATTATCCCTTCCTCAGACAGGCGGTTTTCACCCCCTATTCCGAAGCGGGGTCTCAGGACCTCGCCCGTTATGTCTCTCAACCCTTTCGCAAGGACGGGGTGATTTGCGTTTTCATGCAGGATCACGGAGTGACCGTGGTGGGACCCGATATTTACACTGCCTATTATAACCTGGACTTTCTTGAAGGAGCGGCCAAAGGCTTTGTTTTGACCGCACTTTTAAAAAATGTCTTTAAATAACTTCCTATGGCGGGCGAGTCACCCGCACACTATGAAAATCCCCTGTCACCCTCTTTTGGAAAAGAGTGGTTAGGGGGTATTACCCGAGAATGAGGAGGAATCAAAAATCGATGGGTCAGGAAAATTTCAAAACGGTGACGATTGTCGGCTGTGGAACCATGGGGCCCGGCATCACCCAGACTTTTGCCCGGGCTGGATTGAAAATCTTCATGGTGGATCTCAATAGAGGTATCCTGGATCAAGCTATGCAGAAGATTCAGGATCATCTGGACCTTTTCATCGAATTGGACGTAATCCGGAAAGAAGACAAGGATCCCATTCTGTCTCGGATTCATCCGACAACCGATATGGAGATGGCCTGTCGCCAGGCAGATTATTTCATGGAAGTGGTCCCCGAAGTACTGGAGATCAAACAGCGGGTTCATCAACAGGCCGATCAATGGTGTCCGCCGAAAACGATCCAGGCTTCCAATGCTTCTGGGATCAAGATTACATCGATTGGGGCCGCAACCAAGCGGCCGGACCGGGTTGTGGGTACACACTGGGTCAACCCTCCTCATATCATGCAACTCGTAGAAATTGTTAAGGGCGAGACCACCTCCGATGAAACGATAGCAACGGTAAGGGCTTTCTTGACTCGAGTGGGTAAGGCCCCAATTGTATGCCAGGATACCATTTCTTATCTGAACAATTATATGCAGGGAGCCCTGGGCAGGGCAGCTTTAGAGCTCTGGCAGAACGGGATTGCGACGCCGGAGGATATTGACCGGGCCGTAAATACGGGGTTCGGCTTCCGCCTTCCAATCGTCGGGCCCCTGGCATTTTTTGATATGGCCGGACTGGATAATGTGCGCGACTCCTGGGAATATACGAACAAAATGACCGGAGGGCGACTGGGTCCCTTGCCCAAGGAACTTTTGAAACTTGTCGATGAAGGAAATTGGGGGGTCAAGACCGGAAAAGGTCTTTATGATTATTCCGGGAAAAATGGGCAGGAATTGGTGAAATTACGGGAAAAACAGCTCATCCTGCAGTTGAAAGCATTGGGACGAATTTAAAATCCGGGGGCCGAACCCTTTTCTTCTTTTTTATTCCGGAAATTATTCTTGACGTCCTCGGTGGAGGTTGATAGATTTTGTGGCGTAAACAAGGGCGGGCGATGAACGATGATCCGCAGGATGGTAAAAAAATTCGAATTCAAGAATCGAATTTCAGACTTTAGACAGGAACAATTATGAAAGGGAGGAAAGCATCATGAAGAACAAGATTACACGCCGAGGGTTTTTAAAAGGTCTGGCGGCAACCGGCGTAGCGGCTTTGACAGCCACATCCACCCCGAAGGCCTTTGGCCAGGCTGCCAAAGGCGGCTTCAACTGGAAGAAATTCTCTGGGGCCAAGATCCGCTTCATGAACAACACTCACGACTGGAGCACTGATTTAATTCCCAAAGCCCTGCCCGAGTTTGAGAAGTTGACCGGGATCAAAGTGCAATGGGAGGTCTTGGCCGAGAACCAGTTTCGTCAGAAGCTGACGCTGGAACTCAGTTCCACCCCGGAATCCATTGACGGCTACATGAGTCTGCCTTCATGGGATGGGATTGCCTTTTACCAGTCCGGCTGGTACGAGCCAATCGAGAAATACCTCAAATCCTCGGATCTGACCAGCCCCGATTTTGATTTCAAGGATTTCTTCCCGAGCTGCGTGCAGATTGCCACGGTCAGGAACACGCTGGTAGGAGTGCCCCTCTATCCAGAAGTTCAGATGCTGTATTTTGCCAAGGAAAAGTTCCAAGAGAAGAAGGTGAAGGTTCCGGAGACCTTCGAAGAGTTTGCCGCTGCGGCTGAAAAGCTGTACGACAAGAATGCCAATTATGCCGGGTACGTAAGCCGGGGGGACGGAATCCAGGCTGTTTACACCCTGGCGCCGTTTGTCTTCGGCATGGGCGGCCGCTGGCTCGACGAGAACGGGCGTCCCGATATGACCAGCGAAGCCTTCGTAAAGGCGCTGGAGCTTTATAGCGGTACCCTCCGTAAGTTCGGACCTCCGGGAATCGCGGGGCAAACTTGGGCGCAGAACCAGGTGGTATTCGGTCAGGGAAACGCGGCCATGAACACCGACTCTTCCAACTTCGTTTCTACCTACGAGAACCCGAAAAAATCGAAGATTGCCGGAAAAGTTGGCTATGCCCCGGTTCCGCGAGGCCCGGCCGGACTCCGCAGCTCCTTGATTTCATGGTGTCTTTCGATTGGTTCAAAATCAAAGAACAAAGAGGCAACATGGCTGTTTATTCAATGGCTGGCCAGTAAGGAGATGGTCCTTCGGCAGGCCAGGATGAAGTTGCCCGTGAGCCGTGAATCGGTGTGGAAAAGTGCCGAATTGCAAGCCGCCATGCCGAAGGAATGGGTGGAAGTATGGGCGAAAGAACTGCCCACAGCTGCGGTCAACCAAGCAAATCCGCTGGTTGTGCAGGTCCCCGAGACCCGCGATGCTATCGGCAAGGCGATTGTCGCTGTTATTCAGGGGGTTAGCGCGAAGGAAGCGGCCCTGAAAGCCCAGCAGGAATGTCTGAAGATCCTGAAGATGAGCTAACCCTGATGGCTTCGTAAAAAGTCTGTCCCGGAATTTGGCGAGAATCCAGGGAAGGGGATAAACTCCCCAAACTTTGAATTCAGAAGGTTTTCCCTGGAATTTAGAAAGAGGGGCCTGAAGGCTGATTTTTCGCGCCGACGGCCCCTATTTGTTTGTGGGGGACCAGAATGAAACCAATCCGTTCGGGAACTCCGTCTGAAAGAGGGCGGTCGCGGAGGGCGGTATGAACAGCCGACTCACCAGGGAGACCTTTTCTATGGATTCCCCCTCCCTCTGGCAGAAATTCGTAGTAGCATGCGACCGCAATGCATCCTGGCTGATGCCCCTCCCTGCGATGATGGTTACGGCCCTGCTCATGATCTTTCCGCTTGGTTATCTTTTATACATGAGTTTTCATGACTGGCTCCTGATCGGCGGCAAAGCACCGCAGTTCATTTTTTTGCAAAACTATATCGCCCTCTTTCACGATGAACGCTTCCTGTCCTCTTTGAGCCGGACAGGAATCTTCATCATGCTCGGTTTGGTTATTCAGGTTCCCTTGGGAGTGGCCATCGCTGTTCTTTTTAATGAGCATTTTCCCGGGCGCGGGATCATGCGGACTCTGCTCCTTCTGCCCATGGTAGCTACCCCGGTAGCCATGGCCTTGATTTGGGTCATCATGATGGACCCCAGCAGCGGCGTCTTGAACTACTTTCTGTCTTGGTTCGGGATTCGCGCCGTAGCCTGGCTTTCCGATATCAATGTCGTCATACCGGCGTTGGTTTTGGTGGATACGTGGCAATGGACGCCCATGGTGACCTTGATCTGCCTGGCAGGCCTTTCGGCCTTGCCCAACGAGCCTTTTGAGGCGGCCATGATCGACGGCGCCTCGGTCTGGCAGCGCTTTTGGAGGTTGACCCTACCCATGGTCTGGCCGACCCTTCTCGTGGCCATTCTTTTCCGTTTCATTGACCTACTGAAAGTCATCGAACATATCTATGTAATGACCCGGGGTGGCCCTGGGTTTGCGTCGGAGACCATCAACCTGTACAACTTCCTCATGGGACTCTTTTACTATCGGGTTGGGTACGGTTCCTCCATTTCGGTGGTTATATTCGCATTAGTACTCGGCGCCAGTCTCATGCTCATTCGCGCAAGGAGGACATCATGGTAAGTTCCCTGGGAGTCGCCCAATCCCCTGCGCGTAGCAATCCGGCCCTGCGCAAGACTTTCCTCTTCCTTCTGGGGCTCTTCGTGCTGATCCCCTTTCTCTTTCCCTTCATTTGGATGCTCCTCGGGTCCTTCAAGGAGGAAGTGGATTTCATGGCCTATCCCCCGGTTTGGATCTTCAAACCCACGCTGGAAAACTACCGGAATGTTTTTGTTGAAAACGATTTTGGAACGTTTGCCATCAACAGCACGATCGTGGCAGCTCTAACGACGTTTTTTGGCCTGCTCTTCGGGATCCCAGGGGCTTATGCCGTGGCCCGTTATAAGCGGACAGGCTTTGCTCTCATCGTCCTGGCCGCCCGAATGGCGCCGGGAATAGCCTTCCTGCTGCCGTGGTTTGTTCTTTTCGTACAGTTAAGGCTCACCAATACGTATTTTGCCCTCGTGACCACCCACCTCATTTTCACCCTCCCGCTGGTCCTTTGGATGATGATCGGGTTCATCGAAGCCATCCCGCGGGAGATCGAGCAAGCCGCCATGGTGGATGGATGCACCGTCTGGGGATCTCTTTTTCGTGTGGTGATCCCGCTGAGTGTGCCGGGGATTGCAGCCTCCGGGATCCTCTGTTTCATTTTCTCTTGGAATAATTTCTTGTTCTCGGTAGTTTTGGCGGGCGAGTCTACCAAAACATTGCCGGTAGCCGTATTTAACTTTTTGGGCTATCAGTCCATCAGCTGGGGGCCGCTGAGTGCTGCGGCTTCGATCATCACTCTGCCGGTTCTAATTCTGGCGTTGATGGTGCAGAAATATATCGTTCGGGGTCTGGCTGCCGGCGGTATTTCGGGGTGAGAGGATCGGAAGGACGATGATCAAAAGGTAGGCTTGGAAATTCGCTCCTAAACTGATCTCATGCGAAACATCCTGGGCCCATAAAAGAAAGAAGATTGCGAAATGAGACTTACAGGCAAGGTGGCGATCGTAACCGGCGGTGCCATGGGCATCGGGCGGGGTATTGCCCTCTGCATGGCAAGGGAAGGTGCAGACGTAGCAATTGCTGACCTCCAGATCGAAGCAGCGGTCAGGGTGGCAGACGAGGTGAAGGCTCTGGGTCGGAAAGCCATGGCTGTCAGGACCGATGTGACCAGAGAAGGCGATTTCGCGCTTTTATTCGAGAAAGCAAAAAATGAATTCGGCACGATCGATATTCTAGTAAACAATGCCGGTGTCGCCTGTCGGCCGGGGAATCCATTCATCAATAACGTCGAAAATGACTGGGATTTGGTCTGGGCTGTCAATGTCAAATCCATCTTCTTCGCCTGCAAGGCAATTGGTCCCTATTTTATGGATCGCAAGGCCGGGAAGATCGTCAACATTGCATCTATTGCGGGACCGATGAATTCTCCCAATATGCCCCCATACAGCATCTCGAAGATGGGGGTGATCACCTTGACGAAGGTGATAGCCAAGGACCTGGCTGCCCATGGCGTCAATGTGAACGCAATCTGCCCCGGCATCCTGTGGACTGCTTTCTGGCAGGAATTGGCAGAGCGAATGGTAAAGAGCGGCGGACCGTTCGCGGGAATGGAACCCCGCCAGGTGTTCGAAAACCGCGTGCAGGCTCTTATCCCGATGAAACGCGAGCAGACTCCCGAGGATATCGGCTGGGCTGCCGTATTCCTTGCTTCTGACGAGGCGCGCAATATTACCGGCCAGGCACTTCATGTAGACGGCGGCGTAGTGATGTAAACCCCCGAATGCAATAATCACCGGGTGGGTAAAAGGATTTTAAAGTAAGAAGTAAAAGAAACGAATCTATACGAAACGACAAAAAAGTCGCCATAGTGACCGGATGGCCGGAAATTTCGGAGTGGGGGAAGAGGGAAAATGAGTAATCGAAAGCCGACGATAGGCATCATCATGGGGGACCCGGCCGGGATCGGGCCGGAGATTGCCATAAAATCTATTCTCTCACCAGAAATCCAGCCTCTGTGCACTCCGGTTGTGATTGGCGATGCACGCGTCGTCAGGGCAGCTCTGCAGGCTATGAATAAAAACCCGGCCATCCATGCTATCCAGGGCATTACACAGGCGCAGAAAGACTCGGCCATCCTCCAGGTTTTGGACACAAAAAATGTTGATCCTAGAAAAGTAATCATAGGACAGGCATCAGCGATCGGAGGAAGGGCCGTATTCGAAGATCTCCAATTGGCGATCCGCCTGGCTCAAGGGAAAGAAATCGATGCAGCGGTAGCTGGGCCGCACAATAAATACTCGGTAAACCAAGCGGGTATCGCCTTCGCAGGGTACCCGCCGCTCATCGCTCAGCTTACCCAAAGCCCCCATGCCTTTAACATGTTGGTAGCTGGCTCATTCCGTATCGTCGGGGTCACTCTCCACCTGCC
This sequence comes from Syntrophaceae bacterium, assembly GCA_003154025.1. Next base: position 12,792 of record PMCE01000162.1, read on the forward strand.
CCTGAAGGAGGTGAGCCAGAAAATTACTTCCGATCTCGTCCTGGCTACCATCGAGGCGGTTCAGGCTGCGCTGGGAAGGCTCAGAATTCCCAAGCCCCGCATTGCAGCGGCCGGTTTGAACCCTCACTGCGGGGAAGAGGGGCTTTTCGGGACGGAGGAAGAGACCGCCATTCGTCCAGCCATCTCCGCCGCCCGGAGGAAGGGAATCGATGTATCCGGCCCTTTCCCGGCCGACAGCCTATTTGACGGGATTGCGGAAAAACAAGATTATGATGCCTATGTGGCGATGTATCACGACCAGTCTCATATCGCCATCAAGACCGTGGCCTTCGAGCGTATCGTGGGGCTGATCATTGGAACTCCGCTGGTAGTGGCCACCGTAGGTCATGGTACGGCTTTCGAGATCGCAGGGAAGGGAATTGCCAACCCGGGCCCGATGACGGAGGCCATCAAACTGGTCGCTCAGAGTTCCGGTCTTTAGGAAAAGCTCCGCGTTGAGGCTATGGCCAGGCCTGTTGAATCCTCCTTGATTGATGCGGATTGAATCTTCTCACAACCGTCTCTTGCCCATTTAAGGGGGAAAGGAGGGAATTTCCGGGGGATAAGGCTTTTCTTGGCAGGAAAAATTAGAAATAGGATTCAAAAGGAGATTTCAAAATGAGCAAGTACATTGTCAATATGAATGAAGTTCCTGTCGGGAAGATAACCGGCAGGGAAACGCGGGACCTGATCAATGGTAAGGCCGTAGGTTCCAGGGGCATCTCTTTGCGCATAACGGATGTTTTGCCAGGGGAGACCTGCTTCCCCGGGCACATTCACACGGAGTGTGAAGAGGTCATCTTGATTCTATCCGGAAAAGGCAAAATTAAGATCGGGGAGGAAACCTTCTCCATGAAGCAGGGAGACGCAGTCTATCTGCCCACCGATCTAAAGCATCTCATCCGGAATAACGGCAAAGGGGTCATGCGCATGGCCTGCTCTTTCTCCTCCAACGACATTTCCCGAGATCTCAAGAATGATGAATCGATGAAGTTCTGAAAAAAACAGGCATAAGGTCAAGGGCGTAAGGCGCAAGACGAAAAGGAACGAGGATTGTTCAAATATTTTTTCTCCGAGTTCTCTGCGTGCTCAGCCGAAGACAAAGAAGGGAATAAAGGACCACAGAACCATTCACTTCACCGGATTTCGGGATTCCTGCGGCATATTTTCGTCGTCGAG
>PMCE01000508.1:0-2926 GCA_003154025.1 Syntrophaceae bacterium
TGACCGACGGATTACCCCCCTGGGGAATATCCTGCGCAAGACATGCATGGACGAGCTTCCCCAGTTGATCAACGTACTGAAGGGGGAAATATCCTTGGTGGGCGGGCCGGCGACCTACACCCAGCACCCGCCAGCTTGACCCACGCCAGGCTAAAAGAATCCATCGGGTGATGACACCCCACTCTTCCGGCACATAAACCTTTATGACTTTATGCTTACAATTGATTAGAAAATTCATTTTTCACAGGATCGTAAAGCGCCTGGAAACGATGGGTAAAAAAATGGATCGAAACGGGGGTGGGCGGGATGAGTCAAGGAATAGAAAGTGAAAGATGCGAGGAGGTGAAGAGGGCCTATCCGGAGAAATTCGTCTCGGAACAACAAATCTTCAGCCGCATCCACCGTGGGGACCGCATTTTCATCAGCACAGCTTGCGCAGAGCCCCAGTATCTGGTCGGGGCACTGATTCAGTTCGTCGAATCCAACCCCAAAGCGTTCTTCGATGCCGAAGTGATCCATGTGTGGTCCCTCGGCGTGGCTCCTTACACGGAGGAGAAATTCAAATCCAATTTCCGNNGGGGCTGGTGCCGATCCATGTCGCCCTGATCCAGACCTCTCCGCCCGATGAGCACGGGTACATGAGCCTGGGGGTCAGCGTCGACATCGTAAAGGCCGCCGTGGAGAGCGCGAAGGTGGTCATCGCCCAGGTGAATTCGCACATGCCCCGGGTCCATGGGGATGGGTTCATTCATATCAAGGACGTGTCCTACATCCTCTGCCATGATGAGCCGCTCCTGGAATATGAGCCGGTCATGCCCGATGAAGTGGCGCATCAGATCGGGCAGTATGTGGCCCGCATCGTCCAGGACGGCGACACGATCCAGGTAGGCTATGGCAGCCTGCCCAATGCCATCCTGGCTAATTTGGGGAATAAAAAAAACCTGGGGGTTCATTCGGAGCTTTTGACCGACGGCATGGTTGAATTGATCCAAAAAGGGGTGATCGACAACTCCCACAAGACCTTTGACCGCGGCAAGACCGTGGCCACCTTCTGCATGGGCCACCGGAAGACCTACGAATTCATTAACGACAACCCCAGCATCGAATTTCGGCGGATCGACTATACTAACAACACGTTGACGATCGCCAGACACCAGAATATGACGGCGATCAACAGNNACCTTCTACAGCGGTGTCGGCGGGCAGGCGGATTTCATGCGCGGAGCCGTTCTGGCCCCGAGCGGGAAGACCATCCTGGCCATCCAGTCGACGGCTGAGTATGGGGAAGTCTCCCGTATCGTACCTTTCCTGCGGGAAGGGGCGGGGGTAACCCTGATCCGGGGGGACGTCCACTACGTGGTCACGGAGTACGGGATTGCCTACTTGCATGGCAAGAACATCCGCGAAAGAGCCATGGAACTGATTTCGATCGCACACCCGAAATTCCGTCCCTGGCTGATCGAGAAGGCAAAGGAGGCGAACCTGATCTACCGGGACCAAGCCTTCATTCCGGGCAAGCGCGGGGAGTACCCGGAACACCTGGAGAGCTACCGGACGACTTCCAAGGATTTTTCCGTCCTGTTGCGGCCGGTGAAGATCAGCGACGAGCCGCTGCTCAAGGATTTCTTTTACTCCCTTTCCGACCAGAGCTTGTTCCGGCGATTCATCTCGGTGCGCAAGGATATGCCCCACGAGCGCCTGCAGGAGTTTGTGATCATCGACCATACGAAGGAGATGGTGATTCTCGCCACGGTCAGGGGTGAAGAGGCGGAGAAGGCGGTGGCTGTCGGCCAGTACGGGATTAATGGGGAAACCCATGCGGCCGAGGTGGCCCTGGTCGTCCGCGACGATTATCAGAACAAGGGGATCGGGACGGAACTCTTGTCCTATTTGACCTACCTGGCCAAGCGGGCAGGCCTGCTGGGATTCACGGCGGAGGTCCTGGTGGAAAATAAGCCGATGCAGCACCTGTTCGAGAAGATGGGTTTTGATACTCAAAGGAGGACCGACCAGGGGGTATACGAGCTGAAAATGGCATTCAGATAATAACCTTTCTTCCTTCTTGCCTTTCCCGTGATTTCGACAAAGCTATCGGCCGGGCCGTGACCGGACCGGAAATGATCAAAGTGGAAGTCCTGCGGGAACGGGGTTACTTGTTAGCTTCTGACCCTGTTCCGATGGTTGCCGAAGTACCTATTTGGACTCAGGGTGAATCGAGATCGTTCTTACCCGGATCGACTCTTTTCAGATTTCTCGGGGAGATCCCAATGAGGAGAAGGAGCGACGAGCTGCGGAGTAAATTGAGCGATGAAGAGCTGTTTCGGGCAACGGGGGCGTCTCTGATACAAGGGAATCATCTGCGTATTCTGCGGGATGCTCGGGAAAATTACCCCGCCTGGGAGGCGGCGATTCAAGGGGCCCGAAAGACGATTCACATAGAGATGTACATTATCCATCACGATACGAGCGGGCGCCATTTCCGGGACCTACTGGTGGCCAAGGCCCGGGAAGGGGTTAAAGTCCGAGTGATCTATGACTGGTTCGGCTCCCTCAGTCTTTTGGGCGGGTGGATGTGGAAGCCCCTCCGAGAGGCAGGAGGGGAGGTCCGAGTTGCCAATCCGCCAGGAATGAGCAGCTTTTTTGGGTGGTTCAGTCGTGATCATCGGAAATTGATTACCACGGATCGTTCGCAAGCCTTTATATCCGGCCTTTGTATCGGAGATGCCTGGATTGGGAATCCAAAGAAAAAGATTCCTCCCTGGCGTGACACGGGGGTGGAGATTTGCGGCCCGGCGGTAGCCGATGTCGAGGCTGCGTTCGCCGCCGCGTGGAAATTGGCGGGAGGATTCATTTCCCCTGAAGAACTTCCCCGCCGGGAGGACTTGTCGAAGGCCGGATCTGTATCTTTGCGCATTGTACCGGCCTC
>PMCE01000508.1:3030-11780 GCA_003154025.1 Syntrophaceae bacterium
ACAGCGGTCGCGGATGGACGCTGGGCCCGGATCGGTTCCACAAATCTTAACATTTCCAGCTGGATTGGCAATTGGGAACTGGATGTGGTCATCGAGGATGATGATCTCGCCCAGGAAATGAGTGAGATGTTCCTGGAGGATTTGGCCCGGGCTACCGAGATCGTGATCAGCAGAGGCAACAAGGTCCGCCTCACCCGACCTCTCTCGCAGAGGAAGAGGTTGAGGGGAATAAAAGGAAGCGGCAGGGGGGTGCTTTCGGGTATGGCCCGCGTCGGAAGTGCCCTGAATGCTGCGGTAACGGGGAAAAGAATGCTGGGCCGGGCAGAATCATCTCCCCTCCTAAAATTCGGGATGNNGGGGGGTTACTGGGTTGGACCGGATTCTTTATTCTTGTAAAAGCGATTCGGCTACGTTATGGAAACCAAGCTGAAGAGGCGGAGAATATCAAGCCCAAGGAAAAAGCCTCTTCGGATAAAGGTCCATGATAATCGAAGACGATAAACCTAGAATCCCCCGGTTCTCCTCAAAGTTTCCCTCAATATATGGAGGTTCCACCAAATATTGAGGGCAGACGAATCAGCTTCTACATGTATGCTGATCCCTCCCATTCATCTAATATCCTGTTATTAAAAGATGAATTATAATTTATGATTCTTCTTCGGCTATTGGCAAGCCATTTGCANNACCTTGAGAGCGAGGATGCATAAGCTCGGGATACTCCGGCCGGAGACCAAGGAGTCGGATTAAGCTTTCTGGCCCCTCTCAAAGTTTCCCTCCATATATGGAGGTTCCACCAAATATGGAGGCCAAAGCAATTGTTTCAACCTCCCTCCTCTTCCCCCCTATTCATCTAATCCCCTGTTATGAAAGGATGATTCCAAACTCCTGATATTTTTCGTTCGTTGGCAAGCCATTTGCAAATAATATTTGCATGATTTTGGTCATTATACGAATGAAGGTTCTTACGGAGAAACGCAAGGAGCTTTCCCAGACGATTGCTTCACTGATCGGCTCCATAAGGACGGAGAAGGGATGCTGGCGTTGCGATTTTTGCCAGAGTATGGAGAATGAAAATGAACTTTCTCTTCTCGAAGAATGGGATACCCAGGAGAACCTTAAAAGCCACCTCAAGTCGGAGCGTTTTAGGGTACTTCGGGGGGCGATGAACCTTCTAAAAGAGCCCTATGGAATGATGTTCCACACAGTTTTCCACCCGGCGGGAATGAAGGAAATGTAAAGGATGAATTGCTTTTTGACGAACACTTCATCCGCCGGTATTACGATTGGCCGGTTCAATGAAAGAAAGGGGGTGATTTCTGTCCAGGACTGTTGTTCTCACAATCGGTAAAAATGATGCTCGATTTAAAGGCTAAATATTCCAAATAACTCATGAAAGGGAAAAATCCTATGCATTTTACAAAAATCTCCACAATCTTAGCTTTGAGTCTAGCCGTCGGATTTTTGGGTTGTTCCACGGATAAGAAGGTTGAGGCTCCCAAACAAGAGCGAGTTGAAAAGAATTTAGCCCCACCGAAGGCTGAGCTCAAGGGCCCGAATTTCGCTGTGGAACTTAGTGACCTGAAGGTGGGCATGGTCGTTGACACAGCTTCTAAAGAGATCACCGAGACGCCAAATCTCAGGGGTCGTGTCAAAATAACCAATAAATCGAAGGATGTCCTGGAAATCCAGGGGATTACCTTGGAATATTTGGATGATGCCGGGAAGCCGATCGCTTTTAGCTCGGGAGAAAAAATAGCCACGGTTTATCCGTTTTGGAAGGCCATTAAGCCTGAAGAAACTACCGAAGGGTCTTTAGATGTCACCATCCCAAGGATGGCTGTCAAGGAAAAGGCCCTGGGAAAGATAGAAATCAGCCTGGTCTACGTCCCGTCTCCACTGAAACGAGAGACTTTGACTTTGCCTGAGAAAATTGAATAGGGCGTTATAGGAGGGGATCAAAGGCATGGGCATTTTGGCTCCGCCGTATTCGAACGAAGTTCCCCAACCCCAAATCTTTTTGAGTAATTTATGAATAGGAAATTGCTAAAGATGCTCATAGTAAGCCTCCAAAGAGGATCATAAAGCTCTTTGGGGGCTCACTAGATATATATGTTGCGGGATTATTCTGACAAATTTTCAATTGTCGTACGGTAACAGGCAATCGGCCAATTAAGTTAAAAGATATCACCATAATTCAGGGAGGCATCAATGAAACCGGAAATGAAAGGGAAGGCAAAGTTTGGTGTTTGGGGCCTTATTATTGGGGCCATCGTCGTAATGACCATCGGCTTTGCGTGGGGTGGTTGGATAACCGGGGGCACTGCCCAAAAGATGACCGACGAGGCGGTCTTGGCGAGTCAGGCGGCGATCTGCGTGGCCCAATTTATGAAGCAGNNTGGGATAAAATGCCCGGGCAAGAAAAGGCTGGCTCTTCTGTAGCTCAAGCCTGCGCCAAGGGGCTTGATGTTCTGGTCAGCAAATGAGATAATGGCATGGTGAAGATAACGGCTAGGGGTGATCCATTATTTTAGGTGGGTCACCTTTTTTCGTTCTCCCGGTGGAAGCGTAATTTTGATTGAAAAATGCAGACATACATGGACGTTCTGAATTTTGAGGAAAAGGGGACGCTGCTTGAAGCCTTAAAGAATGAATTGGGGGACGGGAAGAGGAAAAAAATAAGTGTTAATTTTGAACCCCGTCCCTGCTTGGAATATCTTATACAAACGGAATAAATAGACTTACCGAATATGTAGGGCGCGTTCGGGGATCAGGCCCTAGAAGACGGTCGAAGAATAAAATGCGTTTGTGCCCGTGATGGGTCTTCCAAAGAGGTTCACATGCCTTTACCTGAAGAGAAAAAGCCGGGAGAAATTTTAAAAGATAAAATCAGTTCCTTCTTTGGTTTCCAGGTTACCCAGAGAAAGGAGAGTGGGCTGCCCCCGAAGGCCCACTTTAGTATCTGGTATTTCCTGGTCGTCTTCTTTATCATTATGCTGGTTCAACAATACTTGCTTACCCCGAAAGTGGAGATGATCCCCTACGGCAAGTTTAAACAATACCTGGCCGAAGGACAGATAGACAGCATAACCATCGGCCCGGAAAGCATCACCGGAACAACCAAAGGAAAAGAGGGGAAAAAGGACCAAAATTTCACCACGGTTCGGGTGGCGGACCCCAATCTGGTAAAAGAACTCGATGAGCAGAAGGTAAATTATTCCGGTTTTTATGAGAGCAAATTATGGGGCACCATTTTTTCCTGGATCCTCCCCATCGGGCTTTTCTTCTTGATCTGGCGGTTTGCCATGAAAAAGATGGGACCGGGGATGGGGGTCATGTCTTTCAGCAAAAGCAAGGCCAAGCTTTTTGCCCAGGATGGAACCAAGATCACTTTTGCCGATGTAGCCGGAATCGATGAAGCCAAAGATGAACTTCAAGAAGTGGTGGAATTCCTGAAGAATCCGGGAAAATTCCAGAAACTGGGCGGGAAGATTCCCAAGGGCGTGCTCCTCCTCGGCGCGCCGGGAACAGGTAAAACCCTTCTGGCCAAGGCCGTTGCCGGAGAGGCCAACGTCCCCTTCTTCAGTATCAGTGGGTCCGAATTTGTGGAAATGTTCGTTGGCGTGGGCGCGGCCCGCGTCCGCGATCTCTTTTCCCAAGCGACGGCCAGCGCTCCCTGCATTATTTTTATCGATGAACTGGACGCCTTGGGGAAAGCCCGGGGCATCAACGTAATGGGAGGAAACGACGAGCGAGAACAGACTCTAAACCAGCTTCTGGTGGAGATGGACGGGTTCGAGACCAACAAAGGGGTCATCATCATGGGAGCCACGAATCGCCCGGAAATCTTGGACTTGGCCCTGCTGCGCCCAGGGCGGTTCGACCGGCAGATCCTGGTAGACCGGCCGGACATCAACGGCCGGGAGGCCATCCTGAGAATCCATTCCAAGAAGGTTCTTCTTTCCCCGGAAGTGGACCTGCATCAGATCGCCGCCCGGACACCCGGCTTTGTGGGGGCCGACCTGGCCAATTTGGTCAACGAGGCCGCGCTGCTTGCGGCAAGGAAAAGCAAGGAAAAAGTGGGGCCGGCCGACTTCGATGAGGCTATAGACCGGGTCATCGGCGGGCTGGAAAAGAAGAAGCGGGTGATGAACCCGAAGGAAAAGGAGATGATCGCCTTCCATGAGTCCGGGCATGCCCTGGTGGCGGAATCCGTTCAGCATGCCGACCCCGTGCACAAAATCTCCATCATTCCCCGGGGGATCGCCGCCTTGGGATATACCCAGCAACTGCCTGCCGAGGACCGCTATCTGATGACCCGCTCCGAATTACTGGACCGGCTGGCTGTTTTGGTGGGGGGCCGGGTAGCCGAGGAGCTGGTCTTCGGGGACACCTCCACGGGTGCCCAGAATGACTTGCAGCGGGCGACGGACATCGCCCGTTCCATGGTCACGGAATACGGCATGAGCGATCGCCTGGGCCTGGTGACCTACGAACGCGAGCGGCGACCCATGTTCCTCCCGGATACCTTTTCCGGCGGCAAAACCTACAGCGAAGAGAGAGCCGCCCAGATCGATGAGGAAATCTCCAAGGTCATCGAGGAAGCGCATGAAAGGGTGCGGGAAATTTTGTCCCACCGCCGGAAGGTCCTGGATGACTTGGCCCACCTTCTTATGGAGAAGGAAGTGGTGCAGGGGGAAGAACTCAGAGCGATGCTGTCTAAATCGAAGCCTGGAATTGCGGCTTCATCTCCCGAACCAGCATCCTGACCGCAAGAGTGGTATGATCTGTAGAGTTGGGGGAAATGGGGCTCGGCCTTTGGGGAAGGAGATCATGACGCAATAATATGGGAAGGATCGGGGAAATTTTTTAAGAAGAAATAAAATGAAATATTTTGAGAAATATTGTAAAGTAGCTATTAGGTTTGTTGCTTAACTCAAACAATGATTGGCTTTAAAATGGAAGTAAGGGGGAGACTTATGGGGGAATCAATGGAACGGGAAAATGGGGAGTCAAGGAAAAGACGCCGGTTACGGATGGTCATCCCGGCCTATCCTGCTTTTAACATTTATTCTCGTATCGCCCGAGTCACAACGGCCCTTGGGCCGATCAGTGTGGCCACGGCAGTTCATGAGATGGAAGGATGGGATGTAGAGGTCATCGATGAGAATAATTATCAAGGGTCCGCGCCCAGAAACGGGTTGGGGCTGCCGGACCATGAAACCCTGCAGAAGTTGAGGCCGGCGGATGTCGTGGGATTCTATGGCGGGTTGACCAGCACGATTCCCAGGCTGTATGAACTTGCCCGGTTCTATCGGGAACGGAAGGTAACGACCGTTGCGGGCGGACAGCACTTTATCGCGGAGAATATTGCCGAGGCATTGCATAACGGAATTGATTCCGTCGTGATGGGGGAAGGAGAAGAAACGATCAAGGAACTGCTTTATGCCTTCGAGGGCCGGGTCCAGCGCGATCATATTCGAGGCATCGCTTATCTGGAAAACGATCAGGTCGTCCAGACCGAGGGGCGGGACCCCTTGACCGAATTTGACCATCTTCCCCTTCCCGATTTCTCGCTGCTGCGTTACGCCAAGATTCGTCTTTTCCCCGTAGGACGTGTTCGCGGATGCGGGATGGATTGTGAGTTTTGCACCGTCAAGGGCAAGCCGCGCTATGCGACTCCCGAACGCTTATTGGCGCAAATTACCTCCCTATGGGAGACCTTTGGGGCCAAGCGGTTTTTCATTGTCGACGATCTTTTTGGCCAGGACAGGCTGTCAAGCCTGCGCTTTTGTCACCTTCTCCATGACTACCAGGCGGGGATCAAAAAGCGATTCGAACTAGTCGTTCAGATCCGTTTGGATAAAGCCAAAGATCAAGACCTGCTTCACGCCATGCGCGAGGCGGGAATCAATGTGGTCGCCATAGGATTTGAGTCCCCCATTCCTGAAGAGCTGGAAGCGATGGACAAGCATTTGAAGCCTGAAGATATGATCTCTTTATCCCGGTTGTATTATCAGGCTGGTTTCTTGATCCACGGTATGTTCATTTTTGGCTATCCTCTTGAGAAAAGGCCGCTCATCCAGATATCCGCCCAAGAACGGCAAAGGTATTTCCGGAGTTTCATCAAAAAGGCCAAAATAGACACGATCCAGGTTCTGCTTCCAGTTCCCATCCCGGGCACGAAGCTGACCCAGAGACTCAGGCAAGAGAACAGAACGTTTCCCAAAGAGAGTCTCGGGTGGGAGTACTACGATGGAAACTTTCCTCTCTTTCTTCCCGACGAGCCGATGACTCCCGAAGAAATTCAGCAATCGATCCAGTTGATTATGGGACGATTCTATCGATTTCGGTATATGTTTCATATCGGCCTGAATATTCTTTCCTTCCCGGTGGTCTTCTTGTACCTCCACGATATCAGGAGGGGATGGTGGAAATGGTATCGCGGATGGCGGAATAATCTAAGGAAATTTGGCGGCTGGATGATATTCCGTAGCTTTTTGGGCAAATTGCGCCAAGATAATTTCTATGACAAGCTTGGCGCAGCCAAAAGACAGCTTGCCTATACCTCTCGGCCCCGTTTGCGATCGTAACGGAACCAGAGGCCGCAACTCTTTTTACTCGGACCTGAGAGGTCGTTTCTGCATAGATTAAGGGGAGGAGGAGGTAAATCATGAGAGAAGGATCGATGGTGTCCTTTGAATACAAAGCACCGAAGCCGCGAACCATTGGAATACTCATTTTGGCGTTCATCATCCTCATCGTCCTTTGGGGAACCTTTGTCATCATCCCGGCTGGCCACAGGGGGGTTTGCCTTTGGTGGGGAAGTGTAGAGAAGAGAATCATGGGGGAGGGGCTCAACTTCATCGTGCCGATTGCCGAAAGGGTCATCAAGGTNNGAGTACCAGATGGTGAAAATGACGGGAATGATGAACTTCCATATCGATCCGACTTATGTCAATGACCTTTACCAGAAGGTTGGGCTCGATTTCGCCGACAAAGTAATTGATCCGGCTTTCAATGACTTCGTCAAAGAGGTTGTGCCGACCTACCCGATCGGGGAGATTCTTCCCAAGAGGGAGGAGATCCGGCAGAGGGCGATGAAGAAGCTGGGCGATAACCTGGAAAGGTATCACATCATTGTCGATGACATTTACTTTGCCAACATCCGATTCTCGACTGGATATGAAGGGGCGGTCGAGGCCAAGCAAGTGGCCCAGCAGCAGGTGGANNGTTTTGGCCCAGCGGGAAATCGAGGCCCAGCAGAAGGTGGCAACGGCCAAAGGCGAGGCCGAGTCGATACAGGTGGTGGCGCAGGGACAGGCCAAAGCCAATGACGCCCTATCCCGTTCCATCAGCCCGATCCTGGTTCAGTATAAAAGTGTCGAGAAGTGGAACGGCATTCTGCCGCAGGTCTCCGGGGGGGCCGTTCCTTTTGTTGACTTGAGTAAGGCGGGTGGCTTGCCGGGCGGAACTGAAGGGGCCAAAAAATAAGTTAAGAATGCAGAATTGGGGAGTTTGCAGGCGCGAATTATAATTTCTTTTAGGTAAAGCCCCCGGCTTTGCCGGGGGACTCGTAAAGGTGGACATCCCCGGAAAATTGAGAGAGCCTCCCAACTGTGAACCGCTCAAAGTTCGGGAGCCAGAAGGAATGTGGCAATTTTTTTTAAAATCATTCAGATAGACTCCCCGTTTTCCCCAACCGCATATTTTAGAAGAGAATACCGACGACAAAATATTTTGTTCAATTTACCGATCAAAAATCCCCTTGCCCCCAGTCTTGAATCGATCCCCGCGTCTTATGATATGCAAGAATCCTTTTGATTTTCGGTTTTTTTCATCGCTATAATATAACCTTAGGAATAGTTTTCCGGCAGAAATCCCTGGGTGGTTGATCTTATCTGGAAATGGTCTAAGCGGTAATCGGACTGCCGTTTGCCACCCGCCCTCCTTCTGATTGGATTTCGCAAAACAACGGGCCGAATCCCAGGAGTTACCTTATGTCCGTTGATCCCGGTTCTGCCAAGATTCAGGGCTCCGAATTGAATTGGCGCCACCTGNNTGTGGATTCTGATGGTCTTCATCGTTCAACAGGGGTACTCCTACTGGTTTGTCCTGGCATTAAGCATTCCGGCCAGCCTCCTGTTGCTACGCATCTTCATCTTCTTCCACGATTGCTGTCATAATACTTTCTTTGTCTCACTCCGGGCCAACAAGATTCTGGGCTATGTCTCCGGTATCCTTGCCTTCACGCCGTTTTACGACTGGCGGCGTTCCCATGGCCTGCATCACGCTACGGCTCAAGACCTCGACCGCCGAGGCATAGGAGGTATTTGGACCTTGACGGTGGAGGAGTACTTGGCGGCACCCCGACTGAAGAGGTTCGCCTACCGTTTCTACCGGAATCCTTTCATCCTGTTAGGCCCGGGCGCCCTGGTTCACTTCATGATTCTCCAGAGATTCCCCAAGCGGGGCGGTAGGAAGAAAGAGCGCTACAGCGTGGTGATCNNCTATCTCTTGATCCAGATCTCCATCATGGGATTCGCCTCCTGCATGGGCGTGTGGCTTTTCTACGTCCAGCACCAGTTTGAGGGGGTGTACTGGGCTCGCCATCAGGACTGGGATGTGGTGAGAGTAGCTTTGCAGGGGGCCTCCTATTACAAATTGCCCAAGGTGGTGCAGTGGTTCACCGGCAACATCGGCCTGCATCACGCGCACCATTTCCGTCCCGTTGTTCCCAATTACCACCTGCA
>PMCE01000550.1:0-6107 GCA_003154025.1 Syntrophaceae bacterium
CCGAGGCGGATGGGGGTGGCGTCCTGCAGATGAGTTCGCCCGATTTTGATGACCCGGTCGAATTCTTTGGCCTTCGTTGCCAGGGCGGCCTGTAAAGAGGCCAAGGCCGGCAGGAGGTCCTTCTGAACCTTTTCGAGGGAGGATATGTGGATAGCGCTGGGGATCACGTCATTGCTTGACTGGCAGAGGTTCACGTGGTCGTTNNGCGTTCATGTTGGTGGAGGTGCCGGACCCGGTTTGGAAAATGTTCAGCACAAATTGGTCGTCGAACCTGCCTTCCATGACCTCCCGAGCGGCGCGCAATATGGCCCTGCCGGGTTTCGTGCCCAACAGGCGGAGCTTCATGTTCGTTTCCGCGGAGGCAGCTTTGATCATTCCCAGTGCCCGGATAAATTCCCGCGGAAACCGCATGCCGCTGATAGGAAAGTTTTCATAAGCCCTCTGCGTCTCGGGACCCCAGTAGGCCTTCCGCGGAACGCGCACCTGTCCCATAGAGTCTTTTTCAACGCGAAATTCTCTGCTTTTCATCCGGGACCATCCTTCCATGCGGGGCTCTTGGCAGAAGTGCTCCGGTCAAGAACGTAAGACAATGATTTCAATAATAAAATGGAAGAAATAAAAAAAGAAAGAAATACGGGGAAGAGTGTATTTTCCGGCCAAAAGAACTGTATTTTAAAGAAGGTGTCAGGAAAGAGGATTCCGCCGAGGGCAGAGCCAATTATCGGTTGAATCGGTCCCGGATAGCAGATATATTGTGAGTTGCCCCAGAAAAAATTCGGAGTTCGACGTTCGAAGTGAATAAAAAATAATCCTTTGAAGTGGATCGTGAAAAAATTGTAAATAAAAGCCCGGAAAGGAGGAGGCGAAGATGATGACTCAGGCATACCAGTTTAAGACGACCTCGGTGATCGTCAACGGACCGGGAGCGGCCAAGGAGGCGGGTTCTTTTGCCAAAGGGCTCGGTAAAAAAGCCCTGATCGTAACCGATTCTCATTTGGAGGAGATCGGACTCCTGAAGGATATCAAAAAAACGCTGGAAACCGCCGGCGTGCCCTTTTCCGTTTACAATAAGGTGGTAACCGAACCGAGCATGCAGCATGCCGAAGAGGGGCTAAAGACATATAAAGAGGCCGGGGCCGACTTTCTGATCTCCGTGGGAGGAGGGAGCCCGATGGATGCGGCCAAGGCCATCGGCGTTTTGGCCACGAACGCCGGGAAGATCAGCGATTTCATGGGAGCCAATAAGATCCCCAATCCCGGAGTTCCTCTTCTGGCCATTCCCACTACCGCCGGGACCGGAAGTGAAGTGACTCCCTTTACCATCATTACCGACACCACCCGGGACGTTAAAATGCTGATTGCCAGCCCCCATATCTTTCCGCGGGTGGCCCTCGTGGACCCCTTGATGACTCTGACCTTGCCCCAGGACATCACCGCCGCCACGGGCCTGGATGCCCTGACCCATGCCATCGAAGCGTACGTCTCGGTCAAGGCCCAGCCGATCACCGACACCCTCGCCCTCCAGGCCATTCGGACCATCTCCGCCAACCTCCGGCAGGCCTGGTCCAACGGAGACAACCTGGACGCTCGAACCAACATGATGATCGGCGCCCTGCAGGCAGGACTGGCCTTTGCCAACTCCTCGGTAGCCCTGGTGCATGGAATGGCCCGCCCCATCGGGGCCTATTTCCACGCGGCCCACGGGGTCTCCAACGCCTCCCTTCTCCCCCTGGTGATGGAGTTCAGCATTTTGGGCAATCCGCAGAAATACGCCGCCATCGCGGAGGCCATGGGGGAGGTCACCGAAGGGCTTTCCCCGCTGGATGCCGCTTACCTGTCGGCCGAGGCCGTGCGGCGGTTGAATGACGATTTAAAGGTCCCAACCCTGAAGGGACTGGGGGTGGATGAAAAGAAGTTCAACTCGGTGGTCAAACAGATGGCCATCGACGCTATAGCCAGCGGAAGCCCGGGGAACAACCCGCGCAAAGCTACGCAGGAAGAGATCGTGGAGTTGTATAAGAAAGCCTTCTAAGAAACATATAGCACGGCGCACGGTATAAGGCATAGGGCGCACGGTTCAAGGCCCAAGGCAGGGAAAATTTCTACATAAGAAGTGAAGCTGGGTCTCTAGCCCTGTGCCTTGCGCCCTGGGCCCTGCACCTTTTTCGCGATCAGGCTGGCAATTGCCCTGCGCTTGCCCCCCTCCCTGAATATTCCCTCACGATAAAAGAGAATATGGAATCCTTGGAACAGCCGCAGGAGTTCGTTGGGCTTCAGCAGGTATTTCGTCTTGGAGGGGCCTCCTGCGGCCATATCTCTCTGATCAGCGGTGTAGGTTTCGAATACCACCATCCCGTCCTTCTTCAGGCCCCCTTTGATTTTGGGAACCAGGCGGCGGTCGAGAAAATAGAAGTCCAGGATCAAGTCGTACTCTTCCTTGGGAATGACAAAAGCATCGATGTCCGCGGCAACCGTCTTGATCCTGACGCCCCGGGAGAGGGCTGATTTTTTCGCCCGATCCAGGGCTGTTCTGGAAATATCGACGGCCTCCACATCAAACCCGTGTTCGGCCAGGAAGACGGCATTTCTTCCCTCCCCGGCGGCCAGGTCAAGGGCCTTCCCCCCGGGGAAAAAGCGGAGGTATTTTTTTAAAATCGTATTGGCCTCCTGGCCCGGCTTAAATTTTCTATGCCGATATTTCAGGTCCCAGCGCTTCCGGTCTTTTTCCATTTTTTTCTCCCGGTGGAATTGAATCTATTTTACCAACAATCCCCCACTTGGCCCTGCTTCTACGTTCTTTTTCCCCTCAAAATACTACCTTCACCTTATTTCCTCCGCTCCTTTTTTCCCCGTAAACTAAGAAGAGGTGCATTTCATGCGCCATCATCGGCCCCCAGGCTTCTATTCTCATCCAGGGGATCGTCACGCTCATGTACACGCCGACCGGAGCGCCCGGCCCATCATCCAAGGGTTGCACATCCATCCGGCTTTGAGCGGGGTAGTGGAGGGGGCCTTCACGAATCTCATGCGCCCGCCGTAAACCATGAGGTCCCCAGGAAGCATTTTCCGTGGCAAAAGGTGAATGCCCGGCGTCCAGGAGTGGGGTTATGAAAGAAATAAATCTTTTGACTCGCAGGTCTCTTCTGAAGGGGGTGGGGCTTCTCACTTCTCTATTCCTTGTCCCCGGAAGATTGCATGCCGCGGAGGCAGGGGGGACAGCCGACATCTCTCCCCTGGAAGACCTGATGCGGGAGCACGGGGTCCTCAGCCGGGTGCTGCTCATCTACGAAGAGGTCCTCGGCCGGGTGCGGTCGGGCCGAAGTTTTCCGGCGGAGGTTTTGCAGCGTTCGGCAGACCTCATCCGCCGGTTCATAGAGGATTACCATGAAAAGCTGGAGGAAGAATATCTTTTTCCCCGGTTCGAGAAGGCGGGGAGGCTCGTCGAACTGGTCCGGATTTTGAAGGAACAGCATCAGTCCGGGCGGCGTCTGACCGATTCCATCCTGGGGTGGGTCCAATCGGGGGAGCCGAAGCAGAAGCAGGAAGAGTTGAGATTGGCCAGGGACCTATCCCTTTTCCTCCGCATGTACCGTCCCCATAAGGCCCGGGAGGACACGGTCCTTTTTCCGGCGCTGCATTCCCTGGTATCGGCCAAGGATTTCGAACGAATGGGGGATCAATTCGAGGACCGGGAAAAGTCTCTCTTCGGGGAGAATGGTTTTGGTCAAATCGTCACCAAGGTGGCCGGAATGGAGAGAGACCTGGGCATCTTTGAACTTTCCCGGGTCACGCCAAAGATCTAACCTGCCAGGCTCCGCAGGGGGAAATGCAATGATCCGGGGGATAAGGGGCGGAGAGCGGGGGATTCCTTCCGAACGCCCGGCAGAGAGTCATGAAATGCTGCCAAGTCCGGCCATAAAAACCTTGTTCGTCGACGTGGGGGGAGTCCTCCTCACCAACGGCTGGGACCGTTCCATGCGCCGGCGGGCGGCGGAAAAATTTCAGCTGGATTATGCCGACCTGGATGAACGCCACCATTTGACCTTCGATACCTTTGAGTCGGGCAAGCTGAGCCTGGAGGAATACCTGGAGCGGATTGTCTTTTTTCAGCCTCGGCCCTTCTCCCGGGAGGAGTTTCAATCCTTCATGTTTTCGCAGTCGAAGCCTCTTCCGGAGATGATCGAGTGGGTCAAGTCCCTGAAGTCCCGCAATGCGCTCAAGGTGGCGGTGGTCAGCAACGAGGGACGGGAGCTGACGGTTTACCGTGTCCGCACCTTCGGGCTGGCCGAGTTTGTCGATTTCTTCATCGTCTCCTGTTTCGTCCACTTCCGCAAACCGGACAAAGACATTTATCGGATGGCGCTGGACATCGCCCAGGTCTCTCCTGACCAGGCGGTCTACTTGGACGACCGCCTGATGTTCGTGGAAGTGGCCCGGAGCCTGGGCATCCGGGGGGTCCATCACACCGGTTTGGAGGCCACGAAGGCGGCCCTGGCCTCCTTGGGGCTTCGGGTTTGAGGGAGATGCAGTTTCTGATCGGGTATAGAAACTGAAGGCTGAATATGAAAATCGGGAGGAGGAGATGGCCAATCGTAGTTCTTCTAAAGACATCCGCCCCCTGTTCCGGTCGTATGATGTGGAGTCGATGAAGCCCAACGGGATCGACCTCTCTTCCTACGGGGAGGTGAAAAGCCGGACCGGCAACATTTACAGCCGCCTTCGGGCGAAGGACATGCCTTGCGACGGCGGTTGGAGCGGAGAGAATCTGCTGAAATTCAAGGAATGGGTGGAAGGCGGCATGGCCCCATGACCAGGGTTGAGCAACTCGCTGCATTCGCGGCAAAAGCAACTTATGATCATCTCTCCGAAGCGGCCCGGCAGCAGCTCAAAATCCGGGTGTTGGATGGACTGGGCTGCGCTTTGGGAGCTCTGGAAGGGGAACCGATCCGGCTTCTCCGGGAGCACCTGGAGGATTTTGGCGGCGCAGGCCGATGTACGCTCATCGGAGGCGGGCGGACGGCCCCGGACCGCGCGGCTTTTTACAACTCCGCGCTGGTCCGCTACCTGGATTTTAATGACGGCTACTTGGCCAGGGGGGAAACCTGCCATCCCAGCGACAACCTGGGAGCGGTCCTCGCAGCCGCCGAATATGCCCGCCTGAGCGGCCGCGAATTCCTGGCGGCCCTGGCGGTAGCCTATCAGGTCCAATGCCGTCTGAGCGATGTTGCCCCGGTGCGGAGCAAAGGGTTTGATCATACCACCCAGGGCTCCTTTGCGGTTGCCGCGGGCGTGTCCCGGGCCCTGGGATTGGACGCGGGGAGAACCGCCCATGCCCTGGCCATCAGCGGAACGGCCTTTAACGCCCTGCGGGTCACGCGAACGGGGGAGCTCTCTCACTGGAAAGGTCTGGCCTCCCCCAACACGGCCTTCGGCTGCACCCATGCGGCGTTCCTGGCCATGCGCGGGATCACCGGGCCTCTGAAGGTCTTCGAGGGGAACAAGGGGTTCATGGAATCCATCTCCGGGCCCTTTCAGATCGACTGGTCCCGGGAAGGGCTGGATGGGGTGACCCGGACGATCCTCAAGAGATACAACGCGGAAATCCATTCCCAATCAGCCTTAGAAGGCATTCTGGAGCTTAAAGAGGAACAGGGCTTCCGGGCCGAAGATGTGGAGAAGGTGGAGATCGAGATCTTTGACGTGGCCTATCACATCATCGGCGGGGGGGAAGAGGGGGATAAGAAACTCGTCCGCCGGAAAGAGGAAGCCGACCACAGCCTGCCGTACCTGATGGCGGTAGCCCTCCTCGACGGCCGGGTCATGCCGGAGCAGTACCGTCCCGATCGGATCCTGCGCTCGGATGTTCAAGCCCTGCTGCAGAAAGTCGGGGTGCGCCCTTCCGAAGAATACAGCCGGAGATTCCCGGGGGAGATGCCCTGCCGGATTCTTCTAACCCTCAAGGATGGGCGAGTTTTCGGAAAAGAAAAAAAGGACTATGAAGGGTTCTACACGTGTCCCATGCGCTGGGAGACGGTTCTCCAGAAGTTCGACACCTTGAGCGCCCCCTATGCAGATGTGTCCCTGCGACGCCGGATCGCCGAGGCCGT
>PMCE01000550.1:6153-7036 GCA_003154025.1 Syntrophaceae bacterium
GATTTAATCCTTTTGCGGTTTTTCTATGCTCAGAAATGATATTTTTTCCTTCATTTTCTTAACAAAAATATAAAGGAGGATGATACATGGCCAAATCTCGAAGCCAGGAGAGGGCTTTCAGTTTTCTTAAAGTCAATGATCGCGCCTCCAAACCGCGGACGAGGGGGGTGACCGAAATCCGCGGGCCCTATTACACCCCCATGGGGAAGAGGTATCTTCAGGATATCCTGGAGACCATGGCCGCCTACGTGGACTCCCTGAAGTTCGCCGCGGGGTCCTTCAGTTTGATGCCCAGGGAAGCGGTCAAGGAACTCATCGACCTGTGCCACCAGTACGATGTCCTGGTTTCCACCGGGGGGTTTATCGAATACGTGCTGACCCAGGGTGCCGAAGCGGTTACCCGCTACATCCAGGAATGCAAGAATCTGGGGTTTGACATCATCGAGGTGTCCAGCGGCTTCATCACCATTCCTACCGATGACTGGCTGAGGCTGGTGGAGAAGGTCCGGAAAGCGGGGATGAAACCCAAGCCGGAGGTGGGAATTCAGTTCGGGGCCGGGGGCGCCACGGCGGCGGCCGAGCTGGAGGCCGAGGGGACGCGCGATCCCGGCTGGGCCATCCTCCAGGCCAAACGCTTCCTGGATGCCGGGGCCTACATGGTCATGATCGAGTCGGAGGGGATCACGGAGAACGTGAAGGCCTGGCGGACCGACGTGCCGGCCAAGATCGTGGACGCCCTGGGCCTCGAAAAAGTCATGTTCGAGGCGGCCGACCCGGAGGTCTTCGCCTGGTACATCAAGAACTACGGGCCGGAGGTGAACCTCTTCGTCGATCACAGCCAGATCGTCCATCTGGAATGCCTCCGTTCGGGCA
The DNA here is from genome assembly GCA_003154025.1 of Syntrophaceae bacterium. The sequence goes on from PMCE01000550.1 coordinate 7,027, forward strand.
TCTGGGGAAC
>PMCE01000550.1:7082-14375 GCA_003154025.1 Syntrophaceae bacterium
CTTGCTTTCGGCGGCAGCCTGCGCAAAGGTTCCTATAATAAGGCTCTGTTGCGTGCAGCCCTGGAAATGGTCCCCGGCGATGCTCAGATGGAATCCTTCGATATCGCCGGAATCCCCCCCTTCAACCAGGATCTGGAGAAAAATCCCTCCCAGGTCGTGAAGGACTTCAAAGCGAAGATCAAGGCCGCGGATGCGGTCCTGATCGTGACCCCGGAATACAATTACTCCATCCCCGGGTTTCTGAAAAATGCCATTGATTCGGCCTCCCGGCCTTATGGAGACAACGCCTTCGACGGAAAGCCGGTGGCTTTCATGGGAGCCTCCATCGGCATGCTGGGAACCGCCAGGGCTCAGTACCACTTGCGCCAGAGCTGCGTGTGGCTGAACATGTACCCCATGAACCTGCCCGAGGTCATGGTCCCGTTTGCCCAGGAGAAGGTCGATGAGAGCGGGAAGCTTACCGACGGGAAGACCCGGGAAAAAATAAAAGAGCTCCTCGAAGCCCTCGTGGTCTGGGCNNCACCCCCCCATCACCTTTTATGGAGCCCACTGGTGCCCGGACTGCCGCCGGAGCAAGCAGTTTCTGGGCGAGCATCAGATTCCTTACCGCTGGGTGGATATCGAACAAGATCCGAAAGGGGAGGAATATGTCCTCCAGAAGAATGGCGGCAAACGCATCATTCCCACCCTCAAATTCCCGGATGGTTCGATCCTGGCGGAACCCACCAACGCCGAGCTGGCGGCCAAGCTCGGGCTCAAGACGAAAGCCCAACGCAGCCACTACGAACTCCTCATAGTAGGGGGCGGCCCCGCCGGCCTGACCGCGGCCCTTTATGCCGCCCGGGAAGGAATCGATACGCTGGTCATCGAGCGGGCGGCCATGGGCGGCCAGGCGGCCACGACCGAGCGGCTAGATAACGTCCCGGGGTTTGATCAGGGGATTGATGGAAGCCTTTTCGGCGAGCAGCTCAGGCACCAGGCCGAGCGGTTCGGCGCGGAATTGCTCCAGGCCCAGGAAGTCGTGCGAGTGTTCAGTCATGACAACTACCAATGCGCCGACACCGCTGACGGCAGCCAGTACAGCGGATGCGCTCTGTTGCTGGCCCCGGGCAGCCAGTACCGGCGCCTGGGGGCTCCGGGCGAAGAAAGCTACGTGGGCTCGGGGATTCATTATTGCGCTACCTGCGACGGCCCTTTTTACAAGGGATTGCCTGTCGCCGTGGTGGGCGGGGGCAACAGCGCCGCCGAAGAGAGCCTGTTTCTGCTCAAGTTTGTGGACCGGGTGACCCTATTGGTCCGCGGAGAAGAGTTAAAAGGCTCGCAGGTGATTCGCGAGAAGACCTCGAAACACCCGCAGATCGACCTCCGGTTCCATTCGGAAGTGGCCGAGTTCCACGGGGAACGAGGCAAGTTGACGGGAATGACCATCCGCAACCGCCAGACCGGGGTAACGGAGGAGATGCATCCTGCCGCCGTATTTGTCTTCATCGGGCAATCTCCCAACACGGCTATTTTGAAGGAGAGCGGAATCCGGCTGGACCGGTGGGGATACATCCTTACCGGCCATGACCTTAGCCATGCCCAAGAACGCCCCACCGGTTCCGAAAACCGTGAACCCTCCCTGCTGGAGACGAGTATCCCCGGAATCTTTGCCGCGGGAGATGCCCGGGCGGGAAGCACCAAGCAGATCGCCTCGGCCTCTGGAGAAGGGGCCACCGCCGCTTTGCTCGTCAGGGAGTATCTAAAGACCACCTGACCTAAGTGCCATTAGGTGTCCAGGCCTAAACTCGACCTGACCGACAGCGTCAAATTATGTTATTGCTGAATTCTCGGCTTTCCCTCCCTACACTTCAGCCGAGGGTCTCTTTATGATTGCCCATTACGGGCAGAATTGACGTGGCCCGATTCAATAAATGATATCGTTATCGAAACAGCTTCGGCGCTAGGGAAGGAAATGGAGATATAGCAGATTTATGCATCACTTAGCTAATCGGAAAAAGCTGCCATAAGGTTATCAAGGGATTGCTTACCGGCCTTTTCAAGGTCGTTCCCAAGAGAAAAGGTAGTACAGTGAATACTTACGTCCTTGCCCTTCATTTCCTGCTTCATGGGCAAGAAAGCCGGATAGATCAGCTTTATCTCAGAAGCTTTCTTGCCAATACTGCCACAAAGAAAGAAATAGTGACTGCCCCAATCCAAGCTTCAGAGGTACTTAATAAACGCATTATTTCCCTATCAGAACCGTAAGAAATATCTCCATACCCAAGGGTAGCGAAGGTTGTAAAAGAAAAATATAGAGCTTCGTAAAGCCTTGGTTGTAAATCTGATAGATCGGATGGAGTTCCAAGCAGAAAATATAACAAGGCAAAAAATATGCTTATTAACAATCCTAATATTATTGCCCTATGAGGTTTAGTTCCATAACCAGATATTAAGGAAAAAAGAAAATCTTTAGTCCACGACCATATATTCGGCGGATTGGGAGATTTAACACACAAAGACCAAATTGCATTTTTCCGATTCTCAGTGCGTTCGCAGTACAAAAAGCGGTCAGCAATATGCCACAAATCCGCCTTTTCATACCCAATTCGGATATTTCTCAGAATTTCCGCTCTTTGATTGGGGGGGAGCGTTCTTGTTTTCCACTGTGATGTTAGGTTCTTATCAAATTGTGTCAAATAGTTTAGATGGATATCCAATAGAAACGCATCCTCAAAATAGACCCCCCTAAGGTTACTTCCAGAAAATCCAGAATCAATGAATTGGGCCTTCCAAAAACAAGCATTTTGAAGATTACAATTGATAAAATTCGTTGAAAACCCTCCCGTTCCAACCATTATTGCGTCTAAAAATTCACAGTCTTCAAAACGTGCATAAGACACATCGGGGACGACAAACTCAGCATCATTGAATTTACACTTGAAGAAATGGGAATACGAAAGGCTTTTTTTCTCAAAGGATTGGGAGTATGAAAAATCCTCATGATAAATATGTATACCCCGAAGATCATCCTGGGTTAAAACCCAAAATTTCTTTTCCTTAATGGCCTCTACTGGATAGATGGGATGTCCATACGGATCGAAATTTTCAGGATGTTCCAAAGTATATTCATCCAATATCGCTCTGATTTCTAGCGAATTCTTCAGACCCCGGATTACTTCATCACGGACTTTTCGCCCCACGTCGGTTTCCCAACGATTTTCAATGAATCGTCGTGTTGGGAAATCAAATTTAAATCCTTCCCTTTCGAACATAATCCCTCTTGATTAGGCCTAACGTTTAAATGATCGGACGAAAAAGCAAACCAGATTATAGGTTAAAATAGAAGGACTCAATTCAAGTGATCGTGCCATGATCGAAACTGGGCAATTTGCCCCATTAATGCATAAATGGTTTGAATATCAAAGCTTTTTAAATCTCCGGAAATTCAAAGAAAGCAGAAATCAAAATATCTCGTTCCGAATAAATGTGCCGCCCTTCGAATAGACGGCAGCCCCATTTTCCAAGGGTCGGATCTATTGAACCCCAACCAACGCGCGGCCCTGAATTGCGCGGAACCAAATCAAAATGAAAATTGACGCAAAAAATAACCCAGCTCCAAAAATAAGGGGAGCGGCAGCATCCCTGGAAAGGTCAAGAGCCAACCCTGCGAAAGCCGGCATCATGGCATAAACACCATAATATATCGTATAGAAAAAGCCCATGCCGAGTGCCCGGTTCTCTGGACGTAATACTGCCGCCGGCATTGCCATGATTGCGCCAGCAGGTACACCCCCTATGATCCCCATCGTAATAATCAGCGGGATGGCAGACCCAAATGGCAAGAGTAGCATAGCCAATCCGCATATCATAAATCCTAAGACCATAAAGGTATTCGGCCGACGGAATTTCTGCACGATCCATCCTCCAAGGGGAACTGATCCTATGATCAGCCAGTTGCATAGGCTGACGAGGACCGCTGCCTCAGTAAAGACCATACCCCTGGAAGCCAGCAAAGGCGGGCCAAAGGTAGGGACAATTATATAAGCTCCGTTGTAAAGGGCCCAGACCAGAGAAGCAAGGGTAACCAGATAGATCTCTCTTCCCGATAATCGAAGCTTTGGCCGCGGGCCGGCAATGACTTGCGATGCTATAGCGGGAGCCCGATAGAAAGCTGCTATCAGGATAAAGCCTACAGCAGACCCCGCTGCGGAGAAATAAAAGACAGCCCGCCAGTTCAGGGCTATGCTCAAAGGCGGCTGGGTTACTAAACCTATGCCAATCCCCACGGGCCAGCTGTTTATGAAAATCGCCATAGCGGTGATGATTTCTTTCTCGGCAAACCAGTCGGCAACCATCTTGGTCATCATCACATTCAACAGGATGGCACCAATTCCGCTAATGAGGCGTCCGGCCGCTGCGATAAAAAAGGAATGACTGATCCCAACGAATACTGTGCCGGCCGTCATTAACACCAGCCCCCAAAGTACTACCCGCTTATCACCAAAGCGTTTTCCCAGTATTCCGCTGGGTAGTGATAGGAAAATTCCGGGGAGGGATTGGAGGCCAATTAACGAGCCGATGGCTGCATATTCGATTGCAAATTCTGCGATTAAAGAGGGAGAAACCGAGGCAATCGACTGGAACTGGTATCCCATGCTAATTCTCGCCAAGAACAAGACAACCAGGATAAACCAGCGATTCGACAGCACAATGTCCTCCCTCAAAATAGCCAACTAATCAAAAGCATCAAGCGTCTTAATTCGCAAAATAAACTGGCTTTAAAGGAAATATCAACCCTTGGAGCCTTTCATTCGGGCACCTTTCAGAAATTCTTTCTAATCCGTCACTCCAGAAGGTTAAGGGTTAGGTTGAGGGATTTACATAGCTACGGGTAGGATCACGACGAACCTAAAGTACCAAAATGATCCAAGATGGTCAATAGAAAACTAGAAAAGATCGTGCTTGTAACGAAGCCTGCCAAATCCCCAACATATATTCCAGGTATGATATGGATAACGATAATTTCCGAATTCTTGGAAATTCCACGAACATATCAGATCTCAAAAGTTTTCCCTTAAGACTGACACTCCAAAATGTAGCCATGAAAAAAGGCAGGATCATTTCTGGCCCTGCCCCTTTCTTCTCTTCAATTGCCGCTCGGATGATTGGTCAACTTTTTACTCAAAACTTGTGGAAAGACCTGAAAAAACAGCAATAGGCAAAGCCTGCTTGACATTGTTTACCGGAATTGATAGCCTTCTAGCCATGGGGAATGGTTAAAAATGATGTCATCTGGGAAATGTCGGTTTACGTTTTTGCCTTGAGCCCTGAACCTTTTGCCCTTTTTAGAAAGGAGAGAAAGAAAATGAAAAAATTCCGTTGGTTGATCTTTCTGGGCATGATCGTCTCCCTTCTGGCCGGCTGCAAAGGGGCGACTCCTCCGCCGTTCCAAGACCCCATATCGGCCTGGAATCCGAATCTACCCCCGTTGCCTCCCGAATCTCCATCCTTAAAAGTGACTTTGCCCACGACCCTTCCCGACATGCTCAACATCCTTCAGACCCGTATCTCTTTCACTGGGTCGGGATATCAGCCCAATGAGATGGTGGAGGTGAAGATGGACGTTCCTCCTGGGGTGGAGATTCCGTCGGTGAAACCGGGAGAANNATTTTCCTGCGGGGAACGATCCTGCCCTCGCTGACCCCCGACCCCGGATCTTTGAAGCCCATTCCCCATGGGATTTACACGTTCCGGGCGATCGGGACGAAATCGGGGAAAGTCGGGGTATCCAGGATCGAGTTCGTTCCCCCGGCCTCCAAGTAGGCAAGGCAGGAAAATGTTCATGCTCCGCTTGAAGAACATCGAAGTCATTTACGGCGATAGGGTCCGGGTTTTAAAGGATTAATTTTTCAAAGAGCAAGGGCAGGACCAATTGGCCCTGCCTTTATTTTGATTGGGGGGACGATTTTCTCGAAGCCAGGCCGGTGGGTTGGCCGCCCCTCTGGGCAACTGCGGAGGGAAAGTATTTTCGTCTTAAAAAATGATAGACAGCGTGCCACTTAACAAACCAGCTAACCGACCGGCTCTATTGAATATATCGGGAATCTATCATGAACTGGCAAGATGATGTATTCAATAGGATGAGGGAAAAACAAAGGGCCTGATTTAGCCGTACCAATCAGTAATTTCCTTATTTTCTGATTTCCTCCCAGATCGGGTTGGGAATTTTTTCAATTTTAGTGACATTATTGCCCTTCACCCAGACATTGACAGCATCTCCTTTGCGAAAAGCGGATACTCTTTCAGTTCCCTCCTTGTCCAAATTCAAGGTAACCGTCCTTTCCTGTTTTACTTTCTGCTGCTGGATTGAGATTTTCCCCATGGCGGGATCGATATCCATTATAATTCCCCCCATACGGTATTCTGCAAAATAAACCGGAACCGAAGGCGGTGACGCCTGCTTCGCTGTCTCAGGCTTTGCTTTTTCCTGGGCAAAAGCCCCCGCGCTTGTCCCCATAAGAAAAACCAAAACGACCATTAGAATCGTTGCCTTCTTCATTCCTTTTTTCCTCCTTTCTATCTCTCCCTTTATTTTGATTCGGAAAAGTGAATCAAGATTCATACCCAAACGCCAGATGCGGAGTCGTAGGACATCGGAGGCAATCACCCAAGGGTAACAGCTTCAAAATGCAAAATAAAAAATCAAATGTGCGGTACGGCTATCGTGCCACTGTCCGCACCTGGCCAAGATTCAAAGAATGAAAGTATATCCGAACTTCGATTGGTAATTTCCGTCTCCAGCAAGACCAGGTCGCCCATGACCATCATGGCCTGCCCGGTTTCCTTCCAGGCGCTCCAAAATCCCAGCCCGAAGGCGGGGGGACCGGTACCCCTTCGATGGCGACCTTCAGGTCAAAGCGGGGGAAAGAGGCGACCCAGACTCCCTCCTGCAGATTCCCCTTGGCCCCGAGCAGGTGCTCCAGTTCCTGGATATTCATGGGCCCCTGGGCATGGGAGAAAGGGAGGAAAATCATGAACCCGAGCAGGCAGGGGATGAAGAGGAACTCTACAGCCTTTGGCAAAGTGTGTAATCGCATAACTCACCCCCTTAGTAACGGTAGGAGAAGTTTCGAATCCTCCCTCAGCCTTGGATGAACGTCGATGGGCTCCGGCAGGAGGCCCCGAAATTTTTCGATCACTTCATGGCCTTGGGCTGCAGGAGATAGAAGGGGTTCCCGTACAGGTCCTGGAAAAGAGCCCCGGTTCCCCAAGGTTGATCCTCCGGGGGGCCCGAGAACTTCACCCCCTTGG
>PMCE01000221.1 GCA_003154025.1 Syntrophaceae bacterium
GATGTCGATAATTTGAACGGAACCATCCGGGCGGTGGACCATCTGGCCGGTCTGGGCCACCGGCGGATGGCGTTCCTCAACGGGCCGGCCGACTCCAAATACAGCGTGGAAAGGACCGTCGGGTTCCGCCGGGGCCTGAAGAAGAAGGGGTTGCCTTTCCGGAAAGAAATGGTCCTGGAATCCGACTTCACCGAGCAGGGAGGCTACGAGGGNNGCGGCCAAAGAAAGAGGATACCGGATCCCGAAAGACATTTCCCTGGTGGGATTCGGGGATGTGCCTTTTTCCTCCATGACCGATCCTCCGCTCACCACCGTCCGGGAGCCATTCCAGGAGATGGGCCAGGAAGCCGCCGGCATGCTCTTGAAGATCGTTCACGGGAAAAAACTCCCCTCCCGGCATCCGGTCCTCCCCGTTGAACTGGCCATCCGGGAATCTACCGCCCCCCCGGGGAAGAAAGGGAGAAAGGCGTAAGGGGATTCTTCTTTTCCCTGCTCAAGAGTCGGGTGAATTGGGCAAGGCCCTTTCTGAATTCCAGAGAGGCTTCGAAGGTCAACCAAACCGAACCAAAAAGGAGGGAAGATGAAAGAAAAAGGAAATCCGCTTTGGGTATGGCTGGCGATCGTTCTTGTTCTTTTCCCGGTTTCCGCCTGGGGAGCAGATCAGGTCATGAAACTCGGAACTATCTTTTCCCGGACGGGCCCCTTGGCGAATTTAGGGATTGAGAGCTGGCGGGGGGCCGAGTTGGCGCGGCAGGTGCAGAACGAAAATGGCGGGATTCTGGGGAAGAAGATCGAATTTGTGGACGCCGATGCGCCCGATGCCAAGGCCGCTGTGACCGAGACGGAAAGATTGTGCACGGTGGAAAAAGTTCCGGTGATTTTGGGGTCGTTTTCCAGCGCCATTTCTTTCGCCGCCAGCGCCAAATCCGAACAGTACAAAGTCGTTTACTGGGAATTGGGGGCCTCGGCTAGGAAGATCACCGAAAGAGGATTGAAGTATCTGTTCCGTACCTGCCAGCACGGGTATGGCGGGGGGGCGCAGCAGCTGACCTTCGCCGCCGAGGTTCTCGCCCCCCGGATGGGAAAAGACAAGAATTCGATCCGAATCGCCAGCGTTTACGAAGACTCCGGTTACGGGGCAGCCTGGGCGGAAGGAATCAATGACCAGGCCAAGAAGATGGGGATCAAGCTTGTGGCCGACGAATCCTACAACCACAAGGCGACCGATCTGTCCTCCCTGGTCATGAGGCTGAAAGCGGTGGAACCGGACGTCATCATCGAGTCGTCCTACGAAAATGACGGCATTCTCCTCTTCCGACAGAGCCGGGAATTGGGGCTGAACATCAAAATGTTCGTGGGCTCCGGGGGCGGAATGAACCTTCCCGGTTACCGCGAAGCCCTGGGCAACGCGGTGGACGGCCGGGTTTGCAACGTGGGATTCCCCGGCTATGAGATCAACCCGAAATTTGCGAAGGGGATCGATGAATTATCCGCCCGGTATGTAAAGACCTTCAAGCTGCAGCCCACCTCGGTCTTCTCCGTGGTGAATTACATGGGAACCATGGCTCTCTGGGACGTGATCCGGAGGGCCGGCTCGGCCAATCCTGAAGCGATCGTGAAGGCCGCCCGGGAGACCAACATCCCCGGGGATCAAACCATCCTCCGCCACGGCATCAAATTCGCCCCCCCGGGCTCCCCGGAAATGGGGCAGAATATCCTTTCCCATTTCTTTGTCACCCAGTGGCAGGACGGGAAGCTCTGGATCGTCTGGCCCGATGAGGCATCCTCCCCGGGCCGCAAGCTGGCGGTGTTGAAATAATCGCTTCGGCGGACTTGCCTGGAGCCGTTCCTTCGATCGGGTACGGCTCCAGCCCGCTGGCCGGAGGGAGGAACTCCCCGGCCGACAATGGTCGTTGAAGCTGAATCCCAAGAAGAGAGAGCGATGATTCTGACCCAACTTTTCATCAACGGATTGCTCCTCGGGGGCATATACGCCCTCCTCAGCATCGGCCTCACGCTCATCTTCGGCGTGGTCCGGGTCATTAATTTCGCCCATGGAGAGTTCTTGATGATCTCCATGTACATCGCTTATTTCTTTTACGCCTTGTTCGGCTTGAACCCCTACTGGTCTTTGCTGATCAATTTTTCCCTCATGTTCTGTCTGGGCATGGCCACGGATCAACTCCTGATCCGCCCCCTGCGCAACGCCCCGTCTTACATGCAGGTGTTTGCCACCGTGGGGTTGAGCATCCTGCTGATCAACCTGGCCCTTTTCATATTCTCGGGGGATTACCGGGCCATCGACATGCCCTTTGCCAAAAAGGTCGTCCAGCTGGGCGGAATCTATTTAAACTATCCCCGCCTCATTATTTTCTTCTCCTCCATCGGCATCACCCTTCTGGTCTACCTGTTCCTGAAGAATACGGACATCGGGAAACAAATCCGGGCCATCGCCCAAAACCGGACCGCGGCCCGGCTCATGGGGTTGAAACCCAACCGGATCTACATGATCACCTTCGGCATCGGGAGCGGGCTCGTGGGCATAGCGGGAGGCTTGATCACGCCGGTTTACTATGTCTACCCCACGGTGGGCGTTTATTTTGTGTTGACCGCCTTCGTGGTCGTGGTCCTGGGCGGAATGGGAAACATGATGGGCGCCTTCCTGGGCGGGCTGATCATCGGCGTCGTGGATTCTTTCAGCGGGTATTATATCGATCCCTCCTTGAAGGAGACGGTCTACTACGTCATTTTCGTCCTGGTCTTGATCTTTAGGCCCTCGGGATTGCTGGGGCAGGCAGGGGCCGAAGAAATGGGGATGAAATAATGCTCAAGACCTACTTCCGTCTGCTGGGGAACCCCAGGTATTATTCTGTCCTAATCGTCTGCCTGGGGCTGCTGGCCGTCATTTTATTCATTCAGAATCCTTTTTACCTGAACATCCTTTTCATGATTCTTCTCTTTGCCGGCCTTTCCGGCGCCTGGAATATCATCGGCGGATTCGGGGGACAACTCTCCCTGGGCCATAGCGCTTTTTTCGGCATCGGGGCCTACACCTCGAGCCTCTTGTTCGTCAAATGCGGGGTTCCGCCGATCCTCGGGATTTTCGCCGGGGCGGGGACGGCCTCGATCCTGGCGGCCTTCATCGGCATCCCCTGTTTTCGCCTCAAGGGTCCTTTTTTTTCCCTGGCCACGATCGCCATCGCCGAGGTGCTGCAGCGCCTCGCCGTCTATTTCAAGAAGATTACGGAGGGGTCCGAGGGTCTCTCCATTCCCTTTCAGCCCTCTTTTTATAACCTGATTTTTGAATCCCGAAACCATTATGCCCTCATCGGGTTTATCTTTATGCTGCTGGTGCTGGCCGTTTCCTACTGGATCCAGAATTCGAAACTGGGATACCAATTGGCGGCCCTGCGGGATGAGGACCAGGCGGCGGAGACTTTGGGCGTCAATACCTTGCGGGCCAAAATGACCGCCTTTTGGATCAGCGGCGCCCTCACCGCCGTGGGAGCGACCCTCTTCTCCCAATATATTCTCTTCCTGGAACCTCATTCGGAGTTTTCCATCGACGTCTCCGTCAACCTCGCCCTGATCTCCATGATCGGGGGTTTGGGAACCTGCATCGGCCCGGTGATCGGCTCCTTCCTGCTCATCCCCCTGCAGGAATTCCTGCGGACCTGGATCGGGGGCAAATACCAGGGGCTGCATTTTGTCATCTACGGGGGGTTATTGATTGCCGTGGTCATGTTCATGCCCAAGGGGATCATCGCCTTTTTCTCGAAGAAATATGAGTCCCTCCTTCTCCGGCTTCCGTCTTTTTCCGGAAGCACGGAGCCCCCTCGGCTATCTCCGATGGGAGCGACGAATCCGACCTCCACCCTCTTCTCGAAAGGCATACCGGTTCCACGGGAAAACGAAGCGGTCCCGATTCTGGAAGTGGAGAACATATCCAAGAATTTTGGCGGATTAAAGGCAATCTCCAACCTGACCTTCTCCGTCCTGCAGGGGGAGATCCTGGGGATCATCGGGCCGAATGGGGCGGGGAAGACCACTCTGTTCAACATCCTCTCGGGAGTCTACAAGCCGGATCGGGGAACCGTGAAATTCCAGGGACCGGTGGTCTCCCAGTTGAATAAATCCCACATCCTTTGCCGCTCCGGGATCGGGAGGACCTACCAGCTGGTCAAGCCGTTTGAAAACATGACCGTTCTGGAAAACGTCATGGTCGGGGCCTTCTGTCGGCAAAACAACGCGAAAAAAGCGCGGGACATGTCTCTGGAAATCCTTCAGTTTGTCGGACTGGTGCAGAAGAAAGGGATGCTGGCCAACGAAATCACCCTGGCGGACAAGAAGAGGCTCGAGGTGGCCCGGGTCCTGGCCACCCAGCCCCGGCTGCTGCTGCTGGATGAAGTGATGGCCGGCCTGACCCCGGTCGAGGTTCAGGAAACGGGGGAGCTCATCCGTAAGATTCGCGGATCCGGGCAGACCCTCATCATCATCGAGCACGTGATGCAGGCCATCATGTCTCTGTCGGACCGGGTGCTGGTCCTCTCGCAGGGAGAGAAGATAATCGAAGGCCGCGCCGAGGAAGTCATCCGGGATGCGAGGGTCATCAAAGCCTACCTGGGGGAAAGCAATGATTCTGCTTAAACTGGAAAACCTGAGCGTCCGGTACGGGGATGTCCTGGCTCTCCGGGAGGCTTGCATCGCAGTCCAGGAGAAGATGATCACCAGCCTGGTGGGGGCGAACGGAGCGGGGAAATCAACTACCCTCCGGGCCATATCCGGACTGGTCCCCTGCAGCCAAGGCTCTCTGTATTTTGAAGACCACAATATCGATCCCCTGTCGACCGATCAGCGCGTGGAGCTCGGCCTCATTCAGATTCCCGAGGGTCGTCTCGTCTTCCCCTACATGACCGTCAGGGAAAACCTGGAAATGGGCTCCATGACGAAGAGATCCAGGAAAGAACGGAATGAGAATCTGGAACGGGTGATGGAAATGTTCCCGGTCCTCCGGGAAAGGAAAGACCAACTGGCCAGCACTCTCAGCGGAGGGGAGCAACAGATGCTGGCCATCGCCCGGGGGCTGATGGCCAAGCCCCGCCTGCTGATGCTGGATGAGCCCTCTCTGGGCCTCTCCCCTCTGTTGGTCAAAGAAATTTTCCAAACTCTAAAAAGAATCAACGGGCAGGGGACGACGATTCTGCTGGTCGAACAGAACGTCAAGCAATCCCTGGAGATCGCCCACTGGGGGTATACACTGGAGAACGGCCGGATCGTTTTGTCGGACGGGGCGCAAGATTTATTGAAGAGCGACCATGTTCGCAAGGCTTATCTGGGGTTGTAGAAAGAACCCCAAAGGGGGGTAGGATGATTATCGATTTTCATGCGCACCTATACAATCGGGATTGGTTGCCCGAAAAATTCTGGAAGGGGATGGTCAACCGGGCCGTAGCCGTCCGGAAAAGAAGCGGGGAGGAGGTGAGCCCCGAAGCGATCGAGAAGGTCATCCTTTCCCGTTTCGAGGACCCCACCGGAGAGGTGTTGATTCAGGAGATGAAGGATGCGGGGATTGGGGTGACTCAGATTATGCCCCTGGATCTGGGGCTCGAATTGGGAGAACCCCCGGTCTCGATCGAAGAGAAGAATGATAAGATCGCCCAGGTCGCCCGGGCCCACTCGCCCCGAATCCGGGCTTTCTTCGGTGTCGACCCGAAAAGGCCCGGAGGAGTTGCCCTCTTCGAAAAAGCGGTGAAGGAGTGGGGAATGAAAGGACTCAAGCTCGACCCCGCCTCCGGATTCTATCCCAACGAACCCCTCGTCTATCCCTACTACGAAAAAGCCGTCGAATTGGGGGTCCCGGTGCTCTTCCACACAGGGGCGGCGATCCCCCCGTTCCGCAATAAATTCTGCGACCCCATCTATCTGGATGACGTGACCCTGGATTTCCCCGACCTGACCGTCATTGCCGCCCATGTGGGCTTTGGATGGTGGCAGCAGTTGTCCTTCATGATCAACCGCAAGACCAACCTCATGGCGGACATATCGGGCTGGCAGACCATTGCCAAGGACTTTAACCTCTTTTGCCGGTACTTCCGCGATATGATCAGCCTGGGGGGTTCGGAAAATTTCCTCTTTGCCACCGACGGCCCATCTTTCCGCCTCTACAGCCTGGGGAACAAAGAGTGGGGGAAGCTGATTCGAACGCTTCCGGAAAATGCCCCTTCCGGAATCCGCTTCTCCCCCGAGGAGATCGACAATATCTTGTTCAGGAATGCTCTGCGAGTGATGAAGATAAAGGACCCAAAAGAGCTCGAATAATCATCCGCCGGGGCGGCGATTGGCCCATTTTTTTTGGACGATGCGGAAACGCGGCGAAGGAATGTCGGAAGTAATAAAATGATGGGGGGCAATCACGCCCTGGCGTGATGGTTGCCTTTTTTGCGGGAGGCCATCCCGCCGCGGCGGGACCCCTGCAATATTTTTCCCTGGTTCCGGCTACAACGGGTTAGGAGATAGATGCCATGAAGGCCGTGGTGAAAACCAAGCCCTCGCCGGGGATTGAAATCCGGGAGGTGGGTCTTCCCGTCCCCCAGCCGGGCGAAGTCCTGGTCCGGGTCGAGGCCGTGGGAATCTGCGGGAGCGATGTCCATATCTATGAATGGACTCCGGGGTATGAATTCCTGACTCCACATTTCCCCCTCATCCTGGGCCATGAATTCGCCGGGGAGGTCGTGGAGTCGCGGGCAGGTTCTTTCCGCCCCGGAGAAAAAGTGACCAGCGAGACGGGGCGGATCTGCGGGAAGTGTTTTTACTGCAAACAGGGGAAAGGAGTCCTGTGCTCCCTGCGGACCTCCTTCGGCCGCATCGGCCTGGAGCGCAACGGTGCCATGGCCGAATTCGTGGCCGTTCACGAAGACTGCCTGCACCGGATCCCCGCCGGGGTATCCCTGGAAGAAGCGGCCGTAACCGAACCCGCGGCCGTGGCCCTGGGCGCGGTGGAGCTGGCCCGATTCTTTCCCGGGGACGTGGTCGTCGTCCTGGGGCCTGGCCCCATCGGCCTTCTCATCGTCCAGATGTGCAAAGCCCTGGGAGCAGGCCAGGTCGTAATCTCCGGGCAGGAGGCGGATCGCCCCAGGCTGGAGGTGGCCCAAAAGCTGGGCGCCGACCTCACCCTGATCAGCGAAAACCGGGACCCCTTGACGAAAATCATGGACCTGACCCAAGGGCTCGGGGCCGGCGTAGTATTCGAAGCGAGCGGCTCGCCCGCGGCGGCGGTTTCCGGCCTCCGGATGCTGCGGAAGGCGGGAGAGATGATTCTCGTGGGGATCTATCCCGAACCCATTCCGGTGGATGCCACCCACCAAATGGTTCGGCAGATGAAGAGCATCAAGGGAAGTTACGGGGGAGCTCCCCTGGACTGGGACCGGGTCTTGAACCTCATGGCCTCCCGCAAATTGAATGTCGCCCCCCTGATCTCCAATATCTTGCCCTTGGAGAGAGCATCCGAAGGCTTTGAGGGGGTCCTCCGGAAAGAGGCCTTGAAGATCCTTTTGAGACCCAATCCCTAAGCCGGCCAAGCCGCGGCCGAACCGGATGTTGTAGGGGCGGCCCTAAGTGGCCGCCCGCAAGATGGGCAATCACGCCATGGCGTGATTGCCCCTACAACGGGTTACCGTTTTGCGCACGATTTCTTCCGTAAGGGAATAAGGAGAGAGGAGAAGGTGAAGTACTCTTTCGAAGAATATGCCCCGGGCAGGAAAAGGTACAAAGTAGAAGGCGTCGGTGAAGAGGCCATCGCCGGGGTTCGCCTGGATATGTACCGGAACCGCCCCCGCACTCTTCCGGAGATTTTCAACCGCACGGTCCAGCGGGACCGGCAGCATGAAGCCTTTATTTACGAGGATGAGAGGATCTCCTACGGAGAGCTGGCCCGCAGGGTCGACAGCCTGGCCTTCCGGTGGAAAGAGGAATACGGGGTCCGTCCGGGCGACCGGGTGATGATGATCCTGCGGAACACGCCCGAGTTTGTGGCCTCCTTCTTCGCCGCCTCCCAGATGGGCGCCATCTCCGTCCCCACCAACACCCGCCTCAAGGCCCCGGAGATCGAATACCTCCTGAAAGACTCGGACCCCACCATTCTGATCGTCGAGCCCGAGCTGTGGGAGAGGATTCTTCAGGTCAGGGATCAGGCCCCCAACCTTAAGGCCGTATTCATCACCGGGAAAGACCGCGTATCCGGAGCCACTCTTTTTTCCGACCTGATCAGCCGCACCGCGCCGCGGAGAATCCAGGCCCCGGCCACGGAGGAAGATGTCAACAGCATCCTCTATACCTCGGGGACCACGGGGAACCCCAAAGGGGCCATGCTCTGCCATCGGAATTTTATCACCAACTCCCTGAATACCCAGTCCCTCTGCCGCCTCTCCTCGGAGGACAAGCTCCTGATCATGGCCCCCATGTTTCACGTCACCGCCCTCAACTCCCAGCTGATCAAGATCGTCCACGCCGGGGCCACGGGAGTATTGATGCGGGCTTTTAAGACCGAAGAGATCCTGGATACCATAGAGCGGGAGAAGATCACCGAGATGACCGGGGTGCCGGCCATGTATTCCATGATCCTTCAGTCCCCGACCTTGGAGCGTCGCGACTTAACCACCTTGCGCTACTGCGGCTATGGCGGGGCCCCGGCTCCCGTCGAGGTCATCAAAACAATGAAGGAAAAATTCCCCACCTGGCGCCTGCGCAACGTGTACGGCTTGACTGAGGCCTCTTCCTGGGTTACCATGCTTCCCCATGACCAGACCACGATCCGTCCCGATTCCACCGGCCTTCCTGTCCCGGTGGTGCGGCTGAAGATCGTCAATGATGGAGGCGGAGAAGTCGCCCCGGGTGAAGTAGGCGAAATCCTCATCAAAGGCCCTAATATCTTCAAGGGGTACTGGAGGAAGCCGGAGGCCACGGCCGAATCGCTCCGGGACGGTTGGTTTCGCACGGGAGACCTGGGGAGGTTTGACGAAGAAGGATACCTGTACGTCGTGGACCGGAAGAAGGAAATGGTCATCCGCGGCGGGGAGAATATCTACTGCATCGAAGTGGAAAACGTTCTCTACCAACATCCCAAGGTGGTGGAAGCGGCGGTGACCGGGGTTCCCGATCCGATCCTCGGGGAAGTGGTCAAAGCGGCCTGCGTCCTGAAGCAAGGCCAGCAGGCCACCGGGGCGGAGATTCAGGAATTCTGTAAAAAATTTCTGGCGGACTACAAGGTCCCCAAATTCGTCTATTTCACCGACAAGCTCCCCCGGAACCCGGCGGGTAAGGTGATCAAAAAGGCGCTATAAAAGCCGCAAGTCGCAAGTCGTAAGGCGCGAGAGCGTGAAATTTCTTTTACCCCCTACGCCTTGCGACCTGCGCCTTGCGGTCTTTAATGAGGGAGGAGAAAATGCGATTCAAAGACAAGGTGGCCATCGTCACCGGAGGGGCTTCGGGGATCGGCGCGGCTACGGCCCGGGGCTTGTCCAACGAGGGGGCCAAGGTGGTGGTAGCCGACTGGAGCCCCGAGAATTTACAGAAGATGGAAGCGGAGATGAAGAAGGAGGCGCGTCCTTTCTTGGGTCTGAAGATCGACGTTTCCCAGGAGAAAGAAGTTCAGGCCCTGGTCGGCCAAACCGTTTCCCGTTTCGGGGGGATCGACTTCCTGGTCAACAATGCGGGCATTTCTCCCAAGCACCGGGGGAAGAAGCAGAATTTATGGGAAATGTCCGTCGAGGAATGGGACCGGGTCATGGCGGTGAACATCCGGGGGGTCTTTCTCTGCTGCTACTTCGCCGTCCCCAAAATGATCGAACGGGGGGGTGGCGCCATCGTGAGCCTCTCTTCCCAGGCGGCCAAGGCCGGATCGGTCATTACGGGGAGCCATTACGTCATATCCAAGGCGGGAGTGATAGGGCTGACCAAAATCCTGGCGCGGGAAGTCGCCCCGCATAAAATCCGGGTGAATGCCGTCGCCCCGGGAAGGATCGACACCCCCATGATCTGGGATGTGCCGGTCGAGGTCAACGAGCAGATCAAAAAAAGCATCCCTCTCGCGCGCTTGGGGAAGGCCGAAGAAGTGGCCGATCCCATCCTCTTCCTCCTTTCCGACGCGGCGTCGTTCATCACCGGAGTGGTCATTGACATCAACGGGGGGTCGGGAATGTACTATTGAAGATTTCAGATTGTGGATTGCGGATTTTCAAAATATCGGGAGGTTGCGATGGAATTACCAGAGAAGGATTTGTTGGCGATGTACCGCTGGTTAGTGCTCGACCGGGTGTTCGAGGAAAAGACCTTCGAGCTCTTGAAGCTCGGCAAGCTGGTCGGGTTCCACCACCCGAACATCGGGCAGGAGGCGGTGGACGTAGGGAGTTGCTACCGCCTCAGGAAGGATGACACCATCATGCCCACCCACCGGGGAAAGGGGAAGTATCTCCTGAAGGGGGTGGACATGAAGACCCTGATGGCCGGCATGTTCGGCCGGAGGAACGGTTCCGGCAAAGGCCGGGGGCCGGCGTCCCACTCCGGGGACAACTCCATCGGCCTCCTGGCCGGGACCGGCCTCATCGGCTCGGGAATCCCCATCAGCACGGGCGCCGCCCTGGCCATGAAGCTGAAGAAACTGGACAGCGTGGCTCTTCATTTCTTCGGCGACGGGGCTTCGAACCGAGGGGACTTCCATGAGTCGCTGAATATGGCCGGGGTCATGAAGCTGCCCATCGTCTACGTATGCGACAACAACTGTTATGCCATGACCGTTCCGGCGACCTGCGCCATGGCCATCCGGGATATCTCCATCCGGGCGGCAGGGTATGGTTTCCCGGGCATCACCGTCGACGGAAATGATGTCCTGGCCGTGTACGAGGCCACGCAGGCCGCAATCTCCCGGGCCCGCAAGGGCGAGGGGCCGACGCTCATCGAATGCAAGACCTACCGGTGGCTGGGGCACTCCATCATTGACCCCGCGCTCTACCGCTCGGCGGAAGAAGTGGAGTCGTGGAAGCAAAAATGCCCCATTAAACGGTTCGAAGGATATTTGCGGGGGAAAGGGCTCCTCGATGACCCGAAGATCAAAGAGGTCTACCGGGGCGTAAATGAAGAGATCGAGGAATCCATCCGGTTTGCCGAAGCAAGCCCCCTCCCCTTGCCCGAGGATACGCTGCTGGGTGTCTATGCGGATTAAAAAACAATGGGACGCAGATTTACGCAGATAAAAATTCAAAACAGAAACGATTTTTGGTTTCGGGGTTTCGAATCCTGTAAATCTGCGTTCATCTGCGTCCAATAATAGTTTTCAAGGAGAACTGAAAATGAAGGAAATGACCTTTGTCGGAGCGATTAACGAGGCGTTGCACGAAGAGATGGCCCGGGATGAAAGGGTTTATCTGTTCGGAGAGGATGTGCGAGTCGGGTACGGAAGCGGGGGAGCCTTCGGGGCTTCCAACGGTCTTTTTGCCAAATTCGGGCCCGAGCGGGTGATCGACACCCCTATCTCCGAATCGGCCATTGCCGGCCTCTCCGTGGGTGCGGCGCTCTGGGGAATGCGTCCGGTGGCCGAGATTATGTTCTCCGATTTTCTCGCCCTGGCCATGGATCACATTTCGAATTCGGCCGCCAAGATGCGCTATGCCTACGCCGGAGAGGCGACTGTGCCGGTGGTTTTCCGGACGGCCTTCGGAGCAGGTGTGGGGGCGGCCCTGCACCACTCCCAGAGCCCCGAGGCCTGGATCGCTAACGTTCCCGGCCTGAAGATTGTCATGCCCTCCACCCCCCACGATGCCAAGGGGCTGTTGAAGAGTGCGATCCGGGATGACAATCCCGTCGTCTTCATGGAGCATAAGTTCATGTACAGCCGGGTCAAAGGGCCGGTTCCGGAAGGCGAATACCTGATCCCCCTGGGAAAGGCCGATGTGAAGCGGGCCGGGGAAGACCTGACCATCATCGCCACCGGCGCCATGGTTCACCAGGCCTTGGCCGCGGCCGAGACCCTGGCAAAGGATGGCGTGAAAGCGGAAGTGGTCGACCCTCGTACCCTGGTGCCTTTGGATCGCGAGGCGATCCTGGCTTCGGTGGAAAAGACGGGGAAGGTGGTCATCGTCCACGAAGCGCCCACCTTCGGAGGGTTCGGCGGCGAAATCGCAGCCATGATCGCGGAAGAGGCCTTCTATTCCCTCGATGCGCCCATCAAACGGGTTGGAGCTCCCTTCACCCCGGTTCCGGCGCATCCCCTGTTGGAACAATTCTATTTGCCCAACGCGGAGAAGATCGTAAAAGCGGCGAAGGAAATCTTAGAATAGAATTCAGGATCCAGGAGTCTGAATTCAGAATAAGAGAACCGTAGAGTCTTTATTTTGGTTTCTGAATTCTGACTTCTGGATTCTACGCTAAAGGAGAATTCAATGGCTTTTGAAGTCCAGATGCCAAGTCTCGGGTTGAGTATCCCCGAGGGGACGATTGAACGTTGGTTGAAAAAAGAAGGCGACCCGGTGGAAAAAGGGGATCTTCTGGTGGTGATCATGAGCGAAAAGGTCACCGTCGATATCCCCGCCGAGGCTTCCGGCGTGCTCCTGAAGATCCTTTGCCCTGCGGGGACCAAAGTGAAGGTAGGAGAGGCCATCGCCGTCATCGGGGCCTCGGGAGAAAGGGTGGATGCCGCCCCCAAAGCGGCCGCCCTTGCTCCTACCCCTTCCACGGCAGTCTCACCCGGTCCACCCGGCCATAAAGATAGAGGAGACCTGAGAATCTCTCCCCTGGCCATGCGGATTGCGACGGAACATGGGGTGGACGTACGCGAGGTGGCGGCCGCGTACCCGGGGAAGAAGATCGGGAAAGAGGAAGTCCTGACCTTCCTCGAACGGAAAAAGGAGAAAGAGCCCGCGAAGGAACCCGTGCCAGCCCGTGCTCCCGTAGCCGAAGCGGGGGATGAAGTCAAGCCCTTGAGCGGTCCCCTGCGCGCCATGGCCGAGCACATGGCCATGAGC
>PMCE01000214.1 GCA_003154025.1 Syntrophaceae bacterium
CGTAAACCCTGAATGAGCCGCCAAAAAAGTTTCGGGTTGCTGGTTTCAAATGTAAGGTCTCCATCCCCTACCTCGAATCCCGCAACCCGAAAAATTAAACCTGACCCTATTTTGCCCTCAGGTTTTCAGGTTTGTCCTGACGCCTGGAACCCGGGACCTCAAACCTGCATTTTTATTTCACCATCCAGAGGTCTCCTTCCCACATGGCCTCGAAGAGAGCCAGGCTTTCCTCCTTGGACATGGCCCGGGGATTGTTGGCCCGGGGATATTTGGCGACGTTGAGTTCCCCCATCTTGGCCACGTCTTCGTGCTTGAACCCCATCTCGTTCAGGCTCACCGGAAGCTTCACGTCGGCGGTTAAATCATAGACGAGTTCGCAAGCCCACCTCCCCGCCTCCCTGGCGGAGAGGGATTCTACCTTCTCTCCCATGGCCCGGGCAATCAAAGCCAGCCGGTCTTCGATGACCGGGAGGTTGAAGGCCATGGTGTAGGGAAGGCCGATCCCGCAGCCGATTCCGTGGGCGGTGGGCTGGAACATGGCCAGAACGTAGGAAATGCTGTGGGCGTATAGCCCTCCCGTTCCGGTCATGGAAATCATGGCCAGCGTTGCGCCCATGGACATGTAGTAGCGGGCTTCGAGGTCGTTGCCGTTGAAGGTGGCCCGGCGGAGGTACTTGGCGATGAGCTCGATCCCCCCGATGCCCAGGCAGTCGTACATGGGATTCGCCAGTTTGTTCATCACGCTTTCCACGGCATGGGAAAGAGCATCGATCCCGGTGGAGGCGGTGATCCGGGGGGGCATGGAGATCGTCAGCCCCGGATCGATGATGGCGATCTCCGGGTAAGCCAAAGGAGAGCCCATGAAATATTTATCCTTGCCGGCCGAACACACGAAATACATGGAGACTTCGCTCCCCGTGCCCGAAGTTGTGGGGATTAGAATCTTTTTCAGGGCCGGGTTGTTGGCCACCTTCTTGCTCATCAGATCCAGCGGAGTCTGGGGATTGGTGGCGATGAGGGAAGTGAGCTTGGCCATATCCATGGAACTGCCGCCCCCCAGCCCGATGACCAGGTCGGATTTGTCTTTCCGTACCATTTCATACAGGGCATCGGCGGTCTCGATATGGGGCTCGGGGTCCACTTTTCCATAAACGCCCACTTTCATTCCTTCCTTTTGCAGGTTCTCTTTCACCAGGTCGGCATATCCCAGCTGCACCATCACTTCGTCCGTGACCAGCAGGACCTGTTTTCCACCGAGCTTCTTGGCCTGTTCCCCCACCTTGTTGATGGTGTTGAATCCGAAGAGGATGCCGTTGGGGGGCAGGATACCCGCGGTCTGGAAGACAAACTCCCGCTTCAGATGGGCGGGGACCTCATAATTCAAATTCGCTTTCGCCATGGGGAAATCTCCTTTCCTGGGAAGATTAGTTGTTTTTGCCTGGATGATTCCTCTTGAATCGGCAGGAGAATTACTATGCGGGTAAAATACCTTTTTTCTTATTGTAAGTCAAGGTAGTTAAAGACTGCAATTCAGACACTGGACACNNAAACCATTATTTGCTCACCCTTGCACTGGCGCTTACCCTTCGGGGCCATTTCCCCCGTTCGGTCTGAGGTCTAAAGTCTACTGTCTGAAACACAGGGGTAAAGAATTTTTCCCCCTAAGATTTCTGGTGGATGAGCCTGGCTCCAGGATAGGGAACTTCGAAATAGGGAATTTCGTTTCCATCCAGGCTGCCGATGAAGGCGGTTTTTCTCTCCTCCCCGCCGAAACAGATGTTAGAAGGGCGCTGGAGGACGCTTCTTTCGCCGTCTTCGAGGACGATTTCCAGTTCCCTCCGCGGGGTAAGGTATCCGATGGCATTCCAGGCCGGGAAGGTGACCCATAAGTTACCCGCCTCGTCGAAGGCGATGCCGTCGGGGAATCCCAGGGGGGCCAGGACGGACGGCCCGTAGATTTCCCGGTGAGAAAGAGATCCATCGGGTTGGATTTTGAAGCGCAAAATTCGCCGGAGCATGGTCTCGGCCACATAGAGGTGTCTTTCTTCGGGATCGATAGCCAGACCGTTGGCAAAATAGATTCTGTCGGCCACGATTTTGGCTCTTCCTTTTTCGAAGAGGACGACGCTTCCATCCGGCCCGGGATACTGGAGGGCTTCATCCAGCTTCTCCCGAAGGGTCGAATTCGACACCCAGAGCCGGCCCTTAGAGTCCACGAAGGGAAAGTTGGGAGAAGAGATTCTCGTTCCTTCAGCCTCGGTCAACAAGACTTCATGATGTCCGTCGGGCCGAAGAGACTGCACCTCACCGTTGCCGATGTTGGCGATGATGCAATTCCCGCTTCCATCTATACAAATCCCGTTGGGGACTCCCCCCAGTTTCCCGAAGAAAGCGGTCTGGCCATCCCTCCGAACCCGGGCGATCCGCCCTCTCCCGTCGGCTGCATAAATCCTTCCATCATCGAGAGCCATGACCCCTTCGGGCCTCATAATTCCATCGCCTATGGTTCGGACGTTGGATAATTCGATCTTCACCAGGCCCCCCCTTTCCTCTTTTGGTTCTTTCTGGGTCTGTGCCCTTCGGGGACGAATAAAAAAAATTCACCGCAGAGCACGCAGAGACCGCAGAGATTTCTTTAATAAAAAGGCCAGAAACCAAAAATTATTCGAATCATTCCTAATCTCCTCATCCTCTGCGCTCTCTGCGGGTCACCGTTAATTCTTTTCTTTCTTCCCGTGACCCTCATGATTCTTCCCTGGAAGACAAAGGCATTCGATAGAAAGAGAAAGCGGCTCCCGCCAGGCACATGAGGCCGTTCAACACGAAGACCGAAGCGAGGCCAAGCTTTTGGGCGAAGACTCCGGAGAGGATCGGGCCGAAGGTCATGCCAATGGCGTAGAGAGACTGGAAGAAGCCTATGGCCGTGGCCTGCTGTTCCCGGGGGACGGACTGGATGGAAAGGCTCGTGAGAAGGGGGAAGAGCAGCCCGATTCCGGCTCCATTCACGACCTGGATGGCTTTCAGGAAGCTGAGGCGGTCCACGAAGGGGGTAATGAAAAGGGCGGTGGAAATGAGCAGGAAACCGACGATGAGGATGAGACGCTCGGCCAGATAAAGACGGATGACCGTTCCGGAAAGAAGCGTGGCCAGAGTATTGGGAAGCAGGTAGAAGAAGAGCAGGATTCCCAGGTCTTCTTTGGAAGCTCCGAGCTGCTGGGCGAGGATGGGGGTAAACCCGAAGGCCGAAGAAGAATTGGCGGACTGCATGAGGATACAAAGGAAGGAGGCCATGAGAAGCGTCCGGTTCCGGCCGACCTGAAAGACTTTTTGAATCGTCAGGTCGAAACTTTTTTGTGGACGGACTTCGGTCAGGCCGTTGGCCAGAAGGAGGCCCACCAATGAAAGGACTCCCCCGACGTAGAAAGGAGCGGTCCAGCCCCAATTTTCGGCGATGGCTCCTCCGGCGTAGGTGGAGATGATCTGAGAAAGACGGGAGAAGCTCATGAGCAGGGACATGGAGTGGACGATTTGCCCGGCCGGGAAGTAGCTGGAGTAAAGGACCATAAAGGGCCCCCAGATACTTGAGGCAATCCCGGCGGTGAAAACCGACCAGAAAAGCATCGAGGTGCTGCTGGAGAGGATCAGTCCCAGGTTGGACAGGCTGTTGAAGATGAAACCCAGGAGGATTAAGGGTTTTCTTCTTCTCCAGCGGTCCGACAAGACTCCCAGGGGAATCCGCAGGATCATCTGGGAGAGGCCGTACGCCCCGATCACCAGCCCGGCTCCCTGGAGGGACCCGCTGATATGCTTGGTGTAAGGGGTCAGGATCGGCATGTAGATATAGGTCGCTCCCCACAAGAGCATGGTGCACAGGTAGGACAGGAGAATGGAGGAGCGGTAGGGGGAGGGGGCTGAAGGTTTCGATAGGGTCATGGACAAAGGAAGATTCGATGAGGGTTCATTTTTTCTGGGCCTCACCGGTCATGGGGACGAAAGCCACGCCCAGGAGGCGCTGGATGTCGGTCCTGCCCTCTTTCTTGGTCAGCAGCGTGAGGGTTTGGAAATAGGTCGTGCTCCCCAGAGGAATCACCAACCGTCCCCCTTCTTTGAGCTGCTTGATCAGGGGAGGGGGGATGTGATCGGCCGCGCAGGTGACGATGATCGCGTCAAAGGGCGCCGCTTCTTCCCACCCCAAGTACCCGTCTCCGTATCTCACCTGGACTCGGTCATATCCCAGTTCTTTCAGACGCAGCGCCGCCTGCTTCGCCAAGGTTTCCTGGACTTCTATGCTGTAGACCTGAGCGCCGAGTTCTGCCAGCACCGCCGCCTGATAGCCCGATCCGGTCCCGACCTCCAGAACCCTTTCTCCCGGCTGGACCTGAAGGATCTGGGTCATGAGGGCCACGATGTAAGGCTGTGAGATGGTCTGTCCTTCCGCGATGGGCAGGGGATAATCCGCATAGGCCTTGCCCCTCAGAGAGGGCTCGACGAAGAGGTGGCGGGGAATCCGTCCCATGATTTCCAGGACCTTGGGGTCGCGAATGTCCCGGCCTTGGAGGTCGCGCTCGATCATCCTCCTGCGGGCCTCCGCGAAAGCGGGGTCCTCCGAAGAATGAGCGAGAGATAGGGGCAAAGAAAGGGTAAGCAAGATAGAGAGGATAAGAGGGATCCGGAGAATGGGAAAAAGACAGCGATCAGCCATCAGCATTCAGCCATCAGCTTAAGGATAAACACATCTGAATTTTATTGTAGCCTAATTTCCTGATGGCTGAAAGGTGAAAGCAGTTAGAAGAAGCGAACAGCGATCAGCTTTCAGCAAAAGCCAAAAAGAATTTCTGCTTTAAGCTGACCGCTACCCGCTGATGGCTATTTCTCTTTCTCCCCTTGATACTGCCTCTGGAACTGGCGGGCCTGATGCATGAAGGCCTCCAGGCGGGTCAGGGTGTTGGTCTCCTCCTGCCCGTCGTAGGCCATGTTGAGGAAAGGGATATTTTCGTGCTCTTCCCGGTACCGTTTCATCACCGCGCCGACGATGGTTCCGGGCATGCAGGTGAAGGGCATGACGTTCACCAGTCCGGAGCAGCCTTTCTTCACGTAGTCGTCGCATTTCCCGATGGAGAGAACGGCTTCTCCTTCGAAGGAGTCGTCGAGGTAAGGCTTCGACGCCATCAGGGTTTCCTTGATCGAAGGCTCGGGGTGATTGACGAGGCTTCCTTCGAAGATATGATCCATCTTGTGCTCGTCCCGCTTCTGGACAAGTTCGGTGATGTAGGTCTTCAGGAAGTCGCCATAGCTCCGGTTCTGCATGCTGTAGCGGCGGGAGGTGAAGTTCAGGTAGAGGAACCATTCGGAGATGGGAGGGAGCCAGACTTCTCCGCCCAATTTTTCGAGCGACCGGACGACATGCTCGTTGCTGAATTCGTTGGAGCGGATGTAAATCTCCCCCACCACGCCGATCCGCGGTCTGGAGCCCTTGTTGACGGTCGGGAGGTTGTCGAAATCCCTCCGGGCATCCTGGAGAGACTGAACCAGCCCTTCCATGCAGTAGGCGGGATCGTCCTTGCTGTCCCGCACGGCTTCGTACACTTTCCGCAGGTAGAGCTGGAAGACGCGGTCCGATTCTCCGGCCTGAACTTCATAGGGTCGGGTCTCGCGCAGCTTCTTTTCCAGAAGGTCGATGGCCACCATGCCCTGCCAGCCCAGACGGGTGAAATTTTTGCCCATCATGTGCAGGTCCCGGTAGAGATGCTCATCCTGGGTCGGGGAGTAGATGGGCACGTCGGGATACCCCAGGTCGTCCAGGATCAACCGGTGGAGGCGGTGATACTGGCCGAACCGGCAGGGACCGTTTCCGGAAGGCATGAAGAAGGCGACTCTTTTCCGGTCGAAGTCCGGGCTTTTCACCACCCGCACCATGTCGCCGGTGGTGAGGATGCAGGGATAGCACTCCTTGCCGGAGGTGTACTTTCTCCCCCAATGGATAGTCTCCTGATTGGACCTGGGGGTTAGCTCCGCGTCGATCCCGCAGGCCTGGAAGGCGCCCACAATGGCGAGGGCCCCCTCGGTCATGTAGGGCACGTAGACTTTCCGATTATTGGCGTCTTGAGCGACGACGATGGTCTTAGGTTTTCTCTCCTCCTGGTGGAGGTCCTTGCGGATATTCTTCAGACTGTCCAGGAAGGCTTCCAGGCGGGTGATGGCGCCCACGTCCGCGCTGTGCTCGTCCACTTCGATCTGCAGGTAGGGTTTGCCCCGCATCTTCTCCTTGAAGAAATGGAGGATGAAGGAGTCCGGCCCGCAGGCAAAGTTGGTGATGTAGATGGCGTAAAGCCGCGGATCGTCGCGGATAATGTGGGCGGCGCTGTAAATCTTCTGCCCGTACTTCCAGTACATGTCATTCCAGTCGTCCAGGAGGTCCATTTCGTCCAGGGGGAGGCAGTCCATGGGAATGGCAATGACCCCCAGGTCGCGCAGCTTGGTGGGAAGGCCCAGGTTGACCCCCGGGTCGCAGCCGTTGTAGGGTCGGCTGACGATGACCATGGCCTTTTCGTTCGGTTTCAGATTCTGCAGCACCTCCCGGCCGCGCCGCTTCATGGAGGCGTAGAAGCTGGTCTGAGCCGTCTGGGCTTTATCGAGGGCCGATAAAATTTCATCGGCCTCCTTCCCCAGTTCCTTCCCCATGTTGATCAGGGACTGCTCTAGGCTCTTCCGCTCCGCGCCCAGATGGACGACCGGGGAGAGGACCTTCACCCCGCGGGCTTTGAAGTCGATGGCCGATTTGACCGAGTAGGGGAAAGCCTGGACGTAGGGACAGGCGAAAGAGCGGTCCAGGGATGGGTGGGAAAGGGGCATGGTGATGAGGCTGGGGAGGAAGATGGTGTCCACCCCTTTGTCGATCAGGTCCAGGAGATGACCGTGGGCCACCTTGATGGGGAAGCAGGTCTCGGCCACGATCTTCTCCAACCCTTTATGGATGAGGCGCTTGTTGGTCGTGTCCGAGAAGACCAGACGGAATCCCAGGGCGGTGAAGAAAGCCTTCCAGAAAGGCATGATTTCGAGGAAATTGAGGAGGCGGGGGATCCCGATGACCGGAGCATCCTCCGAAACGGGCTTTTCCTCCACGTAGGAGGCCATCAGGGCTTCTTCCCGTTCCTTGAAAAGGTCGGGCAGGTCGTCGCGCCGCTTCCGGGTGCGGTCCACGTCGTACTTCTCGCACCGGCTGCCGTAGAAGAGGGGTTTCTCCCCCTGAATCGTGACCCTGCGGATCTCGCAGCGGTTGGGGCATTCCTTGCATTCGAAGGAGGTCAGCTCATACGGCCGGTTGCTCAGGTCCCAGCCTTTGAAATCGGTCTTGCCCGACGGGTTCTCGTCCCGGGCCAGGATGCAGCAGCCGATGGCCCCGGTGACTTCGTTGTGTTCGGGGACGATGATCTTCTTCCCGGTCACCTTCTCGAAAGCGGCCACCACGCCTTTGTTGAAAGCGGTGCCGCCCTGGAAGAAGATCCTGTTGCCGACTCGTTTGTCTCCCACGACCTTGTTCAGGTAGTTCAAAACGATGGAGTAGGAGAGACCGGCCACCAGGTCGTCTCGCTTGGCACCCTTCTGCTGGAAGTGGACCAGGTCCGATTCCATGAAGACCGTGCACCGTTCGCCCAGGGAGACCGGAGAGGGAGAGCTCAGGGCCAGATTGCCGAACTCTCCTTTGATGGAGATCCCCAGTTTCTCGGCCTGCTCCTCCAGAAAGGAGCCGGTTCCGGCCGCACAGGCCTTGTTCATCTCAAAATCCACGATGGCCCCGTGTTCCAGGGAAATATACTTGGAATCCTGGCCGCCGATCTCAAAGATGGTGTCCACTTCCGGGTCGATAAAGGCGGCGGCCGTGGCCTGGGCGGTGATTTCGTTGCGGATGACATCCGCCCCCACGTAGTCTCCGGTGAGATACCGGCCCGACCCGGTGGTGCAGACCCCTTTGATCTCCACCAGGTGGCCGACTTCGTCTCCCACCTCTTTCAGACCCTGGCGGATGGCTTCGATGGGGCGGCCCGCGGTCATGAGATAGCGCTTGGAAAGGACCTTGATGTTTTCATCCGTTACCACCACGTTGGTGGAGATGGAACCCACGTCGATGCCCAGGTAAGCGGGGATCTTCTTTCCGTCCGGAATGCCGCGGAGAGGCTCCCACTGGCTCCCTTTCTTGTGGTGCTCGGACAGGGAGAGGGGTTCGAGAGTTTTATCGTTGGTAACCGGCCGGCTCACGTAATCCCGCAGCCGCTCCACCCCTTCAAACTTCTTCCACCTCTCCGGGTTTTCCAGGGCCAGGAAGGCGGCCCCGATGGCTCCCATGGAGGCGAAATGCCGAGGAATGATGAACTCCCCCTCTTTCAATTCCAGGACGTCGATGAAGGCCTTGCGCATTCCCAGGTTGGCGGCCACCCCGCCCTGGAAGGAGACGGGAGTCACCATGTTCTTGCCCTTGGCGATATTGGACTTGAAGTTCCGGGCCAGGGCATAACAGAGGCCGGCCACGATGTCGTAGTCGGGCGTGGCCCCCTGCTGCAGGTGGATCATGTCGCTCTTGGCAAAGACGCTGCACCGGCCGGCGATCCGGGGAGGGTTCTTCGACTTGAGGGCCAGCTGGCTGAATTCCTCGATAGTGAATTGGAGGCGGTTGGCCTGCTGGTCCAGGAAAGACCCGGTACCGGCGGCGCAGATGGTGTTCATGGAGAAGTCCTGGATCCTGTAGTCTCCGCCGTTATCCTTGCTGGTTTCGATCAGTAGCAGCTTGGAGTCTTCCCCTCCCATCTCGATGATGGTTTTCACCTCCGGGTGAAAATAACTGGTGGATTTGGCCTGGGCGATGACCTCGTTGACGAATTCCGCCCCGAGGAGTTCGGCGACCAGCTTGCCGGCCGTGCCGGCCACGGAGACGCTCTGGATTCTCTCCGCGGGGACCCGGGTGAGAATTTCGGTCAATACCTGGAGGACCGTCTCCAGGGGCTGCCCCTTCGTACGGGTGTAATGTTCCTCGACGACCTTTTTGCTTTTATCAATCAAAACCGTCTTGGTGCTTACCGATCCAACATCCAATCCCAAGTGAAATCCGTCTTTAGCCATTCCAGCTCAAAGCCTCCGTCGCAGAANNAGGATATGAACCTTTCTCTCCACCCCCAATGATCTATATCATATAATATGGTTGTCCGGAAAAGGTCAATCCCCTTTTGCTTGACAATCCCATGGCATAAGTCTATCTTTCACTTGATCTTTGTCGGTCCAATCCGGTTCTTTTTTCCCTGCGTGGGCCTTGGGCCTGGCACGAAGTACAAATCCGCCGGATCATCCCAGCTGACTTTGCTGCCCCGCAGGAGCGGTAGGGCGATCACGCCAAGTTGATGACGAGTCGGTCAGGATCCAGACAGGGGAAGCCCTTTCCCTTTCTTCCGTCCTCTCGTGACGGAGGGCCCCAGAATGAAACCGGTCGAAACATTGGCCCCGGGGGAGATCGTCAATTTTTTGAATAAGTGCTGGATGACCCATGACGGCATGTGGTTCTACCACTGCCTGAGGGAATTCGGGATCGCCAAGACCAACCAGTTGAACAAAGCGGCCATCACCTCCCTGGCCCCCGTCGAGATCAACCGGATCAAAAAGGTCCTAGGATTTGGAAAAATCGAAACCTTTGAGGATTTCCAAACCTTCTGCGAAGGGGCCTTCGGCCTGCTCGTCTCCGATTTCATGGGCGGCAGGATGAGCTTCCCGGAGAAGAATGTTTTCCACTGGGAGTTTGCGCCTCAAAAAAGTTTTGCCTATCGGGGGATGCAAACCCTGGGGGTGGTCGATGAGTACGAGTGCGGAGTGATCTACCGGCTGGCCTGCTGGTTCGACAGCCTGAAAGTCCAATACACCATCGACCCGCCGGTGGAAAAATGCATGATGCCGGCCAAAGGAATCTGCGCCGGCGATTTTCGGCTGCACCTGAAATAAAGGCCAGGAGGGAAGAATGAGTGGCGGGCCCTTGAAAAGAGTAAGGTATTTCTTCGGTCAGCTTCTATCAGCCGATGATTTCACCGCTGAGCAGGAGTACTTCCTGGAAAAGCACCGGCGGCACAATCGGAGTCTGCATGGGGCAGGAGTCGTCTGCGGGATGGAGGTCTCGCGGCAAAAAGATTCGGTCGTGGTTCACCCGGGTCTCGCTCTGAACTGCCGAGGGGAGGAAATTTCCATCTGTGAGCCGGTTGAATCGGTCTTTCCGCAAGCAGGGGAAAAGGCCTATATAATCCTTTCCTATGCGGAGAATCTGACGGGTCCCGTGCCGGCTGCCGGGGAGGATATGCAGTTCTCCCGGATTGAGGAAAGTTTCAAGGTAACCTTTGAACCCGATGACCCCACTGCAAAGCATAAGTGGAGAAAAGCCAGCCTGGTCCCCTGCGGAGATCCCCACGGATTTCCTCTGGCGAAGCTCTTCTTCAGCCGCGGCCGCTGGAGGATCGACCGCCGTTTTCGACGTCCTCAGGTTCTCCCCCGGTAAGCTTTTTTCCGGCGATTCCTTCCCGCGTCCCAGCCCTTATATCGGTCGGATCGACAGAGCCGTTTTTTTATGTTCCTGGATGGCCTTGTCGCTGAACCACCAGTACACCTTCCCGCCGTTGATGAACGACTTGACCTGGTCTTTGGCGCGGGGATGGAAGATGCGGCCGGAGACCCCGCCCGGCAATACCGCCAGGATTTTTTTATCATCTTTCCCGTCATTGTACGAATATGGATAAATATATCAACCGGAAAGGTTCAAGATTTTTCGCCAGATTTCTGTTGGAAAAGGAGGGGAAATCTGTATAATCATCGGCGAAAGGGCATTCGGATGGTATTTTTTCTCACCTTTTTCTGCGGGAGGAAATCATGAAGATCGATGGAAAGACGGCGTTGGTCACGGGTGGAGCCTCTGGTTTGGGCGCAGCGGCCGTCCGGAGGATCGTAGCTTCGGGCGGAAATGCGGTCCTCCTGGATGTTCAGGAGGAGAAAGCGAAGGCCCTGGCGGATGAATTGGGAAAGGCCGCCCTCTTCTGCAAGACCGATGTCACCAATGAGAAGAATGTGATGCAGTCGATCGAAAAGGCCAAAGCGACTTATGGCGGAGTCCATATATGCGTCAATGCCGCGGGAACCGGGTGGGCAGAGCGGACGGTTACCAAGACCGGGTCCCACTCCCTGGCCAATTTCGAGAAGATTGTCCGCCTCAACCTCATCGGGACCTTCAACGTGGCCAGCAAGGCGGCTTTCGCCATGTCCACCAACCCTCCGGATGAGAACGGGGAAAGGGGGGTGATCGTCAACGTGGCCAGCACGGCGGCCTTCGACGGCCAAATCGGGCAGACTGCCTATTCCGCCTCCAAGGGGGCGGTGGTTGGAATGACCCTGCCCATGGCCCGGGACCTCTCGGGGCTTGGAATTCGGGTGATGGCCATCGCTCCGGGACTTTTCAATACCCCCCTTCTTGCGCTTCTGCCCCAGGATTATATAAAAGTCCTGAACGAATCCGTGCCCTTCCCCAAAAGGATGGGGAACCCGGAAGAATTCGCCCTGCTGTTGGAGCAGATCATCCGGAATCCCTATTTGAACGGGGAAGTCATAAGGCTGGACGGGGCTTTGCGGATGGCGCCGAAGTAATGAAAGTGAAAGTGTAAGTGAAAGTGAAAGTCTAAGAACAGTGGCCAAAACTTCATGTGGGAGACAGAGGAACACAGAAAAAAATGCATTCATGGGACGCGGATGAACACGGATAAACACGGATGTTGCGGGGAAAGACAGAAAAATCTTTAAGAAGAGGGGATTCGAGGGAAAATGACCGGCAAGAATTCAACGGCCATTGCCCGGGAGCTGATCCGGAGGGTGATGGAGAATTCTCCCTTCTTTCGGCATCTCCAGATGGAATTTCTGGATGCCGCTGACGGGATCGGCCGGCTGGCTCTGAAGATCCAGCCTTTTCACCTGAACACCCAGGGAATCGTTCAGGGAGGGGTTTTGTCATCCCTTGCGGATACGGCCGCACTCCTGGCCATCGGGACCAAACTTTCCTTCGGGCAAAGGCCCCGGACGGTCCAGATGGACATCCATTTTCTCGCTCCGGCCCAAAAAGGAACCTTGACTGCGGTGGGGCGGATCGCCAAGATGGGAAACCTCGTCTCGGTAAGCGATGTGGAGATTCAGGACGAAAGCGCTAAGACCGTTTGCATGGCCCGGTGCACAAGCGTTCTGGTCGGCGTTGCGGGAGACGAAGAATTTATTTCGAAAAAAGAGTAGGGGCGATTCATGAATCGCCCCTACAGGATTTCCGAATCAGCCAACGATAAAGGCGGTCCGCGGACCGCCCTGACCTCAATCCTTCCTCAAAATCATCCGGACATCCAACGCCATGCAGCCTTCCCGAATGGAGAAGACCCGCAGGGGGTTGATATCCATTTCCTGGATCTCCGGGAAATCGCCCAGCAGCTGTGACAACCGCAGAAGGACCTCCACCACCGACTGAATATCGGAAGGCTTCAATCCCCGGGCCCCCTTGAAGATCGGGGCCCCCCGCAGCTCATCGATCATCTCCATCGCTTCACGGTGGGAGATGGGGGCTACTCGAACGGAAACCTCGCCGAAGATCTCCACGAAAATCCCCCCCAGGCCCACAAGGACTATGGGACCGAACTGTTCATCCTGCCGGCCCCCCACGATCAGCTCCCTTCCCCCGGTGACCATGGATTGGATGAGAACCCCTTCGATCTTGGCTTTGGGGTATTCCTGGCGGATCCGCCGGAGCATATCCTGGTAAGCGTCGTTTACCCCCGCTTCGCTCCGAAGGTTCAGTTGCACCCCCCCCACGTCGGATTTGTGGGAGATCTCCTGGGAGATCACCTTCATGGCCACAGGGAAGCCCAATTGTTTAGCCGCCTGAACGGCTTCCCTTTCGTCAGCCACAGGCACTCCCCGGACCATGGGGATTCCGTACATACCCAGAATCTCGGCTGCCTCATGGATAAAGAGGTCCCGTTTCTCCTTCCGGACCTTTTCCAGCAAGGGCCTCACCTTTTCTTTATCCACCAGGAAGGAGGGAATCTCCGCCGGCTGGCGCAAGCGCTGGCTTTCGGCATAATGGCGGCGGTTGATTCCCAGGGCTCGAACCGTCTCGACCACCTGGGTGAAGATGGGATAGTTGAAGTTCCGCTTCAGGTAGTTCACTTCCTGGTCTTCCGTGGATACGTAAATGGCCACGGGTTTGTCGTACTTTTGAGAAAGCTCCATGACCTTCTGGAAAAGCTCCCTGGACCGAGGGCCTTCAAAGGCGGCATTGAAGGTGTGGAGGAAAACGATCCCGTCCACCTCCTTCTGGGCCAGGGTCCGGTCGATGATCTTCAAGTAGATCTCCAGGTCGAAGAGATCGCCCAGGTCGAGGGGGTTGGTCAGTTTGATCACCGAGGCGCGAAAATGCTTTTCCACCTCCTCCAGGAACTCTTTGGGAAAAGGAGCCAGGGAAAAACCGGACATCTCGCAGGCATCGGCGGCGATCACCGCGTGACCGCCGGAGCGGGAGATGATGGCCAGGTTATTACCCCGCATGGGAGGGAGGCGGAGAATCTTCAGGTCGTTGCCCAGGGTGGTGGCATCGTGGACGCGGACGATCCCGCACTGGCGGAAGGCAGCGTCCACCACCCGGTCGTTGCTGGAAAGGGAGGCGGAGTGGGAAGAAGCGATGGACTTGCCGAACTGCCCGATGTTGGCCTTGAAGGCAATAATGGGTTTGGGAGACCTTCGGGCCACATCCATCAGCTTTTTCCCATCCTGGATCCCCTCCAGGTAAAGGAGGATGTATTTGGTGCCCGGGTCTTCGATGAAATATTCCAGAAGTTCTTCGGTTTGGACATTCAGCATGTTCCCCGCGGAGACGAACTTATTCAAACCGAGCCCCTCGTTGCCCAGGAGATTGAGGACCGACATGCCCACTCCCCCGCTCTGGGAGATCATGGAGATGTCACCCTGTCGGACGATCCGCCGCAGGGGAGGAAAGGGGGTGCACAGGCCGGTTTCCATGTTGATGACCCCGATGCAGTTGGGGCCGACGAAGCGGATCCCCCACTTGGAGGCCGCCCGGATGATCTCTTCTTCGATTTTCTTCCCCTCTTCGCCGAATTCCCGGAACCCCGAGGACTCGACCACTGCCCGGCGAATCCCTTTCTGTCCACATTCCTCCAGGATTGCCGGAATGGTGCGGGCGGGGGTAAGGATGACGGCTAAGTCCACATGATCGGGAATATCCAGCACGGATTTATAAATCCTTCTTCCGGCGAACACCCCGCCTTTCGGTCCTACTTCATGGATGATTCCCTGGTAGCCGAATTCGGTGAGGTTGAAGATGATTCCCCGGCCCAGGTTATCCGGAGAATTCGAAACCCCGATCACCGCAACGCTCTGGGGATAGAAAATCTCCCGCATGGGATTCACCTCATATCATATTGAAATAATTTGCGTTCCAATAGGCCACTGGTCATAAAATAACCCAAAGACAGCGGAAAGACAAGACGCTTCGAGCCGAGCTTCCAGAGGAGTGTATTTTTATCCAACCGCCCAAAGGGTGGAGAAATTATCCCGAAGAAATATTCCCCCGTAGAAAACGGCGTTCGAGATGTCTTCCTACCCCTCTAAAATACAGTATTATGCCTTCCCAAATACAGGATTTACCCCATTTCCTGAAATTCATAGATTGGCATAATATAACTGTTTTTGAAAAACCTGCCGGGAATAGAATTCAATTCGAAAGGAGGAAAAGAATGTTGAAAAAGCTTTGGATCATTCTATTTAGCCTCCTATTTTTTATAGGAGCCGGCCAGGTCTTGGCCGACGAAATCGTCCTGGAGAACGGAAACGTTCTGACCGGCACCATCGAAAAGGTGGAAGGGGGGAAATTATTCCTTAAGACCGATTATTCCCAACCGATTGAGATCCAGATTTCGAAGATCAAGAAGATCACCACCCACAAGGCGGTGGACTTGTACCTGACCAGCGGGGAATTGGTCAAGGGCAAGGTTCAAACCGCGGAGGATGGAAAATTGGTGGTCGAGCCCGCCCCCGGACAGACCCCCGCGACGGTCGAATTGCAGGATGTGGCCGGCTTCAACGCTCCTCCGAAAGCTCCCCCCAATTGGAGGGGGAACATCTCTCTTGGAGGGACCCAGCAGACCGGGAATACCCAGCGAAAATCCGCCTCGGTGGGGGGAGAGGCCCTCTATAAGGTCGATTCCGAGCGGTTCACGGCTCGGTTTCTGTGGAACTATGCCCGGGACAAGGATACCGTCACCGCGCAGAATACCTACGGTCTCCTAAAGTATGACCATTTTTTCAGCAAGAGATTCTACGGCTACCTGGCGGGGGAAGGGTTCAACGACAAGTTCCAAAACTGGAGGTTCAGATACCTGGTCGGCCCGGGCGTAGGCTATCAGATCTGGGATGATGACGTGAAATTCTTCCTGGTGGAAAGCGGTTTGGCCTATGGTTATGAGGATCGATACACAGGGCAGAATAAAGATTATCTGACCGCCAGGCTGGCCACGGACATCCGGTACAAGTTCGGCAAATATATTTCGGTAGGGGATAACCTGACGATTTATCCCAGCCTGAGTTACGGAGGGCAGTATACGCTGCGGAACGAAGCCTACATCCTCTCCCCCTTGGGAGCGGGCTGGAATCTGAAGCTCTCCAACATTTGGGCCCGGAACAGCGACCCGTCGCCCGGAATCCTGAAAGATGATTTGCAATGGATCCTGGCCCTGCAGTATGCTTTTTAACCTCACCTTCTCCCCCTCCCTCCGGCGGGAATGGACCGGAAGGGAGGGGGCCCCTTGGCGCTTTATGATGAATCGCGGGGGGTTACCCCGCGATATCAATTCATCCCTGAAAGGAGGGCATTATGTTAAAGGAATTCAAAGAATTTGCTATGAAGGGAAATGTTTTGGACATGGCCGTTGGCATCATCATTGGCGCGGCGTTCGGGCTCATCATTGCTTCCCTGGTGAATGATGTGATCATGCCGCCCATCGGATTGCTCCTGGGTAACGTAGATTTCTCCAATATTTTTGCGGTTC
This sequence comes from Syntrophaceae bacterium, assembly GCA_003154025.1. The sequence continues at coordinate 16,116 of PMCE01000214.1, forward strand.
TCAAAGAGGGAAAGATACCGGGGCCCTACGCCTCCGTTGCAGCCGCCAAAACGGCCGGAGCGGTTACGATGAATTTTGGCGTGTTCATTAATACGATCATTAATTTCCTGATCGTGGCCTTTGCCATTTTTATGCTTATCCGCACGGTCAACCGCTTAAAGAGGCAGGAAGCGGCTCCGCCGGCTGTCCCGACGACAAAAGATTGTTCCTTTTGTTTCACCGCGATTCCCATCAAAGCTACCCGTTGTCCCAACTGCACTTCCGATTTAAAAAAGGCGTAAGGCACCGGGCGCAAGGCGTAGGGGCCCAATTCTGAACCGAGTAAGGAAATAAAAAGGGGGCAGCCAGTGATTCCTCCTTGGCTACCCCCTTTTAAGCGCTTACCGCTTAAATTGATGCTTTTTTGGCATCAAATTTATATGGCTGCGGCCGAAACCCTTTGCCAGCAAGGGGTTTCATCGTATTTTGAGAATCTCAACTTTTTGGTTCTGGCTATGCCAGGTTAGGGTTTACCCCTGGAAAAAATAGGTGGGCCCGGGAAGATTTCGAAGCCACCTATCATTCATCTCGGATGCATTATGATTACTTCTTCTTGGGGACTTCCTTGGGCGGTTCCTTCACCTCGACGGATACGGCTATCATTTTGTACATAACGGTGACCTTGGCTCCTTTTTTTATCTCTCCACCGGTCACCTTTACATCTTTATCGAAGGCAATTTCATGTTTCTCGTCCTTCCCCTTCAGCACGGTGATATGGTCCCCGTCGAACTCCAGCACCGGGCCCGTCACCTGGTAGCTCTTGGGCGCCCCAGCCAGGGCAAAGGTAGCAATCAAGAGAACCACTCCAACCACCATCATGATCCGTTTCATAAAAACCCTCCTTTGGTTTGGGATTAAAACCCGAATCTTAAGCCATGGGGCAAAAGAAGTAAATAGGAAATTTCCCCCCATTTAACGCTTCCTGCTACCCCCAAATAGGGAGCCTAGGACGCCCCGAATAATCTGCCTTCCGATCTGGCTTCCGATGGCATGGGCGGCACTCTTGGCCATGGCCCCGACAATGACCTCCACCTCGGATTTGGGGGCTGCCCCCCGGCCCCTTGAGGGGGCGGGAACTTCCATTGCGGAATGTTTATCCTCCGCCCGCGCCTTGAGCTTTTCAAAGGCCGATTCCCGGTCCACAATCTTCTCGTAATGGCCGTAAAGAGTGGAGCCCTGAATGATCTTGGACCGTTCTTCCGGGGAGAGGGGGGTCAGACGGCTTTGGGGCGGATAGACCAGGGCCCGCTCCACTACCGTGGGAGATCCTTTTTCATCCAGCACGGAGACCAAAGCCTCTCCTACTTCCAGCTCGGTAATCACTTTGGCCACATTGAGCTTGGGATTGGCGCGGAAGGTATCGGCAGCCGCCTTCACGGTCTTCTGGTCCCGGGGGGTGAATGCCCGTAGGGCATGCTGGACCCTGTTTCCCAGCTGGCCCAGCACGGTCTCCGGTACATCCAGGGGGTTCTGGGTGATGAANNTTGGGAAGCTCATCGAAGAGGAGGTGGGCTTCGTCAAAGAAGAAGACCAGCTTGGGTTTGGCCGGATCTCCCACCTCGGGAAGGGTCTCAAATAACTCGGAGAGCATCCAGAGAAGAAAGGTGGCATAGACCCGGGGTGACTGCATCAGTTTGTCCGCCGTAATGATGTTGATGATTCCTCTGCCCTGGGCGTCCGTTTGCATGAGGTCTTGGAGGTTAAGGGCGGGTTCCCCGAAGAACTTCTCCCCTCCCTGCTGTTCGAGGGCCAGAAGGCTCCGCTGGATGGCGCCGATACTGGCGGTGGAGATGTTTCCGTACTGGGTCTTGAACTGATCGGCTTGGTCCCCTACGAACTGGATCATGGCCCGGATGTCCTTAAAGTCGAGGAGCAGGAGGCCGCTGTCGTCGGCAATCTTGAAGGCAATGGTAAGGACTCCGCTCTGGACTTCATTCAGGTTCAAGATGCGGCTCAGGAGCAGGGGGCCCATCTCCGATACGGTGGTACGGACGGGATGGCCCTGTTCTCCAAAGACATCCCAGAAGACCACCGGGTATGCCTGGGGGGAGAAATCGGAGAGCCCAAGCTTCTTAGCCCGCTCTGCCACTTTCGGGTTTTCCCCTCCCGGAAAAGGCAGGCCGGAAAGGTCCCCTTTCACGTCGGCCATGAAGACGGGAACGCCGATACTGCTGAACCGTTCTGCCATGACCCGAAGGGTCACGGTCTTCCCCGTACCCGTGGCTCCGGCAATAAGGCCATGGCGATTGGCCATTTTGGGGAGGATGCCGATTTCTGTTTTTCCCCTGGCGATCGCCAGCGACGGAGATTGGTCAGCCATTTTCCCTCCTCGACGGGCGTAAAATTGGTCTAATATATAAATATTACCCCATCCTGTCAACGGACTTAAAGGGACTTAAAGATTCCGGAATTCAGATTGGGGAATGCAAAGTGGAAATAATATGCAGCGGCTCACGAGCAACCCCCGCATTCTTCGAAACATGGGTGGAAAGACTCAAATGGACAAACCTTCTCCCTGGAACTATTCAAGCGGGCATATCCATGGTTACATAGCCCGCGCATCATGAAAGGAGGGACTATGTCACGGATCTATGGATTTTCCGGGTTACTGGGGCGCGTCTTGATCTCTTTCATGTTCCTGCAATCGGGGATTAACAAAATTGGAGGGTACAAGGCGACCTTGGGCTACATGGAATCGAAAGGAGTACCGGGGATGCTGCTCCCCTTCGTGATCCTCCTGGAGATCGCCGGGGCCATCGCGATCATCGTAGGCTGGCAGGCCCGTTTATTCGCTTTGGCCCTGGCAGGCTTTTGCATCCTGGCTGCCTTGTTTTTTCATATGGACTTTTCCAACCAGATGCAAACCATCATGTTTATGAAAGACTTCGCCATCGCGGGAGGGTTCCTGATGATCTTCGCTCACGGAGCTGGAGATTTAAGCCTGGGCAAAAAGGGCAAGTAGAATCTGAATGAAACCCCGATTATCCCAAAACCTTTTTTCCGTGGAGGGAAGGAATCAAGAGGCCAGCCTGGACCTTGAAATTTTGCCTCTTCCATTCCGGTCCGCAGGGAGGGATGAATGACGCCAAGCAAAATGCCCGTTCTCTTCATCGGTCACGGCTCGCCCTTGAACCTCATCCTGGACAACGACTTTACGAGGAGCCTCAAAGAGCTGGGGGGACACCTGCCGCGGCCCAAAGCCATCCTGGTCATTTCCGCGCACTGGCTTACCGATGGAACTTATGTGGGTTGCATGGACCGGCCGAAAACCATCCATGATTTTTACGGGTTTCCCCGTGAGCTATACAGGATGGCCTACCCGAGCCCCGGCGCACCCGACGAGGGGAGGTTTGTGAGCCAGCTCGTCCGGAAGGTTCCTGTAGAATGCGGCGTAGAATGGGGGCTGGACCACGGTGCCTGGGCGATCCTGAAACACCTCTATCCTCAAGCCGACATCCCGGTCTTCGAAATGAGCCTGGATTACACCTTCAACGACTGGCGCCCGAAGCCGATCCAGTATCATTACGATCTGGCCAAAGAACTGGGAGAACTCCGGAACCGGGGCGTTCTGGTCATCGGAAGCGGCAACATCGTCCACAATCTCGGCCTGCTGGATTTTTCGAACATCGAGGCCGATCCCGTCCCCTGGGCCAGAGAATTCGATGAGCAGGTCAAGGAACGCCTGTTTTCGGGAAACGACCGGGACCTCATCCACTACGCGAGACTGGGCCGTTCATCTTCCCTCGCGGTTCCTACCCTGGACCATTATCTTCCC
>PMCE01000413.1 GCA_003154025.1 Syntrophaceae bacterium
CCCCCACCCTCCACTGAAGGGATACATTTTTGAATAGAACCCTTCATGACGCGAATTCTGTTGTTCATCCTTTGCAGGAGATTCTGGATCTCGATCTGAAAGGTGGCCAGGCTTTCGGGCCTTTTGGCCAGAATCCGCTCCATCTCCCCCTTCCAGTAAAGAACCGCCTCGATTTCCTTCTTGGTCATCTCCTCTTCGACTTTCTTTTTCATCTCTTTGGCCCACGCCGATTCATCCAGTCCCAGTTTCATGGAAATCTCCTCCTCTCGTCCCGAACTGCGTCGCTCCCGGGAGGACGAGGCTTTTTCGGCGTCTGCTGGCGCCGCGTCCCGGCCCGAAGATTCAGGGGTGATTTCAATCTAGCCAAAAAGGAAGGCCCCGGCAAGAGGAATGTTTTTCGGTCGGGAAGAGAGGTCGGGGTAGATTTTAGTCGCATTGACTTTAACCCCTTGACACATGCTCATAATCAGCATAGAATATCTTGAAATTTTCATGCTGGAGAACCTCATGAAAAGGACTACGGTGACGCTTCCTCGGGAGCTGGTGGAAGACCTCCTCGATGTCACCCCGGCTAAGAATAAGACCCAGGCTGTCGTCTTGGCCATTCAGGAATGCATCAAGCGTAAGAAATTGGAGACCATCAAGAATCTGGCGGGCCAAGTGAAGATGGCCGCGGATGGCTAAAGTCTGGGGAATGAAAACACGAAAAGACCCTCCCCATCGCCCCCCTGTGCTCATCGATACCCCGATCTGGCGAAGCTATTTTCTCAAAGAGGAACGGACCTTTCGAGAGGTCAATGCCCTGATGGATGCCGGACGGGTTTGCTGCCTGGATCTGATCGTGGGGGAGCTGTTGGGTGCGGCCGACACCGAAGAGGAGATCAAGGTTTTGCGGGATTTGACCCGGGTCTTCCCCTTGCTCAAGGAATCGCCAGGAGCCTGGGTGGAAGCCGCCCGGCTGGCCTTTCGCCTCCGCCAGCGAGGAAAGGCCTTGTCTCTCCGAGATGCCTATCTAGCCTTCATGGCCCAGACGCATGGCGTCCTCCTTTACACCCCCAACCAACCGCTACGGCAGGCCCAGAGGACCTTGGGCTTGAGGCTGAATTTTTTCCCCTTTAGGAGGAGTCCGGAATGAAGATAGGATGGAGGAGGTCCGGGAGGAATCAGGCCGTAGAGTTCGGCTCCCGTCGTCAAATCGGGACACAGCCCCGGCGAGGCCTGGCGATTGCCACCTTATGGATCCTTGGTTTTCTTATAGTGGCCTCCCTGATCGGCGTCTCTTTTCTGTACGCAGCCAAGAAGGACCCCGGGAGAATTTCCCCCCCTGCCCCTGCGGGATCGTCCCCCTTCAAGGGCAACGGTTCGTCCCCCTCCTTTCATAAAATCGAGGACGGAAAATTCACCGAATATCGCACCGCTTACCGGTTCACTTATTCCGTAGACCCGGTCTTGCAGGCCTCCGTGGAGGACGTTCTCCGCGCCCACAAGCCTCCCTTCAGCGCTTTCGTAGCCTTGGACCCCAAAACCGGAAAAATCCTGGCTCTCGCGGAATACTCTCGGGGGAACGCTGAAGACCGGGAAATCTGGAAGCGGGCCACCTATCCGGCGGCGTCGGTCTTCAAAATCATCACCGCCGCCTGTGCCCTGGAGACCGGAGCCCTGAATTATGACTCTTCCGTCTCCTTCCGCGGCAATCAGTATCGTCTGGGGCCGAGCAAGATCAACCAACCTTCGAAGTGGGAACATCAGACCCATTTCGATGAGGCTCTGGGCAAATCGAACAACGTGGTCTTTGGCCGCGTAGCCTCAAACCTGGTCGGTTCCCAGACCCTGCGGCGGTATTGCTCGGCCTTCGGTTTCAATCAACCCCTTCCCTTTGACTTCCCCGTCGACCCCAGTAAAGCCATCATCCCGGAGGAATCCTACGAGCTGGCCCGCTGCGGGGCTGGTTTTGGCGAGGTTACCCTGAACCCCCTGCACGGCGCTCTGATCGCCGCCACGGTGGCCAACCGGGGAGTCATGATGCGCCCATACCTGATTGAAAGGATCCAAAGTGAGGAAGGGGAGACCGTTTACGAGGCGCAAGCAGCCGAATGGGCCCACCCCATCTCGCCCAAGACCGCTCAGGATTTGAACCTCATGATGCGGCGCACGGTAGAGGATGGGACCGCCTCCCGGGTCTTTCAGCGCTATGGGAAGAATCTCTTGAAAAAAGTGACGGTGAGCGGAAAGACCGGTTCCTTAAGCGGCGACAACCCCCCGGGCATCTATGACTGGTTCGTGGGCTTCGCCCCCGCCGAGGACCCGCAGATTGCCTTTGCGGCCATGGCCATCAATCATCAGCGCTCCAAGTTCCGGGGAGTCTTTCTCGCCCAGGAGGCCCTGAAGACGTTTTTCCGCAACCGGTTGAATTGAGAAATCAAGTGGGATCGCCGGAGTAAGGCTTTCCGCAAACCTTGCAGAAGCCCTGTTCATTGATCACGCCGATGCAGGTTCCATCGCTGCACAGAGTCCGCCGGGAGAAATCGGAGTCTTCTTCGGCGGGCTTGGGTTCGGCCTCCGGTGTCTCCAGTTTCTTTCCGCACCGGTGGCAGAAGAGGCCTTCATCGAGGACTTCGGAACCGCAACCGGGGCAGGTTCGAACGCCGATATTTTGGCCGCAATGGGGGCATTTCATAGCCAAGAGCTCCTTTTTTAGAATAAACAGTGAGAGATAAGAAATTTCTACCATATCCCCTCGGAATCTTCAACCCTCCAAGGATTTCCCTTGGAGCAAGGGAGGCGGGTGGGAGGAATCCATCCGGCCGTTCCCTCCTCCGGCCCGAAGGCCGGCGAAGGCCGAGGCCCCGATGACCCTGGACGCCCATACTCACCTTTTCCCGGAGGAAGTCCAGAAGAACCGAAGGCCCTTCTACTCCCGGGACGAATCCTTCCGTCAGCTTTACGGGAATGAAAAGGCCCGCCTGGCCAGCCTCGAAGACCTCCTGCAGTCGATGGACCGGGAAGGAGTGGACCGAAGCGTGGTCTGCGGTTTTCCCTGGAGCGATCCGGGGCTCTGCCGGGAAGGAAATGACTACCTCCTGCATTGCGCGCAGAGACACCCCCATCGGATCATCCCCTTTGCCACCATCCCCCTCCACTCCCTGCGCCGGGCGGAAAAGGAACTCGAGCGCTGCCTTTCCCGGGGGGCGAAGGGAATCGGCGAGCTCGCCTTTTATCGGGGAAGAATCACGGCCCGGGACATCCTTCGTCTTTCTTCCTGGGCGCGGTCCCTGGCCGGTTCCGGAGTCCCCCTCCTCCTCCATGTGAACGAACCGGTGGGGCACGACTATCCGGGAAAGAGTCTGATGACCCTCCAACCCATCTACCACCTTCTCCAGCGGGTCCCCGAGGTGATGGTGATCCTGGCCCACTGGGGAGGGGGATTTTTCTTCTACGAGCTCATGCCCGAGGTGGCTCAGGTTTCCAGGAATGTTTATTATGACACGGCTGCCTCCCCTTTTCTCTACCGGCCTCAGGTCTACTCCACAGCCGTTCGGATCGTCGGAGCCGACCGGATCCTCTGGGGAAGCGATTTTCCCCTTCTCCCTCCCTCCCGCTATTTTCGGGAACTCGCAGGGGCGGGGCTTTCTGCCCGAGTCCGGGCGAAGATACAGGGGGGCAACGCTCAGCGACTTCTGGGCCTCCGCGGAGAAAAGCTGGCCTTGTTTCCGAATATGGAGTAAAATACAACCGAATCTCCTTAGATTCCCCCTAAAGCCAATATGATAAAAAAAATGCTTATCAATGCCCAGGACCCGGAAGAAAGCCGGATGGTCATCGTGGAAGACGGGGTTCTGGCCGAACTGATCGTCGAGACCTCTCTCCCCACCCCGGCCCGGGGGAACATCTACAAGGCGAAAATCGTCAACATCGAACCGAGCCTTCAGGCGGTCTTTGCGGAATACGGTGAACCCCGCCACGGTTTCCTCCCCTTCTCCGAAATCCATCCCCATTACTACGCCCCTTCTTCCCGGGAGGGAGGAGGAGAATCCCGTCCGCGCATGCAAGAGGTGATCCGGCGGAACCAGGAAGTCCTGGTGCAGATGGAGCGGGGAGAGATGGGGACCAAGGGCGCGGCCATGACCACGTACATCTCCCTGCCGGGAAGGTACTTGGTTCTCATGCCCGGAAGCGACGGGGGCGGCATTTCGCGGAAGATCGAAGGGGAGAAGGAACGGCGGAAGATCAAAGAGATCGTCCAGGAACTCGAGGTTCCTCCGGGGATGGGGCTGATCGTGCGGACGGCCGGCCTGGAACGACCCAAGACCGACCTGGCCAAAGACCTTCATTACCTTCTGCGCCTCTGGGAAACCATCCAGGCGAAAGCGGAAAAGACCCCCGCTCCCGGGCTCATCTATAAGGAGAGAGACCTAGTCATCCGCTCCATCCGTGATTATTTCACCTCCGATATCGAAGAGGTTTTGATCGACAGCAAGGAGGTCTTCAACCAAGCCAAGGATTTCCTCCGAACCATCATGCCCCGATATCAGAACAAGCTGAAGCTTTACGGGGAAAAGCGTCCCCTCTTTTCCAAGTACGAATTGGAAAAGCAGATCGAGACGATCTACGAGCGGAAGGTTCCCCTCAAATCCGGGGGGTCCATCGTTGTCGATCCCACCGAGGCCCTGGTCTCGGTGGACGTCAATTCGGGACGGGCCACCCAGAGTCGGGGCATGGAAGAGACGGCCCTCCGGACCAACCTGGAAGCCGCGGAAGAGATCGCCCGGCAGCTGAGGCTTCGCGACCTGGGCGGGCTGGTGGTGATCGATTTTATCGACATGTACGACCGGAAGCATAAGCAGGAGGTGGAACGGAGTCTGCGCAACGCGTTGAAGCGCGACAAAGCCCGAATCGAGGTGAGCCGGCTGAGCCATTTCGGCCTGCTGGAACTTTCCCGCCAGCGGATCCGCTCGGCGCTCAGCGAAAAGACCCTCATCCAGTGCGAGTATTGTGAAGGGACCGGCCTAGTCAAATCCACGGAATCCGCCGCCCTGACCGTCCTGCGCCAGGTGCGGGCAGGTCTGGCCCGGGGCGGATCTACCCGGGTCCGCGTGGACGTGCCGGACGAAGTGGCCCACTACCTCCTCAAGCAGAAGCGCGACGAGCTCTTCCGCCTGGAAAAGCTCTACGGTTTGAAGATTCAAATCGCCGGGCAGCCCGGGTTGCCCTACCAGCGGATCAACATCGACTTCTCCCGGAAAGAGGCCTGCCGCCCCGAAAGGCCGGCCCGGGAGAAGAAGGAGGCCGCTTCCCCCGCATCAGGCCACCCCGAGAGAGTAAGCCCGGAAGAAGCCGACCGGTTAGCCATCGAAGAATTGAAGAAGGAAACCAAAGAGAGTCTTCTCAAAAAATTCCTCTGGCCGCCCTCCCTCTGGCGGGGGATCCGCAAATCCTCCCCCCCTTCGGCTCCCCCCGAACAGGTTCCCCCGGCTGAAGGCGCGACGGAGGGGCAGGAGCCTTCCGAGCCGCCGAAAAAATGGGAAGATCTCCTCTAAACAGTCTTCTAAACTTTCTTGCTTTGCCTGAAGGAAAAAGGGCTTCGGCACTCGCCGAAGCCCTTTTTCCTTCCCAGAATTCGCATCCCGAACGCTATACTGCTCTACCTGTTTTCAAGGTTCTAATTCCGCATTTCTCAAAATGCCCCGCTGATTTCCAAGCACTGCCCGGAGACATAATCGGAAAGCACCGAGGCCAGGAAGAGAACGGGTTCCGCCGATGCCCCGCCCGGACCCGGTCACAATCGCCATCCGATCCTTGAGCATCTTTTCCAAAGTCGGTCTCCTCTCTTCGGCAAAGAACAAAAACGATTAGCCACAGAGGAAACGGAGATTACCGAGCTTTATTGGAAACCCCCAAATCCCAAGCACCAAATCCCAAATAATATCCAAAAATCAATTTCTAAAATTCGGAATCCTGCCGGTAAGAGGTTTAGAAAATTGGATATTGGAATTTATTTGGATTTTGGGATTTGGAATTTTTTTATCACTGTCCCCCCTGTGACCTCTGTGGCAAAAAATCATCGTCCTATGATCGCCACGCTGCACACGTTGGTCGAAGGGATTCCTCCCAGGTTGTGGGTCAGGCCGAAACGGGGGTTCTTCACTCTCCTCTCTTCCGGCCACCTTTCCAGCAGTTGGTTGTACATTTCGTAGAGCATTCGCAGCCCCGAGGCCCCGATGGGATGGCCGAAGCACTTCAGCCCGCCGTCCGGCTGGCAGGGAAGCTTCCCCTGGAGGTCGAAGAAGCCGTCCAGGATGTCGTCGATGGATTTCCCCCGGGGCGAAATCTGCAGGTCCTCGTAGACGGTGAGCTCGGTGATGGAGAAGCAGTCGTGGACCTCCATCATGCTGATTTCCTCCCGCGGGTTTTTGATCCCCGCCTCCTTGAAGGCCATCTGTCCCGCCCGGAAGGTAGTCTCCAGGTGGGCTCCATCCCAGTTGGTGAAAATGGACTCTTCCCCGGAGGAGACGGAAATGGCCAGGGCCTTCACCAGGACCGGGTCCTTCTTCTTCAACGTCCGGGCGATCTCCGGAGTGGTCACAATGGCCGCCGCCGACCCGTCGCTGACCCCGCAGCAGTCAAAGAGGCCGAGGGGATAGGCAATCATCGGAGCATTGATGATCTGCTCTTCGGCTACGGCCCTGCGCAGATGCGCTTTGGGGTTCAGGACGCCGTTGGCGTGGCTCTTGGCCGAAATGTGGGCGATGGCTTTCTTCCCCAGCTTGGGATCGACCTGGTATTTGGCGAAGTAGCTCGTGGCCAGCTGGGCAAAGAGCCCCGGCGCCGTGGCGTTGGGCCCCACCAGGGCCTGCATCTGGCCGAAGGCGGTGGTCGCCGGAAGTCCGCCGTAGCCGGTGTCTTTCAGCTTCTCCACCCCCAGGGCCAGGCAGATATCGTACACCCCCGCAGCCACGGCGTAGCAGGCGCCGCGGAAAGCTTCGGTCCCGGTGGCGCAGTAATTTTCGGTCCGGGTGACGGGAATGAAGGGAAGTTTCAGGGTAGTGGCCAGGGGTACTCCGCTCTTTCCCACATTCACCTCATCGATGTGGGTCCCGAACCAGGCCGCCTGGATTTCCTTTTTTCCGATTCCCGCGTCGGCCAGAGCCTCCTGGAAGGCCTCGATGATCAGGTCCTCGCCGGAAGCCTCCCATCTCTCTCCAAAGCGGGTGCACCCCATACCCAGAATGGCCACTTTGTCACGAATTCCAGTTGCCATCTATGCCACCTCCATTTGGGGGACTGCTTTCCAGAAATACCCATGGATGTCCCGTTTTTCGTCATAGTATTTTTTGCGGAAGCTGAATGCCACTGTCTTTCCCACCTTAAGGTCTTCCAGGGTGCAGTCGGTGAAGTTGCACAGGATCCTCCCTCCCCCGTCGAACTCCACGTAGCCGTACAGCTCGGGAGGATCGTAGGAGGCGGCCAGCATATCCCCGGTGTAGCTGAAGATCCGTCCCTTCTTGTCCGCGAAGGCATAGTCTTCCATCTGGTCCAAAGCCCCGCAATCCGGGTTGGCGCAAATTCTCTGGGGAGGATACTGGGGCGTGCCGCATTTTTTGCAGCGCGATCCGATGAGCCCCAGAACGGCTTTGCGTTTTCTCCACAGGTAGCTCCAGCGGGTGACGAAATCCGCCTCTCCCCGAAGGCCGATGTCCACCGGGATTATGCCCCGGAAGACGGCATATTTCTGGTAGCTGTTGAGTTCGGCCCGGTTGGCCAGGTGCCCCTTTACGCCCTTTCGGCCATTGAGTTTGGAAATCCCGTCCGTGACCTGAAAATAAAGGGCATCGCAGCCGTTCCCGAAGCTCACCACCAGGAGCCTGTCCCCGGGTTTGGCTTCTTGTAGAGCCTGGGCCAGCATGATCAGGGACTGGGCGGTCCCCGTCTCCCCGATGGTGTTATGCTGCGGGTCCTGGATCCTGGCCGGGTCCAGTTTCAGGATCTTGGCCAGCTTTCGGCGCTCCGAATCATAGAGGCACTGGAAGATGATTTTGGAAAAATCGCCGATCTGGACATTACATTTCTTCAGCAGCCCGCCGACCGCCTTGGGGATGAACTCGTCGAAGCCCAGGTCCCGGATCCAGCGGTCCTCCCACTGACGATCGAAGGTCGTCCGGGAACCCCGGTAATGATCGACGAAATCGCAGGTCAAAGAATAGGACCCTCTGAATTCCGCGATCGGCCCTTCTTCTCCCACCAGGAAGGAGGCCCCCCCGTCGCCGAAGATCATCTCCTGGGGACTGCCCATCTTGCCCAGACGGCAGTCGGCGGTGCAGACCAGGGCCTGCCGCAGACTCCCGGACCCCACCCCCTCCAGGGCCGAGAGGAGAGCCGAGGTTCCCGATTTGAGAGCCCCTGAAAAATCGGCTGAGCGAATGTCGTCGCGGAGGTTCAGGGCCATGGAAATAATGCCCGAATTCTGCCTTTCCGCGTAGGGCATGGTGGTCGAAGCAAAGTAGAGGCCATCTACCTTGGACCGGTCGAAACCCTTCAAACAGTCGATACTCGCCTCCGTGGCCATGGTTAGGCTGTCTTCATCCTGGTTGGCCACCGCTTTCTCCCCCTGGGCCAGCAGGATGTTGGCGGGGTTGATCCAGCCCATGGCCCCGAAGATGGTCATCCGTTTGAGCCGGTAGCGGGGTACATAGGCTCCGAAGGAAACAATTCCTGCCATAGTCACCTCCTCAAGGGAATGGATTCATCTGTCTACAGGAACTCAATCTGGGAAAAACCTGGATGCCTTTCTTTTAGGAACTCTTGAATCCCGATCTTCTGATCTCGAGCGTCAATCCTCTCGACCTCCGAAATGGGCTGCCCGGTTTGGCTCCGCCCTTTTTTCCAGGTCCGGATGTAGCCGGGCACTTTGATGAACGCACACCCTCCGGTCCCACAGCAAGAGGATTCGATGCCGGCCATTCCTACAAGATAGAGCACCTCCTTCCCGCGATAATTTAACTTCCTCTCCTCTATAAACAGATATCCCCCCCCGAAAAATTCAACTCTCCGGTTGAGCTCTGGGTGGACGAATTCAAGCACCGACCCGGTAATGGCGAAGCCCTCCGGAAACGGGTTCAGGGTTGCAGGGTTCTTGGGGATGCAGATTGCTTTTCCCAGTTCCCCCTTTTCCCCCTCTTCGGGAAGGAACAGGATGGACCGGGAAAATCGATTCAGGGTTCTTGAATCTCGGTTCGCTGGTAGATGATGATCTCATAGCCCCAAACGTCTACCGTATATTGGACCGGTCCCAGACGTACATCATGGATCGTTGCGCCTTCAGAGGCATCATCTTCCTTTTCCTTGGGAAAGGCTTGGGCTTCCAGCAGGTAATCCAGAATCTCCCGGATCTCTTTAAAAGAAAGGTCTAGGTCGGTGAAAATGTTGAATAACAGATTCCGGTGGTGAAAAGGATAAACTTCCATGTTTTTCCCCGGGAGAAATTTGGCCCATCCTAGCAAAAAATAAAAACCCCATCAAGATATTTTTCGCTACCGGACAGTACGGTTTCAAACTACCTGCGGCAGGGAGACTCCTTTTCTGAGGTACCGAGGGTCGAAGTTCCCGATGTTTCCGACCGACATTCAAATGCTGGGTCGGGAAGAAAGAGAGCGGAGAAATGCCAGCGAAAGGATAGGCCGAGGTTATCGAACTCGAAGGGAAGATCGGAGAAAACTGGGAGCCGGGAGATCTCTTTTCGTCTCCTGGCTCCCGGATTCTGACTCTTGTCGTCTGCCTTTATCTCGGGTAGATCTCGGGGTTGAGGATATCGGGCGGGATCTGTCCCCGGATGACGGCCAGGATGTTATTCACCGCCCTCAGGGTCATGGCTTCCCGGGTCTCATCCGTAGCGCTTCCGATGTGCGGGAGGAGGACGGTATTCTCCATTTTGAAGAGCTCGGGGGTAACCTTGGGCTCCGCCTCGAAAACGTCGAGCCCGGCACCCGCTATGGTTCCTGAGCGCAGGGCCTCGACGAGAGCCTTTTCGTCCACCACCGGCCCCCGGGAGGCATTAATCAGAAAAGCGCTCTTTTTCATCAGGTTCAACTCCTCGGCGCCGATCAGGTGTTTCGTCTCCGGAGTCAGGGGAACATGAAGGGTGACGAAGTCGGAAATCTGCAGGAGGTCCCGCAAGGGTAGGAACTGCAGCTGGTGCTGCTGCTCGATGGCCGGGTGCAGGCGCCGGATGTCGTGGTACACGATCCGCATGTTGAACCCCTGTCCCCGCCGGGACACGGCCGAGCCGATTCTTCCGAGTCCGATGATTCCCAGGGTCTTGCCGTGCACATCCCCCCCGATTATCAGGTTTGGAGTCCATCCCACCCATTGTCCTGCCCGCACGAAACGGTCGGCCTCCGGGATCCGGCGGGCGACCCCCAAGAGCAGGGCGAAGGCTAGGTCCGCGGTGGTATCCGTCAGGACATCCGGGGTATTGGTGGCGGCGATTTTCAGCCGGCTGGCCGCGGCGAGGTCGATGTTGTTAAACCCCACCGCGTTATTCGCCACAATCTTCAGGTCCTTTCCCGCTTCCAGAACCTTGGCGCTCATGGGGTCGCCTCCCATGGCGAGGAGGCCCATCTTGCCGGGCAGCGCGGCGGTGATCTCTTCGAGAGTCATGGAGCGATTCTCCAGGTTTACGGTTACCTCCGCTTTTCCCCGGAGAAGTTGCAGCGGGCGGTCATAAATTTTTCGGGTCACCAGGACTTTGGGTTTCATCATTTTTCCTTTCTTTAAAAGCGTGAGATGAAAATATAAAAACTGGAGAATCAGACCGATGGCCGTGAACTTCTTGTCGCGGTAATTTGCTTTTCCTCATTTTCCGCAGAGATTCTTAACCTTCTATACCCTTCCCCTTTCTTTTTTCACTTTTTCCCGCGGTTAAGCTATTTCTTTTTTCAGGTCAATCCCGTAACTCTTGATCTTCCGGTGGAGGTTGCTCCTCTCGATCCCGATCACCTCCGCCGTCTTGGAGATGTTCTCTTCGTTCTCCATGAGCTTTTTCATGATGAACCGCTTTTCGAATTCCCGGCGGGCGTCCCGGAGGAGGCCGTATTCGAAGAAAGAGAATTCCAGGGGAGTCTTGGGCTGCTCGCGGACGGGGCCGGGAACGTCTTTGGCCTCAATGACCTGCCCCCGGGTCATGATGACCATCCGTTCGACTATATTCTTCAGCTCCCGGACGTTCCCCGGCCAGGCATAACCCACCAGCAGTTCCATGGACTCCGGGGAGATCTTTTTTACCTCTTTATTGTTCTCCAGGCAGAAGGTGGTGATGAAGTGTTCCACCAGGAGAGGAATGTCGGCCTTCCTCTCCCTGAGGGGCGGGACCGTAATGGGGATCACGTTCAACCGGTAATAGAGGTCTTCGCGGAACTTGCCCTTCTGGATCTCTTCCATGAGGTCCCGGTTGGTGGCGGCGACGACCCGCACGTCCACGTAGATCATCTCCGTCCCGCCCACCCGTTCGAACTTCTGCTCCTGGAGGATGCGCAGGATCTTGGCCTGGGTCTTCAGGCTCATGTCGGCAATCTCGTCCAGGAAGATGGTTCCTTCGTTGGCCAGGTCGAATTTTCCCCTCTTCTTGGTCAGGGCCCCGGTGAAAGAACCCTTCTCATGCCCGAAAAGTTCGCTCTCGATCAGCTCTTCGGGAATGGCGGCGCAGTTGACCTCCACGAAGGTCTTCTCCGCCCTCAGGCTTAGACGATGGATTCCCCGGGCCACCAGCTCTTTGCCGGTCCCGTTCTCTCCGTTGATCAAGACCCAGCCGTTGGTGGGGGCAACGATTTTGATCTGCTCCTTCAACTTGAGGATCTCCGGGGAGGTTCCCACGATCTCGTACTTTCTTTCCACTTCCTGGCGAAGAGCTTGGTTCTCCTGCTCCAGCTTGGAAAAGAGAAGGGCGTTGTTGGCCGCCAGGAGTACTTTTTCCAGGGAGAGCGGCTTTTCGATGAAGTCGTAGGCCCCCAATTTGACCGCCTTCACCGCCAGTTCGATATTCCCGTGGCCGGAGATCATGATGACCGGCAGGTTGGGCATCTGCGCCTTCATTCTTTCCAGGATTTCCATCCCGTCCATTCCCGGCATCCAGATATCCAGGAGGACCAGGTCCGGGGGATCGGTCTCCAGTTGTTTCAGGGCCTGGGTTCCGTCCTTGGCTTCCTGAACCTCATAGCCCTCGTCCTTGAGGATCCCGTTCAAGGATTGACGGATCCGCTCCTCGTCATCGACGACTAAAATCTGTTTGGCCATTGATTTCCCTTGGCATTGGTCAAAAATATAGAGTCTAGGAATTGTGAATGGTTAATTGTCTATTGACCCATACTCTTTGTTCACTGCTTAAGGGGCAGTTCGATGATAAACCGCGTTCCCCGTGGGAGGTTGTCTTTCACCCGGACGTAACCGTGATGGTCCGAGATGATCGAATTGACGATGGCCAGTCCCAGCCCCGTCCCTGAAGGCTTTGTCGAAAAGTAGGGCTCGAAGAGAAAGGGTTTGTCTTCCGGGGCCACACCGCAGCCGTTGTCCGCCACCTCAATTCGGGCCAGGTTCATCAGGGGGTCAAGCTGGCTCTCGATGAGGATCTGTCCCTCCCCGTCCTTACCCGCCACCGCATCCACGGCGGACACGGCATTGTCCAGCAGGTTGACCACGACTCGTTTGATCTGCTCTTTGTCCAGGTTGAAGACCGGGATCTTGTCATCCGGCTTGAATTCGAAGCGGATTTGACGGTGGCCCGCCTCGTAGAGCACCATGGCCTCCCGGATGATCTCGTTGAGCTGGTTGGGCGTCGGATTCGCGGCGGGCATACGGGCGAAGCTGGAGAACTCATTGACCAGGTTCTTCAACTCCTCGACCTGGGTGATGATGGTTTTGGTGCATTCGTCAAAGATGGCTCCATCCTGCCCGAATTGGTTCAGGTACCGCTTCCGCAGGCGCTGGGCCGAAAGTTGGATCGGGGTCAGGGGGTTTTTGATCTCGTGGGCAATCCGCCGGGCTACCTCCCGCCAAGCCTCCGCCCGCTGCGCTTTCTGCAGCTGGGTGAGGTCGTCCAGCACCACCACCATTCCCAGATAGCGTTCCTCTTCATCCCGCAGAATGGCCATTTTTACCAGCAGGGTCAGCATATCACTGCGCACCCGGAGCTTGATCTGCTGGGTGATGGAACGGTTCTCCGCCCGGCTCACCCCCCGCGCCAATTCATGGGCCAGGTGGAGAGATTCGCCCTGAAGGACCTCGGTGTATGCTTTTCCCAAGACCTGGGAAGCGTCGATTCCCAGGATTTTTTCTGCCGACCGGTTGATGGTCCGCAACCTACCGGCGGAATCCAGCGAGATCACCCCTGTCCCCACGTCCCGGAGAACGACTTCCATGTATCTGCGTCTCTGCTCGAGTTCGAGGTTGCTCTTACTCAGCTCCGCATGGGCTTTTTCGACTTGACTCTTGCTGAATTTCAAATCATGAGTCATCTGGTTGAAGGAGTCCACCAGCGTCCCGATCTCGTCTCCCGATGTTTTGGGAATGGCAAAATCCAGGTTTCCCTTCACGATCCTCTGGATGCCCTCCACCAGTTTCTGGACCGGTTCGGTGATTCCTTTGGCCAGGAACAGGCCGAACCAGATGGCCACAAAAATAATCACCAGGGTAACAAGCAAGAGAGTGGCCAGATAGAGGGACCGGATGGGGTGCTTTACCATCCGCAGTTGCTTATAATCCTCGAAGGCGCCGGAGATCTCCGAAACCCGGGAGACTAGGCTCTGGGGAACAAAAAAAATCGCCGACAGAATGCCGATAACCTCCCGTGGATTTTGGGGAGAAAAAATGGGCACCAGACCCCGGACCAGATCCCCCTGCCCTACCGACTGGATTTTGGTGACTTCCTTTCCCCGGAGGGCCTCCTGGACAAGCTTGGACTCGAGGGGAGGAAAATTGACCGAAGCCAGGTTCGGCCCCCGGATCAGAAACGAGCTGGTCAAAGGGGGCGCGATGAGTTCGACCGCTCCCAGGTTGTATTCCACCCGCTTGGACTTCAAAAGATCCGCCAGCAGGCTTTGGTGCCCCTTTTCCAAAAGCCGCTGTTGGGCTATCGTCTGACTGATCTGGCGGGCATAATGGAGAGCATTGTTGGCCTGGTCCTGGTAATAGACCTGGGCCACGATTAAAGACTCTTGGAGCGACCCTTCCACCTGTACGCTGAACCAGTTTTCGATGCTGCTGGTAATAAAAAAAGTGGCGATCAAGAAGAGCAGGATGGTGGGCACAAGGGAAAGGGTAATAAAGGCCACGACTAATTTGGTCTTGAGCTTGGCCCCCAGGACTTTCTTCTTCCGCTCAAAGACCAGTTTGACTACATTGCGCAGGATGAGGAGAAAGAGAAGAACCAGAAGGAGGATATTGAGACCGATGAGGGAGATCAATAGAAGGTTGCTCGGAAAGGGAGCCTGGACCTTCCAGGTGGAAATATGGGTTTGAAAGATGAAAAGAAACCCCACCACCGGCAGGAGCAGGAGGATGATGATAATCTCCCGTCGCCGCCTCTTTGCTCCTTTGTTACTCCCTTTGTCTTCGGCCAAATGCGGGTTTGGATTCACGCCCCAATCCTTTCCCCTCCGGGCTTCCTCGCCGCCGACTTCTTCCTGAAGAGTTTCAACATCTTACTTGATATCGGGGAAAAAAGCAAGGGCCAGAGAAAAAAGAGAACCGCACGACGCAAGCCGGGCAAACCAACCCCTTGAAGGGCCCCTTCCGCCGCAGGGAGCCGATCGTTCCGGGAAAAGATGATCGGGGGACCTCCTGAACAGAATCCTAAAAATGGTGGGTGGGCGGGGTGATCCGCAGTCTTCGAATTTCTTCCTCGTTCGAAAATTCTCGGAGATCAAACCATTCTCTATTGGCAAGAAGTTTATGGATCAGTTTGTGATTCAGGGTGTGGCCGGATTTGTAGCCGATGAAATGCCCGATGACCTGGGCTCCCAGAAGCCATAGGTCTCCGATGGAATCCAGAATCTTGTGGCGGACGAATTCATCGGTAAAACGGAGCCCACCTTCATTCAGGACCCCCGAGTCACCGACGACGACAGCGTTTTCCAGGGACCCTCCCCGAGCAAACCCTCTGGCTTTCAGGGTTTCATATTCCTTCAAAAAGCCGAAAGTCCGAGCTCGGCAGATTTCCCGCTCAAAGTTTCCATTCGATATCTGGATGAGGTAAAACTGATTGGAGATGAGGGGGTGCCGAAAATCGATGGTATAGGATAACTTGAAATCACTGCTGGGCAAAAGAGTAGCCTGCCGGTCCCCGTCGATAACCGTTACCGGATGCTTGATGATGACAAATTTCTTCGGCTTATCTTGGACCTGGATCCCCGCATTTTTCAGGAAGGCGTTGAAGGGCTCGGAACTTCCATCCATGATCGGTACTTCCGGACCGTCCAGTTCCACTTCCGCGTTATCCACTCCTACCCCGGCAAAGGCCGCCATGAGATGTTCGACCGTCGATACTCTCACGCCTTCCTGGCCGATAGTGGTGGCCAAAGTGGCATCGACCACATTGTCGATATGAGCGCGAATCCTGATCTTCTTCTCTAAGTCCCGGCGGATGAAAACGATCCCCGTGTTCGGTGCGGCCGGGCGGATGGTCATTTCAGTGGCCAAGCCTGAATGCAAGCCGATTCCCGAACAAAGGATCGGGTTTCGCAACGTGGTTTGATATAACATTAAGGAAACTCCTTGTCGAATTTCATGTTTTCAGGTCTTTGATTTAGCAATTTTAATGCCATACCTACAAAAAAAAGATTTATTTTTTCAGATGCCCGGGGGAAAATTCTAAGATATTCTAATAATGAAGGTTTTATCTCCCCTACCCATCTTCCTCCAGGGGGAAGATTCCCAAACCGGAGGGCTCCCCGGGAAAATGTGGCAAACCTGACACAATACATTTTGAGGCTATTGTTTTTTTGCAACTTTTCTTCCTCGAAGGGGAAAAGTATCAAAATCCCACCCTTTTGCCTCGCGCTCAAAGGCCATCATCCACCCTTCCTGCTATTCTCCGAGTGAGGTCCTCCGGGAGCAGAATCCCGTTCTCCGTGCCCCGATTTCTTCAGGGTTTGATGGAGGTAAAGAGAAAGCCCCAGAGCCGCGACGACGATGGCAATCTGCAGAAGGATCTTCCATGGGATATTTCTTTTTTCTCTAGGGGGGAGGGCCTGTGGGGATTCGGTAGCGGCCTCCTCTACCTCTTCCAAGGACGGGACCGTCCCCGGAAAGAGGGACATTTGGCGAAACTTTTCTTTCCTGCTGGAAAGCTCGGTCTGGATTCGATAGCGACGCAAAACCTCGTCCCGGTGCAGGCCGAGGTGGCGGGCATAGCCCCGCAGAAAGCCCAGGAGGAATTCCTTCTGGGGGACGTACTCGAAATCATCTCTTTCCAGGGCTTCCAGGATGGGAAGGCTGATACGGGTTCCCTTGGAAACCTCCTCCAAGGAAATGCTCCGGGATTCCCGCTCCCGCCTTAAATACTGGCCCAGGGTTTCAGAATAGCGTCCAGTCATCGGCAGCCTGTGGAAACCGTCTTCTCGGCCCTCTTCTCGGGGGCCATTAGGCTCAAATTATTTATAACACGGACCTTCTGTCCCTGCCAACAAGATCTTGACAAACCCCAATGATCCTGATATTTCCTGATATTCATCCTACTCAATTCTATCCTGGAGGAACACGGATGGCAACCAACCCTGCCATGGAGAAAATGTTAAAAGAGCTCGAAGATCAGAAGGCCAAGATCGAGCTCGCGGGCGGCGCGGACAAGATCAAAAAGCAGCACCAGTCTGGAAAGCTCACCTCCCGAGAGCGAATCCTTAAACTGCTCGACCGCGATAGTTTCATGGAAACGGATATGTTCGTCCATCACCGTTGCGAGTATTTCGGGATGAACAAGGTGGAGGCCCCGGATGACGGAGTGGTCACCGGGTATGGGACCATGGACGGAAGGCAGATCTTCATTTTCTCCCAGGACTTTACCGTCCTGGGGGGTTCGCTGGGAGAAGCTCATGCCAATAAAATTGTAAAGATCATGGACTTGGCGGCCAAAGTGGGGGCCCCCCTGATCGGAATAAACGATTCCGGCGGGGGACGAATCCAGGAGGGGATCGATGCCCTCGACGGCTATTCCCGCCTCTTCTTCCGCAATTCAATCTATTCGGGGGTGATCCCCCAGATTTCCGCCATTCTGGGACCCTGCGCCGGAGGAGCAGTGTACTCGCCTGCCATCACGGATTTTATATTCATGACCGAGGGGATCAGCCGCATGTTTCTCACCGGGCCGAACGTCATCAAGGAGGTCACCGGCGAAGAGATCAGCGACGAGGAACTGGGCGGAGCCAAGGTTCATAATTATATCAGCGGGGTGGCTCATTTTTATTCCCAGACGGAGGAGGAATGCTTTCAGCAGATCCGTCGTTTGATGTCCTTTTTGCCCAGCAGCAACCGGGAAAGCCCTCCCGTCCGCTACTCCGGGGATCCCTTGGACCGCAAGAATGAAAAACTGTTCCAGGTTGTTCCGGTGGATGGGAAACGGCCTTACAATGTGATCAAGGTCATCGAAGAAATCGTCGACGACCACGATTTTTTCGAGGTCCATCAGTACTGGGCCCGAAACATGGTGGTGGGATTCGCCCGCATGCACGGCCATACCATCGGGGTGATCGCCAACCAGCCGATGGTTTTGGCCGGCACCTTGGATATCAACGCTTCGGACAAAGCCGCCCGGTTTGTCCGCTTCTGCGACTGCTTCGGTATACCCTTGCTGACTCTCGTCGACACCCCCGCCTTCATGCCCGGGAAAGCGGCGGAGTTCGCCGGCATCATCCGCCACGGGGCGAA
>PMCE01000501.1 GCA_003154025.1 Syntrophaceae bacterium
GGCTGGCTGAAATGTCCGTTTCGGTCCCGGACCTGGATGGTCAAGGTAAGGTTCAAGAAAGCCCCCGCCTGAATGCCGGCCGTATTCAGGTGGAGAAACCCGGACAGCTCCCGCCGCTGGTCTTCGGGGATGGGGATCGGGCCGGTCGCCTGCTGGCCCCTCCCCGGCTGGTCGACCGTAGCGTGGATGGCCTTCATCCCCCCTTCCGGGTCCGTCGCCCGGAGGTAGATTTTCCAGGTGTCTCCGGGGCTGATTTCTTCGGAAGCAAAAGTCTGGGTGAGGACGGGCGCGCGGGGCGGGCTTTTATCGATGCCTGTTCTCAAGGGTTACTTGGACTCCAGGTACAGCTTCTGTCCCCATTTCACAGCGTCCAAATAGAGAGAGAAGGGGGTTATCTCCTGCTTTTGGGCCACGATCGGTTGTTCCAGATTCCCCCAGGCAGCCTTTTCATAAGAAAGGCTGTATTGATAGATCTCTCCCAAGGAGTTGGCTTCGCCCAAAAGGGCCTTTTTGATCGGGTCATCGATGGGGATATCCGCCAGAATGGCGGAGAGGGGCCGGTCCAGGAAGGCATCGATCAGCGAAAAAAGGCCCATCAGGAAGGAGTCATCTCTCCGGTCGGCAAGATGAAAATAAGGAGCCAGCATCTCGCAGAATCTGGCCCGGACGATGGTCATGACCAAAAGCTCCTCCGGCTTGTCGGCTCCCATGCTGGCCAAAGCAATGAAGGAAATCCAATTCTTGATCGTCTTTTCCCCCAGTAGAACCAAAGCCTGTTTTACGGATTTGATCTTGTTCGGGAGGCTAAAGAAGGCCGAATTGATGTACCGGAGGAGCTTATAGGTGAGGGCGATGTCCTGTTTGATGATTTCGTCGAGCCTTTTCAAATCCATTCCCGGCCGGTAGATCTCCTGGAGCAGCCGCAGGTAATGGGCCTTGAACGTGGGGATATCCTTTCCCACGACGATCACCGGCTTGCTGAAGAAGTAGCCCTGGAAAAAAGCAAACCCGCCATCCAAACCCTGCTGGAACATCTCCGGGGTTTCCACCTTTTCGGCGACGAGGCGGACCTTCAGGGAGGAGATCTTCTGCAGGAGGTCCTTCCGCGCATCCGCCGGGGTGGCCAGGAAATCCACCTTCACGAAATCCGCGACCTCCAGCAGGGGTCGATAGCGCTCCTGGTACACAAAATCGTCCATGGCGATCAGATACCCGGCCCGTTTCAGTTTTTGGCAAGCCTGAATCACCTCGGGGTCGGGTTCCACCGTCTCCAGCAGTTCCACCACGACCTGCTCCTTGGGAAGGAAGAACATGTACTCTTTCAGAAGAATATCCCGGGGAACGTTGATGAAGGCTCTCTTGCCGCCGGTGAGGTCGTTCAGGTTGAAGAGAAAAAAGCTGTCCACCATCACTTTGGACGTGGCCTGATTGGGGTCCGGGTTTCTGAACACATTCTCCATCCCGGAACGGAAGAACAGCTCATACCCAAAGACCTTCTGGTTGGCGTCGAAAATCGGCTGCCGGGCGAGGTACGTTTCCATTATCGGTTTTATCCTTTCGAATCCCTTTTCCCGTCTGAAAAGAAAGGTCTGATCGAAGCGATGGGGGGCGTTTCGGGAACCGCCTCTATTTATTATACTCCTCGTCTAATACGATCTCCGGGGGAATTGAGCCATGGCGTCCCGAATCCGTTCCGGAATCATGGGAAGTTCGAACAGCCTTGCCGGGGTGCCGTCAGAGACCGCANNTTCTGCTCCTTCGTTTCCCGCACCGCGTTCTGGATGGCCCGGACGATTCGAGGGCGGGCCCCACGACGATGCGACTAAAACCCTTTCCTGCGGATCTTCTGCACGGTCTTTCCCTCTTCCCAGGAAATCTCCCAAACCCCGGTGACCACCCGGGGGAGGTCCTCGTACACCATTTCGGTCTGGTGAATGATCGCGACGTTCTCTCCCGACGGAGCGGGTTTTTGCAGGATGGCCGAGTCCACGTCCACCATTAGATGGTCTCCGTCGACCAGGTAATAATTGGCAAAGACTTCCATATCCCGGTTCGTCTTGTTCTTCACCGTGATCTTCCATTCCCACTCTACGACATGAATAGTCCGGGAGGCGGCCCCCGGAGCGCTGGCCGGAGCCTCCCTCCGGTAGGCCCGGATCATCCGGTACCCGTGGCTTACCACTTCCAGGGGATGGCCTGGGGGGGCGTCCTGGGAGAATTCCTGCCATTGCTGCTGGGGTTTCGACAGGCGGGGGGCCGAGAAGTAGGGGAGGCCGTACAGGAGGAAGAGGACCAGGCCGGCAATCACCAGCAGAACCAGGTACACCCATTTTCTTCCCAGAGAGAAGGGAAACTTTCTCCGAGCCAAGCGGGTCCTCCGGTGAAATAAATAGGTCAACTCTTTATCGTCATCTAGTTTATAGCACCCGTGGAAGAATGGTCAACCTTTTTGAGGGGATCACCTTTTTGAGAGGATCGAAGTCCCGCCTACCCGGGGCTGGGAGGGGGGAAACCATTTCCGGGCGAAGGCCGCTACCCTTCTGACTCGCCGGGAGATCGATCCCCCATGGCGGAGGAATCGTGGGAAGGGGGGAGGGGGAGTCTTTAGGCTTAAGTTTGGAGCCGGGATTACCGACATAATATTATAAACGTTAGCAAAATCAGGCAGGAAATGCCCGTCATTCAGGCCATGAGGAGATGACCCCGGTTCGGGGAGGAGAAGGACGATGTACGGCGTAAAATGCCCCAAGTGCGGCTTGATGCAGCTTCCCAAAGAGCAATGCGAATCTTGCGGGCGAAAGCTGGAAGGCCACAAAGGCCTGGCCTTCGAAAGGCCGAGCCCGGAGGCAATCTCCGCGCCTTCCTACTGGCCGCAGAGCGAAGTCACGGTTCAGGTTCGACCGAAGACGGATCTGATCGAAACCCGGAGCCTCTCTTTTCATGGGGCGGGATGGCCGCTTTTCGGAATCCACGTGCTCAACGCTTTCCTGACGATCATCACGCTGGGTTTCTATTCCTTCTGGGGAAAGACCAAAGTCCGGAGATTCCTCTGGGGCGGGACCGAGATGGAAGGAGACCGCTTCGTATACCATGGAACGGGGAAGGAACTGCTGATCGGCTTTTTCAAGGCCATGCTGGTTTTCACCCTCCCCGTGACGCTCTTGAACATCTTGCCCCTTTTCCTGGAACCCAAAAAAACCGCAAGCGTCATTTGTATGTTATTGACTTACGACCTGCTGATGGTCTTCATCCCCCTGGCCATGGTGGGAGCTCGACGCTACCGACTCAGCCGGACATCCTGGCGGGGAATCCATTTTTCCTTCCGGGGGAAAACCTGGGAATTCGTGAAAATCTTCCTCGGGGGCGGCATATTGACCTTGCTGACCCTGGGATTCTACTACCCCTTTTACACCACGAATCTCCATGAATTCATGGTGGCCCACGCCTACTTCGGCAATCACCGTTTCGAGTTCGACGGAAGGGGCCGGGATCTGGTTAAGCCCTTCCTGCTGGCCGTGCTGATGACCCTCCCGACCCTGGGTCTTTGCTGGTTTTGGTTCCTGGCCGGAAAGCAAAGGTATTTCTGGGGACATACACACCTGGATGCCATCCATTTTCGCTCCACCGTGACCGGAAGACGATTCCTGGCCCTACACGCGACCAATCTTCTCCTCCTGATCCTGACTCTGGGACTGGCCTGGTCCTGGGTGATGGTCCGGAAGATCCGTTTCACTTTCGCGTACCTGACCCTGGACGGGCTGGTGGACCCGGCGATGATCAGACAGGATGCCCAAGACGCCACGGCTATCGGGGACATCCTGGCTGGATTCATGGATGCCGGGTTGGATCTAGGGTCGTAACAAAAGGTGTTCCCCGTTGCTGGTTCCTCGTTACTCGTCTCTGGCAGCCGGTTCGGGGACCCGGGTGGCAACGAGCAAGCAACAACGAGTGACCCGTAACCAGGCGATCTCTTAAGCTTCGAACTTCCTGACGGGGCCATGCAGGATATATCCACAAACCTCGAAAATCATCAGATTCCCCCGGCAGCCGAACTCCAAGGACATTACCTGGACGGCCAGACGGCGGTGCGCCGGCGGGCCAAGGTCTGTCTTACGCGAACCGGCTTGCGGATCGTCCTGGAGAACGGGGAAGCTCTCTACTGGCCCTTCGAGGCAATCCGGCAATCCAAGAGTTTCTACGGAAAGGAGCAGATCAGGCTGGAGAGGGGCGGGAATACACCCGAGATCCTCCAGGTCCCCGGCTCCATCTTCGTGAGGAGGTTAAAGGAAGTCTCGCCGGAATGGAAAGGACGATTCCGCCCTCCGGCCCGCAGAAAAAAATGGGCTGCGGTCGTTCTTCTCTCCATCATGGGGGCGGTCGGGGTCACCACGGGCCTCTACTTCTGGGGGATCCCGGCCCTGGCTTCGTTCCTCACCCCCCATATCCCGGTCGCCCTGGAGGANNCAGAAGCTGGAAAAAATTCTGGGAATGCTGAGCGCGTCGGCCCCCCCGTCTCCCTATTCGTTTCGGGTGATGGTGGTAAACCATCCTGTGGTCAATGCCTTTGCCGCTCCCGGGGGGACCATCGTCATTTTCCAGGGCCTGCTCGAAAGAACGCGTACCCCCGAGGAGTTGGCCGGAGTCCTGGCCCACGAGATGCAGCATATCCTCCGGCGCCACGCCACGCGCGCCCTCTTACAGCAGCTCTCCATAAAACTCATCCTGGCCGCGGCGACGGGGGATGCCACGGGGTTAGCCTACGGACTGGAGGGCGCTTCGGCCCTGGGCATGCTGAGGTACAATCGACAGAACGAAGAAGAAGCGGACCGGGAAGCCGTACGCATGCTTATGACTTCGGGCATCGACCCTCAAGGGCTGATCACCTTTTTTGAGACGATCCAGAGGGAGAATGAAAAATCCCTGAAGCTTCCCTCCTACCTTTCAACCCATCCCGAACTGAAGGACCGGCTCTCACGGCTGAAGGCCCTTACGGCAGGCCGGCGGACCCCCCCGAACCGGCTCTTCCCGGGTTATGACTGGAGGGACATGGGCGGCTTCTGTGCGGCAAAGGCGGGGGACGAATCCCGGGAAAAGCAGCCACTCAAAAAAATGCTGCCCCGCCCTTTATCATTCTGATATATCTTTACCGGTATTTGGCCGTTTAAATTTTCCTGACCGGCGCAGATTTCACCATCCTTCTAAGAGAACTCGTGGGGGGGAAGGGGAGAAAAAAGAAAAAAGTGGGGATCAGAAGGGAAAAAAAGGGGGAAAAAGGGAAAAATCGCTTGACAAACGGGCCGGCGAAAAGTATTCCTATTACTCAAGAAGGACAACCTTGCCTATTCGGACCTTTTAACCCGGAAGGAAGACGACCCCCAGAGGCCCCGGTGTACAAGCAAAGGAAAAGAATCAGCGACATATTGATGGAGGCCGGGCTGATCGACCAGCACCAGCTGGATCATGCCCTCATGCTCCAGAAGAGCAAGAACAAACGGATCGGAAAGATCCTGGTTGAACTGGGCTACGTCACGGAGACACAGATCGCTGAAGCTCTGGCCAAGCAGCTCTCCCTGCCCTTCGTGGATTGTTCTTCCCGCCGGCTCACCGTTGAGCTCAAATCGCTCCTCCCCAAAGAGATGGTGGAAAAGAAGGTGGTCCTGCCCCTGGAGCTGGACGGTCGAACCCTGGTTTTGGCCATGGCCGATCCCCTCGATTACGAGACCATCGGGGAGGTCACNNTGGAGGCCATCGAGAAGAATTACGCGGAGGAGAACGTCTGGGATCTCCTGAAGGACATGCCCAAGTTCGAGGAAGTGGAGTTCAAGAAAGATTCCCCGGAAGAAGAGATCAGCGTCCAGTCCCTGTACAAGTCCAGCGAAGCCCCGGCCATCGTCAAGCTGGTCACCATGATCATCGTCGATGCCATCCAATCCCGGGCCAGTGACATTCATGTCGAGCCCCGGGAGAAATATGTCCTGGTGCGGTACCGGGTGGACGGCGAGCTTCGCGACGTTCTCCGGGTACCCAAGAATGTGCAGAACCCGGTCATCTCCCGGATCAAGATTATCTCCAACATGGACATCACCAACCGGCGCCTTCCCCAGGACGGAAACAGCTATATGAAACTGGCGGAGAAGGAGGTGGACCTGCGGATCTCCACCCTGCCCTCCATTTACGGGGAGAAGGTGGTCATCCGGCTGTTGAACCGGAACACGGGTCTGATCCCGGTCACCCATCTGGGGATCCCGGAGAGCATTCTGAACCAATTGATCGAGATCTTCAGCCAACCCCAGGGGATGCTTCTGGTCGTCGGACCCACGGGAGGGGGGAAGACGACAACCCTTTACGCCTGGCTGAATCAGCTTCGCTCGGAGACGGAGAACATTATCACCGTGGAAAACCCGGTGGAGTATAAATTCGAGGGCATCACCCAGGTGTCGGTGAACGACAACGTGGGCTATACCTTCGCCATGGCCCTTCGCTCCATCCTGCGACAGGACCCGGACATCATCATGGTGGGAGAAATCCGGGACCTGGAGACCGCGGAGATCGCCATCCGGGCGGCCCTTACCGGGCACCTGGTCCTCAGCACCCTGCATACCAACGATACCGTTTCCACGGTAACCCGCCTGGTGGACATCGGCATCCCCAACTTCCTGGTGAGTTCGTCGATCACCGGCGTCCTGGCCCAGCGCCTGGTCCGGAGGATCTGCCCGAAATGCAAGACGGAAGTGGACCCCCCCAACCCCCGGTCCTACAAGGGTCTGCCCCCCGTTGAGCACTATTACCAGGGGAAAGGCTGTTCCAACTGCTACTACTCGGGCTTTTACGGCCAGATCGGGATCTTCGAGTTCCTAAAGATCAACACGAAAGTCCGGAGACTCATCGCCAAGGGCGCCTTCGAGGATGAACTCTGGGACGCGGCCCGGGAGTCGGGGATGAAGACCCTTTTCGAGGACGCCTGGGACAAGGTGAGGGAGGGAGTCACCACCATCGATGAAGTCATGGCCAAGATCCCGGAGCAGATCATCGAAAAGATGGAACGGTCCCACATTTCCAAAGACGACGACAAAGAAATCCTCATCACCCCCTAGGAAAAAGGCCCCTACAGCTGACCCTGATCCCAGTTGTAAATTGTGAATTGCGAATTGTGGATTGAAAAACGTTTCCGGCTTCCCGTTGCCAGAGGCTAATCGTTCGATCTTGTGCCTGATTCCTGAATCCTTGGTCCTTCCGCCTCTTTGTTTATTCCGCACCCCGCATTTCAAACTTTCTTCTCCCACACCCAGCCCATCTCCGCTCCCAGGATGAAGACGATGCAGGAGTAGTAGACCCAGAGAACCAGGGCGAAGAGGATGCCGAAGGGCCCGTAGACCTGGCTGAGGTCGGCAAATTTGAGGAGATAGAAGCGAAACCCGTGCTTGGCCAGCTCCCAGAGAATCCCGGCCCCCAGGGCGGCGAAGAGGGCCGTGGAGTTCCTGATTTTCCGGAAAGGGACATATTTGTAGAGGCAGAAGAAGAGGCAAACGGTGAAGAAAAAGGCTAGAAGAATGCCGGCCAGTTCATAGCGCGTGCCCAGGTACTGGAATTTCATCTCCAGAGGCTGAGCGCTGATCTTTTTCAGGAGAGAGAAGATGGAAGTGACCAAGACCGTGGCCAGAAAGAACAAGGTGCTCAGAAGCATCATTTTCAGGTCAAAGAGCTTGCCCCGGAGGATCCCCCGGCCTTGACGCACTTGAAAAACGACATCCAGCACGGTGCGGATGGAGCCGAAGACCCGGCTCAGGGTCCAGGCCAGGCCGAGGATGCCCACCAAACCCAGGACCTTCTTCGTCCGCACGACGGAGAAGAGGCCGCGCAGAAGCTCCTGACTGGAGAAGGGGATCATGGATTTCATGTAGGTCCTCATGTAATGGGTGGCCTCCCTCGGCGAATCGAAGAGGAACCCGAAGAGGACCAGAAGCAGAAAAGTGGCCGGGATCAGACAGACCAGGACGTCGAAAGCCAGCCCCCGGGCCAGGAAGAGGGCGTTGTCGTCCCGGATCTTTTTGAAGACGGCGGGAAAAAAGATGGGGAAACGAAGAGCCTTCATTTTTTGGAGGGGAAAAGCCGGTCCGCCTCCTCCGTGATTCGAAGCAGCCGGTCCTCCAGCTCAAGGCGTTTCTCTTCCATCTGTTCCCGGTCGCTGTGCCGGGGAACGAAGACGGGCTCGCCCCACAGGAACACCACCTTGGAGAAGGGAAGGGGAAGGACGAAATGATCCCAGCTGTTGAAGACTTTTTTCCAGGAAGCCCCGTAGGCGACGGGAAAAAGAGGTGCTCCGGTCTGTTTGGCCAGCTCGATCACCCCCATCTGGACCTTGTGCCGGGGGCCCTGGGGACCGTCGGGAGTGATGGCCAGGTTGCCCCCGCTTTGGTAGTACCGGACCATCCCCCGGAGAGCGGAAAGGCTCCCTCGGGTCGTCGAGCCGCGGATCGAATCGATTCCGAAGGGCTTGACCGCCCGGGTGATGAACTCCCCGTCCAGGTGCTGGCTGATGAGCATGCCCGCTCTACCCTGAAAGGGGATGAAAGGCATCATGAGGAGCCTTTGGTGCCAGAAGGCGCCGATAATGCACCGGGACTGATCCCAGAACTTCTGCGGTCGCTCCGCGTAGANNTTTCCAAGTCCAAGAGGCCATAGCAGCTCACATTCCAAATTCCAAATCTCAAATTCCAAATAAAACCCAAATTACAATAACCGAATCCTCCCAACAAGCATAGCCATGCTCTTGGTTTGGTCCCGCGTTTCGCGGGATTGGTGCTTGGGATTTATTTGGCGCTTGGTGCTTGGGATTTGGTGCTTTTTCCCTTTTCCTTGATGGTTTTCCCCAGTTTCTTCAACCGTTCGGTGGGATCCTGGAAGACCTCCAGCCGCCGGAACCGCTCGGCGTAGGCGAACCCCTTTTCCCGGCCCCAGGACCCGAACCAGGTCCGCACCATTTTCTCCATCAACTTTGGGTTTTTGATCTGGCTGGCGTGGCAGCGAAGGGCCTTGATCTTCAAGTCCAGGGTCGAAGTGATGTCGATCCAGGTGTCCGGCTGCGCCGGGGCAAAAAAGTACATTTCCGAAACCCCGTGGGGAGAGAGCCCCTCGGCCAGATGGCCGGGGTAGAAGTTCCGGTTCTGGGCCGCGGGATAGGCGGCGTCGAAGACCACCTCTCCCACGACGCGGTGATCCGAATGGAAGATGTACTGGTTGTCAAAAGCCCGGTTGGCCGGGTCGTGGGTGAAGAGAGTGTGGGGACGGACCTGGCGGATCACCCGGACCAGTTCTCCGCGGAATTCGAGGGAATACTGAAGCTCCCCGTCCGTCTTGCGGAGAAAAACCACCTCCTTGGCCCCCACGACCTTGGCCGCAGCCCGCTGCTCGTTCTCGCGCTGCAGGGCCAGGGCATGGTTGGGGATGGTGGGGTCATCGGTCCCCTTGTCCCCGCTGGTGCACAGGCAGTAGAAGACCTCCGCCCCCTCTCCGGCCCACTTGGCCAGAGTTCCCCCGCAGCCGAAATCGACATCATCCGGGTGGGCACTGATCACCAAAACCCGCTGCCCTTCTCTTCTCCTGGTTCGCCCCCTTTTCACCCTATCCTCCCCGACCAGTTAAAAATTCCAAATCTCAATCCCGCGAAACGCGGGACCAAATCCCAAATAAGAACTCAATGCACAATGATCGAATTCCCCAAACAAGAGTCTCCCTGTTTTTGATTGGGATTTGGTGCTTGGTCCCGCGTTTCGCGGGAGTGGGATTTATCTGTAATCCGGTGCTTGTATTCAATATAGGATGTCCGGGTGGAGGGTGTCAAATCAAAATGATTTCGAGGCCCGATCCTTCTTGTCTTTGGTTGTGGGCCAGTCTATAATCAGCCAATCTGCGGGCCCGCAAACCCGGAAAGTTCCCGGGGAAGGACAAAGACCATGGATGATTCCCGTTTCGCCAAGGAATTTGAACAACTCCTGAATGTGGGGATCGCCCTCTCCAGCGTCCACGACCTGGAGAAACTCTTGGACACGATCTTGCTGGAAGCCCGCCGCCTGACCCAGGCTGACGGCGGAACGCTCTACCTGGTAAAAGGCGACCGGCTGATCTTCCGGGTGAGCCAGTGCCAGAGCCTGAGCGATCGCCTGGGCGAGGCCCGGATGCGACAGTTGTACCAGTCCTTCGAATTGCCGGTCTCCCGGGAATCCATTGCCGGGTATTCGGCCCTCACCAAGAAGGTGTTGAACATCCCGGACGTACGGGCGATTTCCCCTGAATCTCCCTACCACTACAACCCCTCCTGGGACCAGAAGGCCGATTATGCTTCCCACTCCATGATGGTCGTGCCCATGCTCAACCGCGAGGATCAGGTTGTGGGGGTTTTGCAGCTGATCAACGCGCTGAGCGGGGGGCAGGTGATTGCTTTCCGCCAGGAGCATGAGAAGCTGGCTTCCTCCCTGGCCTCTCAGGCAGCGGTGTCCATAGAGAATGCCGAACTCACCGAAGACTTGAAACAGGCCCACCTGGACACCATCTTCCGCCTGGGGGTGGCCGCGGAATACCGGGACAAGGAGACGGCCAACCATATTAAGCGGATGAGCCATTACTGCGCCCTCATCGCCCGGGGGTTGGGCTGGGACGATGAAGCGGTCGAAGCCATCCTCTGGTCCAGCCTCATGCACGATGTGGGCAAATTGGGAATCCCCGACAGCATTCTGCAAAAGCCCGGCCGCCTGACCGCGGAAGAGCGGAAGATCATGGAGTACCATACCGCCATCGGGGGGAGCATCCTGAAGGGTTCGAAGGCTCCGGTTCTGCTCAAGTCCCGCGTCGTGGCCCTGACGCACCACGAGAAGTATGACGGGACGGGATACCCCCGGGGGCTGAAAGCGGAGAAGATTCCCCTCGAAGGCCGGATCACCCTTATGGCCGATGTCTTCGACGCTCTGTCCTCTAAACGGGTGTACAAGGAGGCCATGCCCGAACCCGAGGTCCTGCGAATCCTGGAAGAGGGGAGGGCGGCTCACTTTGATCCCGAGGTGCTGGATGTTTTTCTCGGCCGTCTCGAAGGAGTCCGGGAGATCAAAGAGCGTTATTCGGACCGGGAGGAAGACTTCGACAAGTTTCGGAACCTGGATGAAGTAGAGATTGGAGAGTGAGGCCCTCAAAAAAAATTCGCCCCCGCTTCGAGGCCGCAGAAGAGATTAGGCAGGAAACAGGAATCAGGACTCAGGAGTCAGGAAGCAGGAACCATTGGTCTGAAGCCAGAATCCTGAAACCTGGAGCCTGTATCCTTTTTGGGGAGGTGGTATGCCCGGTCTTTTTGATCCTCTCACCATCAAAGGCGTTGCCCTTCGAAACCGCATCGTCTTTGCCCCGGTGGTAACGAATTTCGGGCTGCGGAACGTGCAGACCACGAAGTATTACGCCGCGCGCGCCCGGGGAGGGGCAGGCCTGATTATCGTCCACGGAACCCCGGTCGATCTCTTCCTCAAGGCGAGCTGGGTTGAGAAGCTGAAACCGCTCATCNNCTCGGAGGAGAAGCCGTCGCTCCTTCGGCTCAGGGCGCCTGCCGCCCCATCACCCGGGAGGAGATTCAAACGGTGGTCGGAAAATTCGCCGCCGCCGCCCTCCAGTGCCGGGAGGCGGGGTTCGACGGGGTGGAAGTCCACGGGGCCCATGGCTACTTCATCAACCAGTTTTTTTCCCCCCTGACCAACCGGCGCAACGATGATTACGGCGGGAGTCTGGAAAGGCGCATGCGGCTGGCCATGGAACTCGTGAGGGGGATGCGCCAGGCGGCGGGGGAAGGATTCCTTCTGCTTTACCGGCACAGCGCCATAGACGGGGAACCCGGCGGGACGACGATTGAAGAGAGCGCCCGGCTGGCCAAAGCCCTGCAGGCTCACTGGCTGGACATTCTCGATGTTTCGGCCGGAAGGGGGCAAAAGGACAACCTGTCGATCCCGGAAGCCTCCGCTGCGGAGGGAACGTACGCCGACCTGGCGGGGCAGATGAAGGCTGCGGTCTCCATCCCGGTAATCGCCGTGGGGCGGGTTCAACGACGGGCTGTGGCCGATCGCATCCTGGAAGAAGGGAAAGCCGACCTGATCGCCTTGGGCCGGCAGCTGCTGACCGATCCTTTCTGGCCCAAGAAGGTGGAGGAGGGGAAAGAAGACCAAGTGGTTCTATGCACCTACTGTAACTTCTGCGGCCAGGAGCTGCGAGCCGGCCGGCCGATCGCCTGCCCGCAGAACCCGGACCTGGGAAAAGAGGCGGGATAAAGGTTCGAGGGACGAAGGTCGAGGTCCGAGGAAACAGGAATCAGGAGCCAGGAATCAGGATTCAGGAGTCAGGAATCAGGAGTCAGGATCAAGGAACAAGGAAACAAAAACCCGAAACCCGAAACTACTTCCCCAGGGAGGTGGGCATTCTAACTACATCCCCCGTCTTCACTCCGTTCTTCCGAAACCAATTCAGGTTCATCTCCAGGGCGAATTTGGCGGGCCGGGTGGAGGTATGGGTTCGCAGGTTGAAAGGTTCCATGTCCTGAAGGTCGACGATCCTGCCGTGCTGGTCGAGAAAGGCAATGGATAAGGGAAGAGGGGTATTCTTCATCCAGAAGGAGAGGAACTCTTCGCGCTCGTAGATGAAGAGCATCCCTTCATCCGGCCCCAATTTCCCCCGAAACATGAGGCCCCTGGACTTTTCGTCTTCCGTATTGGCCACCTCAGCCTTGATCTTCTTCTCCTTGACTATCAGCTGGACGAAAGTCTTGCCCCCGTCTTGGCCAAAAATTCCTTTCCCCTGACCCGAGAGCAGAAGGATGCAGGGGAAAAGGGAGAGGATGATACAGAGATATTTTCCGAGTCTCATTTTTTCCGAAGATTCCAAAACTTTGTCTACCTTCACTTTCGGTAAATAAGATGGCGGTCAAGGTCTTGGAGGCTTTCTCAGGCAAAAGATATCTTCAAAGTGAAGAGGACCAGATTCCAAAACTCCTTGACAGCCCAGTTTAAATATATTTAAAATCCGCCATAAACTCAACATGATTTGAGGAGCCATGGAGACTTTTTTGCAAAAATTGTTGACCATCCTAACCCTTGGGGCAGGTTTGTCCGGATGCGGGGAACGGCCGGGGGGCGAAGGAGCCAAAGTTTTCTTGGCCCTGGGGATTTGTCTGGCCGCCGTGTTTTTAGTTTTTTACATCGTGGTCAAAGGACGGGAAAAAGACTGACCGGCAGGTCCATATTAAGGTTGCTTCGGTAAAAAAATGGGGTTTTAATTATGGAGAGAGCCCGGGAAGGGGGAGGGGTTCTTTCGTCCCCGAAAAACTCCCGACTCCAGGCAGTTTGCACTCCGGCCAACACACTCGGAATAGGGAGGATGTATGAAACTGACTCGGATTTTAGCCCCCACGGATTTTTCCAAGTACTCCGGCTTTGCCATGGAATGGGCGGCCTACCTGGCCCAGTGCATGAAGGCAGACCTGCTTCTTCTCCATGTGCTCACAGAGGAGGAAGGCAACATCGTCGAGGAGGTCATCGGGGAAGGCGCCGTGGTTCAGATCCCTAAGGGCATCCGCCAGAATGTAGTGGAGGAGCGGCAGAAGGGGATGATCGATCAGTACGAGATGGTCGTCTCCCGGGAGATCAAGGCTTCCTTGAAAGTAGAGCAGATGATTCGAATCGGGGTCCCGTTCCTGGAGATCGTCCGGGCGGCCAAGGAGAAGGATGTGGACCTCATCGTGTTGGGCACCCATGGCCGGACCGGTTTGTCCCACGCGTTGATCGGAAGCGTGGCCGAAAAAGTGGTGCACCATGCCCATTGTCCGGTCCTGAGCATCAAACATCCGCAGTACAAGTTCATCTCCCCGTGAGCCTTCTCCCGTGGGCATGAATCGCAAGTATCCGGATCGTCCGATCATTGGGGTGGGGGGCGTCCTCTTCGAGGGGGACCGGGTCCTCCTGGTGAAAAGGGGGAAGGAGCCGGGCCTTGGCCAATGGTCCATCCCGGGCGGGGTGGTTCAGGTGGGAGAGACCATGAAGGAGGCCGTGGTCCGCGANNCTGGAGCGCATCTTTCGCGACCCCGATGGCCGGGTGGCATACCACTACGTTTTGGTCGATTTTCTCTGCCGACGGCTGGGCGGCACCTTGCAGGCGGATTCGGACGCCCAGGAGGCTCGGTTTGTCCCCCTCCAAGACCTCCCTTCCTACAAAGTCGTTCCCACCGCCCGGGAAGTGATCCACCGGGCCGACTGGTTGCGGAAGAACCCGGAAGCCGAGTCCCCGCCTCCGGGAATCGTGAGATCGTATGACTAGAATTCCCGCCGAGGGGAGGAAGAGATTCCTCCGCCTGCCAGGTAACCGTTCGACACTCCTTTGGTCCTCCCTGGCAATTCTTCTGCCCGCCATTCTTCTCCTCGTAGTATTCCTCGCCGGAGGAATAAGTCAGAAGCCCAAGCCGATTCCCGCCGAAGTTCTTTCGAAAATCGACCAAGAGAAGGCTAGCGCACAGAAAGCCCATGCCGAATTCATCCAGACGCCGGCGGGAAAACTGTGGCAAAAATATCCTTACTGGAGCCCGGAGATGTGCCAGCGGATCATCGACGGCCGGGTCTCTCCGGGAATGAGCATGGATCAGGCCAAGGAGGCTGTGGATCGGGTGGTGGAGGTCAGGAAGAAAAAGGGAGAAAAACAACCGACCGAGTGGGTGGCGGAAAGCCGGAACAAAGAGAAGCTGATTTTGAAATTCGAAGGGAACGCACTGGTGGAGATGGAAAAGAAGTGAAAGTGTATGTGTAAGTGAAAGGGGAAAAAATTTAGCGCCCCTTTTTTGTTTTCCCCTTCACTTTCACTTTGACATTCACTGTTTTTATCCAAACCTACCAAGGGAGGCCCCTCGTTCTCTCATGTCAGAGAGTCTAATAGGCCTCCCAAGGGGTATTTTGGTAGGTCAGGAATTTTTTGCACTCGCCCTCTCTCCTGCGCATGATCGCGTCACGGAGAAAGAAAAAAGGCCATGGGA
>PMCE01000441.1:0-3422 GCA_003154025.1 Syntrophaceae bacterium
CTTTTGAGTTCCCCTGTTGCCCGGTCAATGCTCACCCGTCTTTCCACGGTGATTCTTGATGAGATCCATGCTCTGGTAGGCAACAAAAGAGGGGTCCATTTGATCACCGCCGTGGAGCGACTGGTCCCCCTGTCGGGGGAGTTCCAGCGCATCGCCCTTTCCGCCACCATCCGTCCCCTGGAGTGGGTGGCCGAGTTTGTGGGCGGGTTTCGGCTTCAGGGCCCGCTCGAGAATCCCGCTTACCTCCCCCGGCCGGTCTCCATCGTCCGTTCCGCATCGCCAAAAAGTTATGACCTCCGGCTTCGTTACGCCCCGGTGGTCCCCGATGGCGGAGATCCGAGCCAGACCTGGGACCCCATCGTCCGGGAACTGAAAGGCATCATCGGCCAGAACCGCTCCACACTGATCTTCGTAAACAGCCGGCGTCTCTCCGAGACTCTGACCCTGAAGATCAACGAGGGGGAAAAGGAGCCCCTGGCCTACGCCCACCACGGGTCCCTCTCCCTGGAGATCCGCAGGGAAGTGGAACGAAAGCTCAAGGCGGGGGAGCTGAAAGCGATCGTGGCGACCCATTCGTTGGAATTGGGAATCGACATCGGTTATCTCGACGAAGTCGTCCTGGTTCAATCTCCTTTTTCCGTATCTTCCGCCGTTCAAAGGGTGGGGCGGGCCGGCCATCAGGTCGGCGAGGTCAGTCGGGGAACCTTCTTCCCCACCCATCCCAAGGATTTTCTCGAAGCCGCGGTGCTGGTTCCGGCGATCCTCCGACACGAGATCGAGGAAGTGAAGCCGGTTCTCGGTCCCCTGGACGTCCTCTCGCAGGTGATCGTCTCCATGGCGGGGGTGGAAGCTTGGAAGATGGATTCCCTCTATGCCGTCCTGAAGACCAGCTACCCTTACCGTCACCTGGGCCGCCGGGCATTCGACCTGGTGCTGAATATGCTGGCCGGCCGTTATGCTCACACCCTGATCCGGGAGCTGAAGCCCCGCCTCTCCATGGACCGCCTGGATGGCACGGTGACGGCCAGGAAAGGGGCCCTGCGGGCCCTCTATTCCTCCGGGGGGGTCATCCCCGACCGGGGATACTTCCACCTCCGTCATGAGAAGAGCAATGCCAGGATCGGGGAACTGGATGAAGAGTTCGTCTGGGAGGCTTCGGTCGGGGATACCTTTGCCCTGGGCACGCAGACCTGGCAGATCCGCCAGATCACGCACAACGATGTCTTTGTGCTTCCAGCCCCATCTAAAGGAATGGCGACCCCTTTCTGGAAGGGCGAAGAGAGCGGCCGGGAATTTCACTTTTCGGAGAAGATCGGAAAATTTTTGGAAGAAGCCGACGGACGCCTGAAGGACCCTGCCTTCCCGGATACGCTGCGGCAAGTCTACCGCATGGACCCTCAAGCGGCTGAACGGCTCATTGATTTCTTGGCTAGGCAGAGAATAGAGACCGGATGCCCCCTTCCCCATCGGCACCATTTGGTGATCGAACAGGTGAGCACCGGTCCCGGGGGGGCTCCGGGCAACATGGTCGTGTTGCACACCCTTTGGGGGGGGAAGGTCAACCGTCCCCTGGCCATGGCCCTGAGTGCTGCCTGGGAGGCGAGGTACGGCCACCGCCTGGAGTTCTACGTGGGAAACGACAGCCTGGCGATCCTGCTCCCCCACGAGATTCGGGGGGAGCAGCTGCTTTCTCTTTTGGAAAGCAGACGGATGGAGGATTTGTTGCGAGTGCGCCTGGAGGGGTCGGGATTTTTCGGGGCCCGGTTCCGGGAATGCGCGGGACGGGCGCTGCTTCTCGAGCGGAGCCGGTGGGGAGAACGGATGCCCCTGTGGATGAGCCGCCTCCAATCCCAGAAGCTTCTGGATGCCGTCCTGCCGCTGGGAGATTTCCCGATTCTCCTGGAGACCTGGCGCACCTGCCTGCAGGATGAGTTCGATCTGCAGAGTCTCAAGAAGCTCCTGCAAGAACTGGAGTCGGGGGGGATCACCTGGACAGAGGTCAAGACCACCCATCCCAGCCCCTTCGCCGGCAGCGACTGGTGGCGCCAGGTGAATCAATACATGTACATGGACGACCGGCCCCCGTCGGACAAGGTATCCCGTTTGCCGGGCAGCCTGATACGGGAGATCACCCTTCAGCCGGGCCTGCGTCCGACCATTTCCCCTGAGATCGTAGGGCGTTTCGAGTCAAAACGCCAGCGGCTGAGCCCGGGTTACTCTCCCGCGTCGGGGCGGGAACTGCTCGACTGGGCCGTGGAACGCCTGCTCATCCCTTGGGGGGAATGGGGGCGTCTGTTGCAGGCCATGCAGCGCGATCATAACGTGGACCCGGGTTCTTTGGTGGATGAATGGAAGGAGAAACTGATCCGCCTCCAGGTGCCGGGGGCGTCTGAATCCCTGGTGGCAGCGCGGGAGATGATGTCTCCAGCGGTCGGATCGCTCTACGGACGAAGGAAGGACGTGATCATCGAATCATTTGGCGGAGTGCCTCTGCCCGGGGGTGATCCTGAGTGGCCGTCTCAAGGGGGAGAAGATTTCTCCTGGATTCTCGGCCAGTGGCTGCAATATTACGGGCCGAAGAGCATGGATTTTCTCACCCATACCCTGGGGCTCGACCCGGATGGGGTGCAGCAGGCCCTGGAAGATTTAGCCGATACTCAAAGAATCATCCGGGGGGAGCTGGTTGAGGGTGGGGGAGCGGAGGAAGTCTGCGACCGCGAGAATTTCGAAATTCTTCTTCGTCTCACCCGAGCCGCGTCCCAGCCGTCCTTCGAACCCCTGAAGATCGACCGTCTTCCTTTGTTCCTGGCCGACCATCAAGGGATCGTCCAGGCGAAGTGCAGCCTGGAAGGGCTCCAGGACCGGATCGAACAACTTCTCTGCTACCCGGCCGAAGCGGGCATGTGGGAGGCGGAAATCTTTCCGGCCCGTCTTCGGCCCTACGATCCCTCCTGGCTGGACACTCTGATGCAGGAAGGAGATTTGATGTGGGTGGGGACAGAAAGCCGCCGGGTGGCTTTCTGCTTTGAGCCGGATCTGGACCTGATGGCGGAGGATTCACCGGCAGGTAGTTCGAAGGAGTGTGAAGAGAAGTCAAACCTCAGGTTGGAATGGGAGGGCGGGATGGCAGATTTATTTTCAGACCCGGCGGGACGGTACGACTTCAACGCTCTCCTGAACCGGTTCTCCCAGGCGCCGGCAAAGCTGGCCGAAAGACTCTGGGAAGGGGTTTGGCAAGGAAGATTGACCAACGATACCTATATTGCCCTCCGCCGGGCGATCATGAGCAAATTCAAACTTCCGGAACCGGTGCCCAGGGAGAGGAAATCACGGGGACGCTGGGGCCGTCTTCGGTCCGGGCTCAGGGAAAGGAAAGAAGTCAGACTCTTTCCCGGCAACTGGCACCTTATCTCCATTCCGGA
>PMCE01000441.1:3448-8330 GCA_003154025.1 Syntrophaceae bacterium
TATTTCTTTGAAGGGATCCGCGGTCCCCAGTTCGTATCTTCCGAGGCTTTCCGGCGACTGCGGGGAAAACCTCCGGAAGAGGCTGTCTATTGGATCAATGCCGCGGACCCGGCCTCCTTATGCGGAGTGCAAGTGGAGTTTCTCAAAGGAACACTGCCACCCCGGATCGGCAGCACCCACCTGGTTTATCACGGGACCCGGCTCGTCATGGTGTCAAAGAGATACGGAAAGGAGATCACCTTTTCAGCTCCCCCCGAAGACCCTCACCTCCAGGAGTATCTCGGCCCTCTATACCACCTCTTGACCCGTCCGTTTCAACCCCTAAGAAGGATTGCCGTAGAGACCATCAATGGAGAGAGTTCTCCGCAGAGTCCCTATCTCCCCGCCCTGCGCGCCGCCTTTGAGGTCATCGTGGATTACAAAAACGTGAACCTCCACCGCAAGATGCGTTGAGCCTCACTCCGGATTCCCTTCTCTGCGAAAGACTTGGTCAAGATGGTGGTTCAGTAACCTATTCAACCGGATTTTCCCAAAGCCGTGCTTGTGGTTTTCCCTCCCTAATATGGTTCATAGGCCATAGAGAAGAATGGATTCCGGGCCCAGTGAAGAAGCCAATAGATAATAAAATTCGTTGGTTGTCTTCTTGCTTCCTTTGGCCTGCTTCTTGCCATGTAGTCCATCATTATGATGACTCGAAGGGAAGTGCTGATCCAATTAAAGAGGGCAGGGGTAAAAGAGCTGTCTCTCCTCAAATACCATTGCCGGGACTTTGAAAATTTTATGGCCATTCACTATGAATGGGAAATCGGAAGGAGAGGAAAAACGATAAAACCCCTTCCTTTTATACCGCGGAAATCTGCCGGCCTGATCAATTGATGGGAGCCCAATTTCCCGTAAGGACACCCCTTGGTTACCAGGAGATTTCCGGCTGACGGCTGGGGATACCCTGGAGGAAAGAGGACTGGCAATAAGCCCCTTTCCTGAAACCGCTTCGGCAACATCGCCCGGTGGACCGGAGAGACCCGTTGGAGATGATTCCAAGAATTCGGGAGTGGAAGGCGGACGTTGGATTCCTTTTGATGTTGGACCGGTGAGCCTGAGCAGTTGGCGGTGTTGATCCAGAAGAGGATAAAATCAAAGAAAACCCAGGTTACAGTTCAACCGGAATGGAGCATGGAAAAGTGGTAAAAAGAGAAGGGCAGGGAAAAGCCGGGCTGCTGCGGAGTTCTCTGGCGGTGCATTACAGTCCCGATCTGCTCATCGCCTTGACCCTGATTTCGGGTTTGAATGTCCTTGACGCGTTTTTCACGATGATCATCCTGGATCAGGGGGGGAGAGAAGTCAACCCCCTCGTGCAATTGGCCATGGACGCCTGGGGAGATCGCTTTTGGATCTGGAAATTTATAGTGGTTTCGGCGAACATCGTCCTGTTATGCCTCTGCAGCCATTTGAAATATGTCAAAGCCTTCATTTTCGGGATCTGTTTTCTCTACGCGGCCGTGGTCATGTACCAGATTCTCTTCCTCAACCTTCAAGGGTAATAAGGCTTTTCGGAAGGGAAGGCCTTCCCGCCGGCAGAGAGCGCACCCCATTCCTGCGCAACGCGAAAGCGGTTTTCGTTGGAAGGGATGCATAGGACAAGGCTCGGGGTAAGAGGGGACTAAAGGCGGGCCTGCATCGGTTTCCCTTGGGTTATTTGTCCTGCCCTATACTTTACTTGGCAGGCACTGTCAGAAAAAGTATTGGTCAGAGTCTCCGCTTCACCTGCTACAAAGTGCGAAGATTAGTCAAAGGTCAGGATTGATGATTTCCGATTGAAAGAGGTAGACTATAAACCATCGGTTGAAAATCTATTTTCTTGGTTAGAGGGCGGGGCCCGAGAGGCCTGAAAAGGAAAAGGCATAACCCCTCTCGAGATTATGCCTTTTCAAACCAGCCTGAAAAGAATTACTTCTTTTCGGGAGCCGTTTCAGGAGCATTCTTCGGAGGCTTCTTCCCCGGGGCCACGGCGATGGCAGTGGCGACCATCTTGTCACCGTCTTTTTTGTACGTAACCGTTGCCTTGGCTCCCTCTTTCACTTCACCCTGCATCTGGGTGTTCTTGGTTATGCTAAAAGTCATTTCCGTACCACTGTCCCTTTTAACTTGGATCATCTTTCCCGCCTCGTAACCCACAACGGCCCCGCCAAATTTCAATGCCTTGGGCTTCTTGGTCTGGGCCGGAGCCTGCGCCATCACTCCACTCACGAAAGCCACCATAGCCAACAGAGCCACCATTACAACCATAGCTCTTTTCATGGTTTCCTATTCCTTTCTGGTTCTCGGCTCCCCTACACCTACTTCATGCAGGTGAACTGCAAAAAATTACTTCTTCTCCGGAGCTTTCTCCGGAGCCTTTTCCGCCGGTTTGACTTCTTCAGGCTTCTTCTCGGGCTCGGCGGGCTTCGTCACCTCTTCCGTCTTCGCCGGCTCAGCGGGTTTGGCGGGCTCCTCCTTCTTGGAACAACCCCCTGCCACCAGGACAGTCATAGCGAACACCAGGCAAACAAACAGAACAATAAATCTCTTCATCCTCCGTTCACCTCCTTTCCATTAAATTTCCGAGAATGCATACTCTCGGGAATCAATCTTAAAGCCACGATGGTGGCGTGAAGATCGGCAAAAGAACGATCGCAGGGCTAGCTCGATGCGCAGGAAGCATACCTAATCCCTTGTACTCTGTACCCTCGGGATGAGAAGAGTCATTCGGCCCAATAGGCTCAAAACCCGTAAAGTCGCGCTGGGTTGCCGACTAATAATCTTGGGCTGGTCTATATTTGGTTTCTAAGCTATTTAGATCTATATATTCAAATAAATAAATACCACGGAGNNAATTGTCCTCATTTTGAGGTCACAATTGCTGAATTCGGTTTGAAATCTACCCCCCCCCTGTCAAAATCTGTCACCTGAAGAGT
Organism: Syntrophaceae bacterium; assembly: GCA_003154025.1. The sequence continues at coordinate 6,403 of PMCE01000441.1, forward strand.
TCAGGAAGGAAGATTGCATGGGGGCCACTCAAAATCTCCCCGAGCGGGAGGTGCTTGGGTCAGAAATTCTTGGATTCATTTCCCGAAGATCAAAGAGTTCTATTGATAATTGATGGCATCAAACTTCTTACCCGACAATCTCCAAAGCAATCCCCTCGGATTCCCCTACTTACTTCAGACCGTAATTGTCAGAACTGTCGCTAAGAATCAGGAGGTTCATTGCATGGAAGAAAATGACCATGGCGTGCAACACATGGCGAAGCGAGGGATATTGAGCCCCAATCATAAATGCCTGTTCCCAAATAAGGATTGGATAGGAGGTATCACAAGGGTCATTCTGAAGGCAGGTAGCAAGAAGCACCCTTCCCACGAAGGATTGCACCTGCAACTACTCAGCCTTGATGATAACAACGCACATCGATTGCTGGATGAAATCTGCAATTTTCCGGGGATGGTTAATTGGTTGTCTCAATAGAGAATGACTCAGGTTTTGGTCGTCGACTGACTACCTACACATCGGGTTTGCAAAGCCTATCGCTAGTCCAAAACTGGCTGGGTTACTGAGGCTCATCGCGCCGTAGCGCCATCCGCCATAGTAAATACGAAGCCGAGCCTGATCATCGCCAGGGTCCGTCATGAGAAAGGGGGTTGTGATCTGCTGATCCCATCCCGCAGGGTTTGCCACAAGGATTGGATTACCCACGCACTTGGTCCACGTCCGCCCATCCGAGGAGACAGCCATGCCAAATTCCCTCAATGTGCTGTGCTGATACGCCATGAGGAATGTGCTGCCGATCTTCACCGCTTCAGCAGATGACACCCCGACATTATCCCATGAGCCAACGGTCTTCTCAAGAACTACGCCCTGTTTCGTCCAGTTGATCCCGTCCTGCGAGGTCGCGTAGCCAATCCTGGCTTCGCGCACCGGCGACGTATCCTGCTTGGCACTATACCACATGTGGAAAAGGGATCCGTCATAGATAACGCTCGGTTGTTGGGCCCACCAGTCGTCGTAACTCCCGGGAGTCCGCCGAAGGACAGGGTTCTCGGAATACTTCACCCAGTTCACGCCGTCAGGGGATAGGGCGAGGCCAATGTCTCCTCTTCCGTCAGTCGACGCAGCTCCAGAGTAGAACATATAGTACTGCGCGCCGGCCTTCACAACTGACGGATCTCCCACGTGCAGACAGTCCCATGTGTCAGCCCGATCAGAAATGCGACATGAAAGATTCCCAGATTGGGCAAAGACCGCCGGATCGAAATACCCATGGGTCAGAGCGATGCCCCCGAACGCGAATGTTGTACCGTCCTGCGATGTTGAATATTCGATGTTATCATGCAGAACGTCTGATTCCTGATGCCACATCCTGAAAGTCCCATCCTCCACCAGAATATAGGGACTGTAAACGGCGCGGTATCCGGCGACGGGTCCGTAGATCGGGTTGGCACCGTATTTCGTGAAACCCGTGGAAACTGAAGGGGAGCTACTATCTCCACCACCAGCAGCACCGCAACCCGAAACCAGGATTAAAGCCAATGCAAGAAGAAGGTTCATCAATTGAATATGCGTTATTAGCCTCCCCCCTTTTTGCTCACGATCAACAAAGAACCCTACTCCTCTTCCTCCAAGAAATGGGCTTCAAAATCTTTGTGCCACACTATCCCTCCGAGCAAGAGATTGGGGAACCCACTTCTGAGCAAGTGAAGGCAAAAAGGGGAAGGATGTCAACCCCCAAAAAGCAGAACCATTTCTGGCCCTGCAAGATCTTTCCAAACCCTTTTAACACCCCTATCGGACAGGCACCCATCCAGAACCACCCAGACTGTCATATCCATAAGTCCCCGAAGAGTATTTAAAGAACCAGTCGCCCGTGGATTGGTTGTAAACTGCCAAGTCCGCAGTTCCATCCCCGTCGTAATCGCCGGGA
>PMCE01000511.1:0-15626 GCA_003154025.1 Syntrophaceae bacterium
ATTTGCACATTTGAAATCCTGAAAATCTGCTTGACCTTCCTTTGAGACTCATGATCGGGAGCTTGTCATGAGAACACGGTCGCTATTGGCGGGGCAGAGATGGCTACCATAATGGGACGATGGGTTATCTATACCGCTGTGAGCATTGGCTTTGAGTATGGAAAAGGGATGAAATGAATGTAGGCCGGGACGTCCATATAAATAATAGTGCCGGGCTAGGGACTCCAAAAAGCTGGCCAAGAAGGAAAATCATCTTTATTCTGCGGAGGTATGAGAATGATCCCCAGATTGAGAAGACTATTGGTCGTCAGCATAGCGGCGATATTTTTGCTCTTACTCTCAATCACCGCTTCCTATGCCCAATCCGTGAATTACTACTACGATGATCTGAACAGGCTGACGCGGGTCGATTATGGAGATATGGTAATCGCCTACACGTATGACGATATGGGGAGTCGTGTGACCGAGGTCACGCGACTCCCTCCAATCACTACCGTTTTCCCGTCAGGAGGGGTTTATAAGACCCCTCTATCCGTAACCCTAAGCTGTATTGATCCCCAAGGGCCGGGATGCGATAAGATCTATTACACGACCGACGGGACAGCCCCCACTACTTCCTCGAAGGTCTATACCTCCCCCATCTTGATTCCGGCAGCGACGACTTTGAAATTCTTTGGCACAGACCTTGAGGGATTTAGCGAAAGGGTTAAAAGCCAGACCTATGCCCTTGCTCTGCAGGGCGACGTCAATGTAGACGGGAAGGTCGATTGCGCTGACCTGGCAATCCTGAAGGCCTCCTTCGGCAAGAGGTGTGGTCAGGCGGGATTTGATTCCAGGGCCGACTTGAATCAGGACTGTTTGGTCGATGTCAAGGATTTGGTCCAAGTGACCCGGCAGGTTCCCGTTGGAACCCGTTGTCCCTAATGGGAGGAAGAAAATATGGGAACTAATAGAAGAAATATTTACGCTATAGCCTTAGGTTTATTTCTGGCCATTGTTTTTGGCGCGCTTCCTGCTGGAGCGATGCCCATAGTTGGTATTCAGCCTCCTCTTTTGACTCCCGCTTTGGGAGGTTTCTTTGACGTTTATGTGGAGATTTCTTCGGTGACTGACCTATATGCTTTCCAGTTCGATATCCGCTTCGATCCCGCGATTCTTTCTGCGATAGGCGTCAGCGAAGGTTCGTTTTTAATGTTTGGAGGTTCTACCTTCTTTATTCCTGGATCTATTGACAACACGGAGGGAACCGTTAGCTTCACGGCTGATGCTCTAGAGGGTGTTATCGGTGGGATGAGCGGCGGTGGCACTCTGGCGGTTCTACAATTCCAAGCCCTTGCTGTGGGCTCAATCCCGATCGATCTTTTGAATGTGAAGTTACTCGATTCGAGCGCTGATAATATTCCTTTCAGCCCTGAGGGGGGTACGATCAATGCAGTCCCGGAATTTTCTACCATGTTTATTTTAGCCGCCAATCTAATCTTGCTCATCGGGCTTTCGCAGAAATTTAGAAAGCGGTCCCCATTACTTTTATACCGAGTAATGCCAAGGGGAAGGATCCGCAAATGGACCATTGCCAAGGGGATCGGGATAGAGGAGAATGATCACAGGAGTTTATTTATCCGCTACGGCCGCAAGTCCTTCAAGTCAGTCGGCCGCATTCGTTAAACCCATGCGTGAGGAGTGAGATGGCGATCTGGGTCTTTTTACTGGTTTTCGCTTTGACTTTCCTGAACTCGAGCGAAAAGGCTTTCGGACAGGTTTATTGGAAGGCCAAGAAGGATGGCTCTTACAGTTTTTCCGATAACCCTACCTCGAGTATCTTGAAGGACGAGCCTGACGAAACCTCTCTTCCTTGGAAAGAGGTAAATGAAGATCTCCTGAGACTTTCTTTGCCCGATAAAAATTGGGCTTTGGAGTTTCCATTCAAAGACTTTCGCGTCAAGGAAAGGGGAATCCATCCGGCTTTTAATGGCCGCAGGATATTGGCCCAGAACGACAAAACGAACGTCATTTTTTCTGCCTTTCTAAGCCCCGCCCAACGTCAATTTTCCAACAAAGACTTAAGAGAATCCGCGTGGAAGGGCCTGAAAACATTACCCATGAAAATAGAGGATGTAAAAAGAAGTGAAGAGGGTCAGTGGGCCTTTCTTGAATACATGGTGAAGGATGCCAAAGGCTTCGAAGGTTTGAAGCAAAAGAATATTTTCGCCTATCGTGTCAACGGCGATACCTGGGTTGACTACCATTTATCTAAGGTGCGCTATGAACCTGCGGACGAGGGACTTTTCAGAAGTTTTATCAAATCTGTTAACCTTTTGGAGAATTATCTGCCGTCGGGAATGGATAATTTCCAATATGGGAGCTTTTTCTATTTGAAGAAAAATTATGGAAGAGCCATTGTTTACTATGAGCGGGCCCTCGAGCAGGAAAAGCGAAATTCCACCCTCCATAAGAACTTAGGCCGGGTGTTGATAGACAATTTGGGGATGGCCTATGGGTTGACCGGCAATCCGGAAAAGTCAAAAAGGGCCCTCGAATACGGGATATCGAACGATCCGACATTCCCCATGTATTACTATAACCTGGCGTGCACCTTTGCCGAATTAAACGACACGAAACAAGCCGTTCAGAATTTGAAGACGGCGGGCGAATACAAGAACAACATGATTCCCGGCGAACAACGGCCGGATCCTTTCAAAGATCCCTCCTTCAGATATTTATTGAAAAACAAAAGGTTCATTGAGGCGGCAAAAGCTTTCAGGTAGACAGGCGAACCTAGAGGGCGTCCTCCATTACCGGGTGCCAAGAGATTCCCGCGGCACTATCCGGGGGCGGGAAGGCCGGCCCGGAAGGAAATACTTGCTTTCCCCGGCAAAAATAGGTATTTTTATTATTGGCCACAAAGGAAAGTATGAAATATATTGGATGGTAAATTGCCGAGCGGCCTCTTGTGTTCTTGCGGGAATCTGATTCAGGAACGGATATAGGGAAAGGAAGCCAAACAGGGACCTTTTGGTCCCATCATAACCCCCGCCCCGGTTCCTTCAAAAGCCGAATCGGCCGCGTTGTTCAAAACGTCTTTTCGGAGATGGATGCCATGCTTGACCAGGATTTTTTTGCGAATTCCGACAAGATATTATCGGATTTGCTTGACCTTGCAAATAATGAGCTGAATTCCGCTGGCGTCAAAGTCGAGCCCAGCGTCATCGTGGCCAGGATCATTTCCCCCCTTAAGGACCTTTATTTGAGAAGCCTCGCCGAGCTGATTGAATCCAGCCTAAGGAAGAACCCCTGATGCGCATGAGCCAGGCCCGCCTTTTATCCTCCCCTCGAAAACCGAATATGGAAATCTCGCGGTAGGCGCGCTTTTGCCCCGAAACTTTCCCCGGCGTTTGATTTTTCCCCGATTTTGCCGATAAGTCACTAAGTTTATTTTTGCCGGAGCCCCCTGGAATGGAAAACGATAAACCCGCAACTCACCAATATATCTTTGAGAGAAGAAGGCATCTGCGCTTCATGGTCCAGTTGCCGGTCGAGTATCGCCGAGCCGGGTCCTCCAGGCTCCGGCCCGGCTATACCATAAACTTCAGCGAAGACGGTTTCATGATTTCGGTTTCCGAGCAGATGGATGCGGGTGAGGACCTTGAGATGAAGATCTATTTCACCTCCTCCTCCGGATTGGTCACCATCGCGGCCGTCGTAAAGGTTATCTGGGCGGATACCGATGCCAGGGAGTCGGGCTATTACCGGTTCGGGGTGTGCTATGTCGACATTTCGACAGCGGATAAAGAAACTCTGAAGGCCTTCTTAAGTATGTACGCGGACCCCAATCAGGCGGCCGTGGAAATGAAGCCCCGGGCCGGAAGCGTGCTTAACCCTAGCAAGCCCTCCGTCCCGGAGCAGCGCGGCCGGCCATCGGCGGCAATCCTTGCGATATTGGTCTTCCTCAAAGGCCTTCTTGAGTACGGAAGGCGGGCAATGGGGAAAGGAAGAGGCCGATAGGCCGATGAAAGCGGAAAGGGAAGCAGCAGCGTCTCCTCCGGGGGCCGCCGATTCCCAGAATGGCATTGCTCGTGTGTCCTCCATTCCCTGGGGATGAACCGCCCGGAAAGATTCCCACGATGGGAGGAAAGCCGTGTTCCCCTCGCATGTGGGGATGAGCCGATCTACTCCGTCATTGGAACACCGAACGAATCTCTATCGTCGGAACGCCCCGAATTCCCTTGCTTTCCCTCTCTGCAAGATCCCTTCAAGATTATCCCGGTCTTTCCGATAAAGATCAAAGAGGCTTTTTCGCCACACCATCGCGGGGCACCGGAGGTTTTCCGTTCAAAATGAGACCCAAGATCCTTTGCGTCGATGATGAAATGACAATCTTGAAAAATTTGGACCTCCTTTTGTCTCCGAATGGCTATGAAGTAATTCAAGCTCTCAGTTGCGAGGAGGCCCTGGAAAGACTCAAGGGGGAAAAGGTAAATCTCGCCCTGTTGGATGCCCAAATGCCCAAGTTGGACGGGTATGAGTTCTGCAGAATCCTGAAAACCGATGAAAGATATATGAACATTCCCGTGATTCTGGCAGCCGAAGCCGCTGTTACGGAGGACCGCATCAAAGGAATCGAAGCGGGGGCCGAGGATCTGATCTCCAAACCCTTCGACCCGCCTGAGCTGCTGGAAAGGATTAAAGCGCTCCTTCACCCGAAGCAGCCCAAGGAAAGAAGGCTGGGAGAACTGCTTCTGGACATGCATTTCATAAATGAAGTGGAGCTGCAGGAAGCTTTGAAAATCGCCAAGGAGAAAAAAATCAAACTGGGTGAAGCGCTCATCTTCATGGGCGCAATCGACCAAGACCACATTTACTGGGCCCTCAGCAATCAGCTGAAAATGAATTACATCGAGCTGTCCTACGATATGATCGATTCACAATTAGTCAGGGAATTCTCCCTGGCCAAATTGGAAAAGTATCAATGCCTGCCCCTGTACGAAACGATAGCCGAAACCCATTTTGCCATTGCCGATCCCACCAACCAGGACGGATTGCGGGCCATTCGGGAATTAAATCCCTTAAAGAGGATTCGGCTCCATCTGGCCATGCCCGAAAAGATCCAAAAAATCCTGGAAAGAATCAAACAGGAGCTATCTTCTCCTCCCTTTGCCCCCGCGGCCGAGGAAAGCTTTGGCGAGCCCCTGGGTTTTGATGGGGGGAGGTCCCCGGGGGTCTCTGAGGGGGAGAAATACTGGGGTCTTTTGGTAGAACTCCTGTCCGGCATGTCGCCGAACGAAAGCTGCTGGCTCTACAGAGACTTTCAAGAAGCTCGGTTCGTTTACCGGCGGGGGAAAGAGCTCACGACCGAGCATCGATTCCCGTATGGAGCCTTCGATTCTATCAAGCAAAAACTGGATCAAAGGATGAAAGGGAAAGGGGCCGGGAGAGTTGGCTATTTTTTCATTCAACCGGAAAGCTCCCATGGGGATGGTCCCTTCTTAATCCGGTCGGCGGACCTGCTGGGGAAGGATCTGTTTAAAATTACCAGGGTTCCCGCTTTTTCGGAGGAGCGGTTTTCTCTGGAAAACCGGGATTATAAAGCATTACTCGATGTCCTGCAAAACCTCTTGAATGAGTATGGCTGTCTCCTCATCGGCGGTCTGGACGGATTGTGGATCAAACAACACTGCTATATGTTGGCCAGGACGCAGGGCAATACGGGGCTGGTCCCTCCCCCTTTCTTCGTGGAAGATGAGATCGAAATGTATTTCCCGGGGGTTGCCCAGTCTCTAAACGCTTCCTTCACCCTGGGAGATTTCTGGCTGCATTTCACCGGGGAGAATCCGCTTCTCTTCTACCAAACCAGCAAGGAGGACCTGTCCCGCCGGATCGTCGAGATGTTTTCCGGTCGGTACAAAAATATGATCCTGCATATCCCCTTCAGCTCGCCCCAATCCATGCGAGAAGCCCTGCGGGCGTTGACCGATTGGCCGAGGGGGAAGCGGAAAAGCCTGTTCATGCAGAGAGATCTGCGGGAGATTCTGTGAGGAACTCGCAATGCCCAAATTAGACATGGCCCAGCTTCTTCTATCCACGATTGAAAAGGGGGCATCCGACCTGCATCTTACGGTGGGAGATCCGCCGATGATCCGGTTGAACGGCTCCATTCAGCCCATGGATGGCGCCGCTGAGCCGTTCACACGGGACGATCTTCATGTGACCCTGTATGAAATCCTCTCCGAGGACCAGCGCAAAAGGATGGAAAGGGACAAAGAGGTCGATTTCGCCCTGGAATTGAAAAATGTGGGCCGGTTCCGGGTGAACCTGTTTTACACCCGGCGGGGAGAAGGGGCGGCCTTCCGGTATATCCCTTCTAAGATCAAAACCATGAAAGAGCTGGATCTTCCGGAGCAGACCCTGAGGGAAATATGCGACCGAAAGAAAGGGCTGATCCTGGTGACCGGCCCCACCGGGAGCGGGAAGTCCACCACCCTGGCCGCGATGATCGATTACATCAATGCGAATCGACAGGACCACATCATCACCGCCGAGGACCCGATCGAATTCATCCATGAGCATCAAAGATGCATCGTCAACCAGCGGGAAGTGGGTTCCAATACTCTGTCCTTCGGAAATGCGTTGCGAGCCGCTCTACGGGAGGACCCCGACGTCATTATGGTGGGAGAGATGAGAGACCTGGAAACGATAGCGCTCGCGATTACTGCCGCGGAAACAGGGCATTTGGTTTTTGGCACCCTTCATACCATGAATGCTCCGAAGACCGTTGACCGGGTCATCGATGTCTTCCCTCCCCAACAACAGCAGCAGATCCGAGTGATGTTCGCGGAGGCGATCGCCGCGGTCATATCGCAAGTGCTTTTGAAAAAGAAAGACGGAAAAGGGCGCATCGCCGCTCTGGAAATCATGATCGCCACGCCCGCGATCAAAAATTTAATCCGCGAGGGAAAGACTCACCAAATCCCCACGATTATCCAAACTTCGCAAAAAATCGGAATGCAGGGGATGGACCAGGTGCTGAAGAATTTGGCCATGACCGGGAAGGTGGACTTCAAAGAAGCCAAAATGTATTTTACCAACCCGGATCTGCTCGATGAACGGCTCAGTAAATAACTTTTTTCGTAACCCTCGAACGTTTTGAAAAGGCCGTCCCGGAAATTCCTCCCGTCCCCCCTTTTTCAAAGGGNNGAATTGTTGGGAATGATGGTAGAAAAGGGCGGTTCGGATTTATTCATCGCCGTCGGATCCCCGCCGCGTATGAACGTGGAAGGAAGCCTCCAGGAATTGTCCCTTGACCCGCTTTATCCGGAAGATTCGCAGGATCTCATCCAGCAATTGCTGACCCAGGAACAATGGGAGCTCTTCTTAAGGACCCGGGAGATCAATATTGCTTATTCACTGGAAGATAGGGGGAGATTCCGGGTAAACGCCTATTTTCAGCGGGGTACGGCGGCCTCTGTGATTCGCCAGATTCGCGCCAAAATCCCCGCGGCTACCGAGCTGAATCTACCGCCGATCTTGGAAAGACTTGTTCTTTCCCCCCGGGGGTTGATTTTGGTCACCGGTGCTACGGGGAGCGGGAAGTCAACCACCATGGCCGCCATGATCAATTATCGGGCNNTTTCAGCATGACCGAAGCCTGGTCACTCAAAGGGAAGTGGGAATCGACACTTTCTCTTTTGGGGAAGCCCTCAAAAGCACTTTGCGTCAGGCGCCGAATGTGATCTACATCGGGGAACTGCGGGATAGTGAGACGGTCGAATTTGCCCTGCATTCCGCCGAGACCGGGCACCTGGTTCTCTCCACATTGCATTCGACTAACGCCACTCAAACGATCGACCGGGTGCTGAACTTTTTTTCTCGCGATCACCATCACCAGATTCTGGCTCAACTTTCGTTAAGTCTGAAAGCCATCATCAGCCAGAGGCTCATCCCTACGGAAACGGGTGCCCGTATTCCGGTTGTGGAAATTCTTATCAATACTTTCTTTGTTCAGGAGCAAATCTACAAAGGGGAATTCGGGGACCTGAAGAAAACCATGGAGACGGGGCGGCAGGAAGGCATGCAGACCTTTGACCTGCATTTGAAGGAACTCGTGGAGGGTGGACAAATATCGGAAGAGAAGGCTTTGGCCTTTGCCGACAGCCCCAGTGATCTAAAGCTTAAGTTGAGGGGGTTTTCATGAGTCTGACTGGCCGTAACCCCTGAACTCCGGGCTCCGAACCCCCTTTTCTGAACTTTTTCCTCCTTCTGCAATTCAGACACTGGACCCCAGACACCAGAATCGAAGCCGCAGAGTTCAGACCTCAGACCTCAGACTTCAGACTTTGGAATCTTCCTGGCGGGGCTCAAGGTTGGAGATTGGAAACCATTATTCGGTCACCCTTGCACTGACGCATGCCCTTCCGGGGCCATTTCCCCCCGTCGGTCTGATGTCTGAGGTCTAAGGCCTACTGTCCGAATCACAGTTCTTCCGGTCACAGTTCGGTCACAGTTCTTCCAGTTCTTCCTTGACAAATCTAGCCAAATCCATTAGCTTCCTGCCATAAGGTGAAGCTTGCCCTGCAGCCGTAACCAAGAAATTATGAAATTCGATTCCTGGCGTTTAATCATTCTCCGTTCCTTCAACCCCGTTAAGACGATCCGACTGGGGAAGAGAATTTTTCTCTATTTTGCGATCGGGGGAGGGATTTTCGCCGTCCTGGTGGCCTTTTTCGTCTACCAATCCGTCACTCTTCAGTACGAGAACACCCGCCTCAAGGATGAGGTCAACCGACTGAAATCCCAAGTCTCCGGCTTGAGCCAAAAGCTGAGTCAGGTCGCGGCAGAAGCGTATCCTCCCCTGCAGGTGGAAGAAATGCAGGTCATCCGGGAGCCCAAGCGGGCGGGATTTGTGGGGCGATTCTGGCTGGTGCAGGCCAATTTACAGGAGACTCCCTTCATTGGGACCCTGGCCATGGTGGCCAAGAATGAGTCTCTTCGCCCTCCCGCTTATCGCGTGATCCCCGCGGAAATGGGGCTGGAGAAAGGGATCCCGCAGCCGGCGGAAAGGGGAAAGCCTTTTACGGTCCTCGGAAAGAAGTTCGTGGAGGCTTTTTTCGACGTGGCGCCGGAGGAAGCTTTCCAGATGCTCACGGTTTTCATTTTTTCCAAGGAAGGGAAACTGATCCTGCAGAAATCCGCCGAAATTCCCAAGCCCTGATCCGCAATTCGCATCCGAAGGGGGGCCGCTTCAATGCTGAAAAAGAAGAAGAAAAGATTCTTCGGCCGGGTGGGAACGCCCCGGGAAGAGCCTCTCACCATGATCGGGGAAGGAATTTCCGTGGTGGGGACGATTCACGTCGGGACCGGGGTCGTGCGCCTGGATGGGCATGTGGAGGGAAAGATCATAGGGCCGGGAACCCTGGTTGTCGGGGAAAGAGGTTTTCTTCAGGGAGAGATCGAAGTGAACACCCTGATCCTAAACGGGAGGATGGAGGGGATCGTCATAGCCGCCTCCACCGTCCATGTCACCCCCACCGGCAGGCTCTACGGAAGAGTCGAGACCACCCATCTGATCATCGATCAAGGGGCCGTCTTTGACGGCGAAGGGCGGACCGTGAGAAAAGAAGATTTCCAGCCGGCCTCAGAGGATGAAGAAACCGGGGCTGTCCTGACTTGATCAAGGAAGGACCGGACCTGCGCCCCGTTTCGTGTCGAGGGGCTTCGGCCGAAAACCACCCGGGCAACCGATGGGGCGCCAGAAAAAATCCTGGCCAATCGTTTCCTCATTTCAGCATCCCGAGTCCTGAATTCCTTCCGCGTCTACCTTTCAAATCCTTCTTCCTTATGGCGATGGATGGACCCGTGATTGAGAGGAGGGAGCAACGCCATAATCAACCGGAAGGCTGAACTCTCCTTTCCCGTTGAAGTCGAGGGTAGAATCGGGCAGACCTCCGAGCCGGGGATAAGGGCCATCTTCCTTTCCCGCAGTTATCCACTTTTTTGACATCCCTCAGGATACGCAGACGATTATTTTAATGATCATGAGAAGATAGAGCGGGAAGGCGGTGGCACAAGGTTTGCAGGGGATGATGCCGGCAAATCTTCTGCGTAAGATTATTCTTTGCCCAGATGGCCGCAATTTTCAAACCAAGGTGCAAATCATAGGAGGTGCGGGATGAAAAAAGGAAACGGTTCAAAGAAGAGGTTCCGGGCCTATCTGGCAGCCGGATTGCTGATCGTCGGCGTTTTGGGAACCGTCTTCGCGGCATGGTCGTGGGAGCGGTCGGGAAACAATTTCTTCCTGACCGGCGGGCGGGTATTCATCGGAGTCAACTCGCCCACTTCGTCCCACTCCGGGGATGCGAATGCCTATCTGCAAGTTCATAATCCGGAGTCCAACCCGAATAATGTGGAAGTGGCGCGTTTCACCGGCAAGGTGAACAGTAATCGGTTTTCCTATATCACCGTGGGGGATGCGGTGCTGGACCCGAAAGGAACCCAGGGCTATCTTGCCTACAGCCCGTCGGGCAAGAAGTGGCAGATTGGAACCCATTTCAATGGTCCGACGATGACCCTGAGCAGCATGGGGGACGGAGGTTATGTAGGCATCGGTACAACCAGCCCGGCCTACCCGCTCCATCTCTCCAGCGGAGCCTATGTCACTACGGGAGGCGTATGGACCAACGCGTCCAGCAGAGATTCCAAGGAAAATATAGAAGCCCTCTCCGCCGGCGAGGCTTTATCGACTTTTCATGAGCTGAAAGCGGTTCTTTTCAACTACCGGAATGACCGGACGGAACGCCATGTCGGCTTTATTGCCGAGGATGTCCCCGGCCTGCTGGCGACCAAAGACCGGAAAGGGCTGAGCTCCATGGATGTGGTGGCGGTTCTGACGAAGGTTGTTCAGGANNGAGAGGCTTATCGAAGAGCAGCGGGAAACGCTCGGCGCCTTCGCCAAAAGAATTGAAGTCCTCGAGAAAAGGCGGTGAGGGCGAGAGAGATGCGGCAGGAAATGGAAACTCGGCATTGAAGAAGGCGCCGGGATTCTGATATTTTTGGAGTGCGCCGGCAAGACGGCGCTTTTGGATGGACTAGCCGTTGTTCCGGACTCTGGCCGGCGCGACGTGTCGCCGCACTCCAAATTCCCCTATTCGTTCCATTCCCACGTAAACAACCCGTCTTCTTCATGACCGAGAATATATTTTCGGGCGGCCAGCTTTTGGAGCTTGGCCTCGACGAAGGGAATGGGCAGGGAGACGATGGCCGCCAGGCGTCGGGCAAGGGAGCCCAGAGGGCCATCCCCGGCGTGAACTTCGCTCCGGGGAATCCGGCCTTGTGATTCGATCAGGTCTCCGGACAAGAGTCTCCAGGCAAAATCCACTTCCACCCGCTTCTCCATCTCCTCCCGGAAGGGGCCCTGGTAGGTCCCGGCGAGGGTTCCCCGTTTCATCTCCTCGATAGTGGCGCCCAGCTTCCCGAAGAAGGATTTGGCAAAGTCCTGCACCTCCGCGGCCGAGACCCCGCCGGTCTCGGTGACCGCATGGTCGGCGTCGTAGAGAGACCAGTCGTCGGTGAGGATCTTGAGCCCGAACTCCGCAGCCCGTTCCCGGACGCGGGTCCCGGGAAAAGGGGACAGGAGATGGAAGCCGTAAGGGATGCCCAGGCCCTGAGCGAAGGAGATGGTCTCCTCCATGGTCTCCCTGGTTTCTCCCGGCAGGCCCAGGATAAAAGAACCAAAGGGGGATATCCCCGCCTGCTTGCAAAGGTCCATGGCATGGCGGGCCTTTTCCAGGGTTGCCCGCTTGTGGGCCAGGTCCAGAATCTTCTGATTTCCGCTCTCCAGGCCGAAGCAGATCATCCGGCAGCCCGCTTCCTTCAGTTTCTTCAGGAGCGACTCATCCACCGTATCCACCCGGGCGAAGGCATACAGGTTCATCTTCAGGCCGCGCCGGAGGATTTCGTCGCAGATGGAAAAGACGTGGGACCGCTTCCGGGTGAAGAGGTCGTCGTCAATGCAAACTTCTTCGAAGCCCAGGCGGTGGGCGGCTTCGATCTCCTCGACCACCTTCAAGGGATTCCGGAAGCGCCCCTTCCGCCCGGTCATGCGGTAGCCTACGCAGAAAGAGCAGTCCATGGGGCAGCCCCGGCTGGAGAGAATGCTGACCGGGACGCGCATGGCCAGATACCGCGAGAGGGGAAAGAGGGTCCGGTCCGGCATGGGAAGAGCGTCCAGGTCGGGAATGAAGGGGCGATCCTCGGTCCTGAAGGTCCTCCCGTTCTGCCGGAAGGTGAGGCCCCGGATTGTTTCCAGGCTTTCCTCTTTCTCCAGGGTTCGAACGAGTTCCCGCATCGTCTCCTCGCCCTCCCCGCGGATGACGATGTCCACCTCGGGAAATTTCCGCAGGGTCTCTTCGTCGGTGAAGGTCACATGAGGCCCTCCCATGACCGCCGTGGCCTCCGGGACTTTTCGCTTGCAGTACTGGAGAGTCTGCACGGCCGGGGAAAAATTCATGGTCACGCTGGTGACCCCGATCACCTCGGGCTTAAATCGGTCCAAACGACGGTCAATTTTTTCCGTGGAGTAGCAGGTGGAAAGCAGGTCCAGGACTTCCACTTCCTCCCCTTCCTGTTTCAGAACGGTGCCCAGGGACATCAAGGCCGAAGAAGGCTTGGGAAATTCGGAGAAAGGGTAGGGGGGCTGGATCAGAAGGATTCTCATGGTTCCCTCTATTCTTGTCGGTTCGGCAGCTCGATCCGGTTGACCGACCCGAAGGAGGAGAGAGGCTTTTCAAAGTCCTTCTCTTGTCCCACGACGACCAGCACGGACTGATCCGGATGGAGAGCCTCCCGGGCGACGCGCTGCAGGTCTGCCGCCGTCACCGCGGCCAGCCGGTCCCGGTATTTTTCCAGATAGTCTTCCGGAAGGCCGTCGTACTCGAGCTTCATCTGCTGGCTAACGATGGCCGCTGAAGAGGAGAAAGAGAAGATAAACTGATTGACCAGGGTATTCTGGGCCCAGAGGAGTTCTTCCGACCCGGGCGGATTCTTTTTTATCCCTTCGATAATTTCATAGAGAAGGGAGATGACCTTGGCGGTGCTGGAAGACTTGGTCTGGCAGAGCGCTCCGAAGACCCCGTATCCCACCCGGCCGTTGTAAAAACTTCCCACATTATAGGCCAGGCCCTGGTTGGACCGGATCTCTTGAGTCAGACGGGAATTGAACCCACCTCCCCCCAGAATGAAGTTTAGAATCGTGAAAGGGAAGTAGTCGGGATGATTCTGGGGAAGGGAGAGGTGCCCCAGGAGGACGGTCGATGCGGGAGTTTCCTTGGGGGCATAGTAGATCGATTTTCCCTGCTGGGGGGAGGGGAAAGGGATCGAAGGGATTTCGATCAGCGACCGGTTCCAACTCCCAAAAGTCTTTTCCAGGGTGGCGACCATCTCCTCTTTCTTAAAATCCCCGGAGACCCCCAGGTAGATGGTGGTGGGGTGATAATACCTTCTTTGAAAAACGATCAGGTCTTCCCGCTTGATGTTTTCGATGGACTCGGCGGTGGGAACCTGACCGCGGGGGTTTCCCCGGTACAGGGCCCGGCGAAACTCCCGATAGGCGATCTCTTCCGGGTTGTCATTCTGCCGGCGGATGGCTTCGATCTCCGCTTTTTTGACCAGGTCGAGCTTGTCCGGGTCGAAGGAAGGCCACATGAGCAGGTCGGCAAAAATCGGCAGGACCTTGGGAAAATCCTGCTTCCGGGTAAAGAGGTAGCCGCTCCCCGATTCCATGTCCATGGAGAATTCGACCTCCGCCGCCAGATTCTCCAGGGTTTCGTCAATCTCCTTGGGGGGCCGGCCCTCGGCCCCTCCGTTGCGCATGACTGCCGCGGCCACTTTGGCCAGCCCGCTTTTATTGGGAGGATCATAGATCGAGCCCGTGCGAATCAGAGCGGAAATCCGGATCAGGGGCAGTTCCGGGTTTTCCAGGAGATAGACCACCATCCCGTTGGAGAGGGCCGTCCGGGAGGCCTTGGGCGGATGGAAGGAAAGGGGAGGAAATTTCAGGTCATGGGGATGCTTCCAAAGGTCCTCGTCCTGGCCGCTCGCTCCGCCCGGAAGGAAGACCATCAAAAAGAAAAGAATGCCCAAGAAGGGGAAAGCCCTATGCTTCATGCTGCTGCTCAGCCTTTCGTTCAGGGGGATTCAGACGGCTTTACCAGGGTGGCAACGGTTCGATTCCGGGGGATGAAGTATTTCTGCGCTACCCGGCGCACATCCTCCGCGGTCACTTTCTCATAGGCCTGGATCCGATCGGTGACGTACCGCCAGGTCCCGAAGAGAGATTGGCCGTAGGAAAGCCAATAGGCCAGGCTGGAGTTGGAATCCAGCTTGCGGAGGAAGGAAGTCTCCATCTGGTTCTTGATCTTCTGCAACTCCGGTTCCGAAACCGGCTCCCTCTTCAGCCGTTCCAACTCCTCGAACAGTGCCTTCTCCAGTTCCTCCACGGTGTGAGGGTGGCGCGGGGTTCCAGAGAAGATGAAAAGGTTCGGGTAGCGCTCTCCCGGAGAGCCGTTGGAACCCGAGGCCCCAACGGCGATCTTCTCCTCTTCCACGAGACGGCGGTAGAGGCGGGAAGTACGGCCATAGCTCAGGAGACCCTCGATGATTTCGCAAACGGCGTCATCCGGGTGGGGGGAGTTGGGTTTGTGGAACCCCATGATCATGTAGGGGTTGGTGTCGGACTCCACCTGGATGCGCCTCTCCCCTCCCTGTTCGGGCTCCCGGGTTTTCAGCGGCGGAGGCAGAGGCTGCCGGGGGATTCTCTCGAAATATTTCTTGATCAGGGGCAGGGCCATTTCCGGGTTCACATCGCCCACCACGGCCAGGACCGTGTTGGCGGGAGAATAAAAGGTGCGGAAGAACTCCTCGGTGGCCCGCCTGTCCAGATTCTGGATGTCCGAAGCCCACCCGATGATCGGCCGCCCGTAGGGGTGGGCCATGAAGGAAGCGGCCAGGAAGTTCTCCATCAGCATTCTCTTGGCCCTGGAATCCACGGACCGGCGGCGCTCTTCCATTACCACATCCCGTTCGGAGTAAAACTCGCGCAGGACCGGGCTCAAGATACGGTCGGATTCGATCCGTGCCCAAAGCTCCAGACGGTTGGAAGGAAGGCTGACCACGTAAGCGGTGCTGTCCTGGCTGGTGAAGGCATTGAGACCCACGGCGCCGTTCTCCGAGTAGATGCGTTCGATCTCATCCTTCACCACCCATTTTTTGTGCTCGGTCTGAAGGTTTCGGCGGGTCTCTTCCAGGTATTTGAGAAAATCTTTGTCCGCTTTCTCCCCCTTGGCTTTTTCGGTCTCCAGGGAGGCCATGACCGAGTCCATGCGGCTCAGGACCTTTTCTTCCTCGGCGTAATTTTTCGTCCCCAGGGTCTTGGTCCCCTTGAAGAGCATGTGCTCCAGAAGGTGGGCGGTGCCCGTTGCGCCCACGTTCTCATCCACGGCGCCCACCCGGAAACGAAGGTGAAAAGAAATGGTTGGAGACTCGTGGCGCTCCAGCATGAGCACCTTCATCCCATTATCCAGGGTATATTCCGTGACCCGCCCCTCCAGGGAAAAACCAAAGGCCGCCGCCGGGAGGAG
>PMCE01000511.1:15632-26306 GCA_003154025.1 Syntrophaceae bacterium
GCAGATATTCCTTAATGCGCAATTCACAATGCCCAATGCGCAATCGAGTTAGTCTTCCCTCACCACAAACCCGGTCAAATTCTCCCTTTTCAAGTTTCCGGAGTAGTGCCGGGCTTCCTCTTCGGTCCGGAATGAGCCCAGACGGACGCGGTAGAAGCGTTTGGTATTGGTCTCCCACAGGACAACCTGGACGTGGGGGTGCCTCTTGGATAGTTCCTCCCGGAACCGGTAGGCATTGTCCCTCTCCTGGAAAGCTCCAACCTGGATGGCGTAGACCCCCTCCAGAGACTGGGCTGCCTCGGGAAAAAACCCTACCGCTTCCACCACGACTTTGGCCGTCCCCGGACCCAGCATCGCCAGGTCTTGGGCCCCGCTCCTGGAAAGGTCGATGATCCGGCCGGCGACGAAAGGCCCGCGGTCGTTGACCCGCACCTCCGTCTTCTTTCCGTTATCCAGGTTGGTCACCTTCACCCGGGTGTTGAAAGGGAGCGTCCGGTGAGCGGCGGTCATGGCGTACATATCGTAGACCTCTCCGTTGGCGGTCTTCCGCCCGTGAAAGTCCTCCCCGTACCAGGAAGCCAGCCCGGTCTCCCGGTAGCGAAATTCCTTGCCCGGCTCGTAGGGAGGGTAGGATATCTTCTTGGGGGCGCAGGCCATGAACAGAAGCATAAGAATGAAGAGAGCGATGGTCTTCGGATGATTCATCATGTTTTAAGGAGAGTGAAGCTGCAAGTGAAAGTGAAAGGGGGAGGGTGGTTAAGGTGAAGGGGGAAGTTTCACCCTCTTTCACTTACACTTTCACTTGCACTGTTTTCTTTCAATCCGCAATGCGCAATTGTATTATCCTTTCCCCAGCCTCCTCTCCTCTTTGGCCGACAGATAGATTCCCAGGAGAACCAAAGCTCCGCCCCCCAGGAGGCTGATCCCGGGATTTTCACCCAGGATAAAATAGGCCAGGATGGAGGCCCCGACCGGCTCTCCCAGGACGAAAACCGCCACCAGCGTGGCCGAGAAGAAACGGAGCGCCCAGTTCAGCGAGGAATGACCGATCAACTGCGGGCCCACGGCCAGGAGAAGAAAAAGAAGATAATCTTTGGGAGCGTAGCCGAACAGGGAGTCGCCGTTGAGCAGGGCCAGGAGATTCAGGAAAACGGCGGCCGCTCCGTACACCAGCGTGATGTAAGTGGGAAGGCTGACTTTGCGGCGCACCCTCCTCCCCACCAGAAGGTAGCCCGTGGCCATGACCGCCCCCAGAAGGGAAAGGAAATCACCATATAGAGGGTCCCTGCCTCTCCCCCAATCTCCCGATCCGATGATCATTCCGCCCGCTATGGCGATGAGGATGGAGAAAGAAAGAACCGGGGATATCCGTTCCCGCAGGAAGAAGGCCGACGCCAGGGCTACAAAAATCGGGGTGGTAGTTACAAAGATCACCGAACTGGCCACGGAAGTGTACTGGAGGGAAGAGACCCAAAAAGCAAAATGAAAGCAGAGGAAGAGCCCGGCGCCCAGAGACGAAAGCATCTCCTTCCGGGTCAATCGACGGAATTCGGGGAGGATCTTCGGCAAGGCCAATATCAGGAGGATCAAGGTTGCCAGGGTCAGACGATAGGCGGCGATGACGAGGGGAGGGGCGTCACAGAACCGGATGAAAATGGAGGCAAAGGACATGGCTGCCAGGCCCATGGGCAGGATGATCGCGGCCCGGAAGCGTTCTGGGGGAGAAGGCCGGGTTTCAGACATGGAATCGGATATAGAGGATATCTCCATCCTGGACGATGTAATCTTTCCCTTCCACCCGGAGGATTCCTTTTTCCTTGGCCAGGGCCATGGACCCTGAGGCGACAAAATCTTGGAAGGCGATCACCTCGGCGCGGATGAANNCGAAGCTCCGGGCCGACGGTGGTGTAAAAGGTGATCAGGTTCAAGAGGCCGGAGCCCACCCGGATGAGCTGGTTCAAAGCCGGTTCCGCAAGGCCCAACTCCTTTAGGAATTCCTCCCGCTCCTCCGCCGGTAGCTCGGCCATTTCCGCTTCCAGGTCGCCGCAGATGATGACCACGGGGGCCTTTTCCCGGGCCGCCAGCTCCTCCACCTGGGAGATCCACCTCCGCTCCTTCAGCTCCTTCTCGCTGGCATTGGCCACGAAAAAGACGGGTTTGGCGGTGAGAAGTTCCAGGGAGTGGAAGACCCTCTGTCCTTCCTCGTTGAAGGTCAGGCCCGCGGCCGGAAGCCCCTCGCCCAGGCGATCCTGGAGGGTTTTCAAAAGAGGGACTTCGGCGGCGGATTTCTTATCCCCCACTTTGGCCTGGTGAGAGGCTTTGCTCAGGCGTTTCTCCACGGTTTGAAGGTCCGCCAGGATCAGCTCTGTCTGGACGATCTCGATGTCCCGCTTGGGGTCCAGGCTGGCATACACGTGGGTCACGCTCTCCGCCTCGAAGCAGCGGACTACGTGAGCCAAGGCGTCCACATTGCGGATGTGGCCCAGAAACTGGTTTCCCAGTCCCTCCCCCTGGCTGGCCCCCTTGACCAGACCGGCGATGTCCCAGAATTCCAGGATGGTGGGCGTCACTTTTTCGGGCTTCAGCATTTGGGCCAGCTTTTCCAGCCGCCGGTCGGGGACCGGGACGATTCCCTGGTTGGGCTGGATCGTACAGAAAGGGTAGCTGGCGACTTGGGCCTTGGCTGAGCTGAGGGCGTTGAAGATAGTAGATTTTCCCGCGTTGGGAAGGCCGACGATGCCGCATACGAAACCCAAAGTAACCTCCCGCGCTTGAATTTCAACCCGTTCCGCGCTTCATTATACAGAAAAGAACCCGGGGGGGCAACCCAAGGNNGCAGATGGCAGATCGCGGCTAGCAGATTTTAGGGTGAAGAATATCCGATCGGATATCTTTTCTCAAAAATAATATGGATTAAGTCCGAGGAAGGGCTGTGGTCGGACCGCGGCCCCGCCTGGCGGGCAAAATACGATCGGGGGCTGATTTGACAATGAACTCAGAAGGGATTAAAATGTTTTACAAATACAGGAATCTCGTGGCCTTTCTCCGTGCCTTCCACGCGTTGCGATGGCCGCCGAAAAACCGCATTGGCCTCCATTAGAAATGATGGATGGAAAATCCGGGAGGAGAAATCAACTCTTGATGAGAAAACTATGACTGCTTCCCTTCGATTTTCGAGAAAAGATTCAGCGGCGAAGAAAGCCCTTCTGGGGTTTATCCTTCTCCTGTGGGCTCCTCTGTATCTTTCCTCTGCGGGCGCCCAGGTCCCCAAGGTCAATACCATCGATCTGACCACCGCCATTGCGGACGTAGCGCAGATGGCCATGCCGGCGGTGGTGCATATCGAGGTGACCCAGAGGGTGCAAGGCCCTTCGCCGGTCTTCCCCTTTGAGGGGGATCCCTTCTTCCGGTATTTTTTCGGGGCCCCCCAGAGACCGCGCTTTGACAAACGGGAGATGCGGGGGATCGGCACGGGCATGGTCATCGACGGGGAGGGGCACATTCTNNATCAAGCCCCCCAAGGGGATTCCCGTCTTGAAATTTGGCGACTCCGACAAGCTTCGCGTGGGAGAGTGGGTGGTAGCCATCGGCAACCCCCGCGGGCTGGAGCAGACGGTGACCGCCGGAATCATCAGCGCGAAACACCGCACCGGCATCTCCGATCCTTCCAGCTACCAGGACTTCATCCAAACCGACGCGGCCATCAACCCGGGAAACAGCGGGGGCCCGCTTCTGAACCTCTCCGGAGACGTGGTCGGGGTGAACGCCGCCATCGTGTCTGAATCCGGGGGCTTCGAAGGAATCGGGTTTGCCATTCCGAGCAACATGGCGGCGGTGGTGGGCGAGGCGCTGATCAAAACCGGAAAGGTCGCCCGGGGCTGGCTGGGCGTAAACCTGCAGGAGATGACTCCTTCCCTGGCCAAGAGCCTCAACCTGAAGGCCCTCAAGGGAGCTCTGGTGGCCGATGTGGTCAAGGGGGGGCCGGCGGAGAAGGCCGGAATCCGCCGGGGCGATGTGATCGTGGGCCTGGAAGGCGCGACGATCGAGAACGCCAACGATTTACGCAATCGCATCGCCGCAGCCCGTGTGGGCAAGAAGGTGGAGATCGTCCTTGTGCGCAAGGGAGAGAGGGTCACGGTTCAATCGGTGGTGGAACTCTACAAAACCTCCGGCCGCATGGCGGCCGTGGAGATGGAGAACCGGCTGGGGATGGAAGTGAAGGAAATCTCCATCCTGGAGGCCCGCAAGAGGCGGTTGAACTCCAGGGACGGGGTTGTGGTGACCAAGGTGGACCCCCAGGGCCCGGCTGCCCGGGCCGGCCTGGAGGCGGGAGACATCGTCTACCAGATCAACCAGCAGGCCATCAAGGGACTCAACGATTACGGTCGGATCCTCGAGCAGCTCCCGCAGGGACAGGAAGCCCTGCTCCTGGTTCGCGACTGGCGGACGGGAGAAACCGGATACCTGACCGTGGTGGTTCAATGACCGAAGAAGAGAACCTGAAAGAAACCCTTCCCGCCCTCGACCCTCTTCCCCCCGGTCCCCAAGACCTGGCGCCGGCCGATAAATCCGAGGCAGTCAAGGTCTTTGATCCTCTCAAGAAGTATTTGATGGAGATCCGCAAATTCCCCCTGCTGACAAGGGAAGAAGAACTGGCCCTGGCCAAGAAATGGTGGAAGGAGAAAGACCTCCAGGCGGCTTACCGGTTGGTGGTGTCCAACCTGAGGCTGGTGGTCAAGATCGCTTTCGAATACCAGCGGGCTTACAGCAATCTCCTGGACCTCTTCCAGGAGGGGAATCTGGGATTGATGCAGGCGGTGAAAAAATTTGACCCCTACCGGGAGGTAAAACTTTCCTCCTATGCCGCCTGGTGGATCCGGGCGTACATATTGAAGTTCCTCATCGACAACTGGAGCCTGGTGAAGATCGGGACGACCCAGGCGCAGAGGAAGCTTTTCTTCCGCCTGAAGAAGGAGAAGGGACGTTTGGAGGCCATGGGCTTCGACCCAGGACCCAAGCTCCTGGCCGAGACTCTGAACGTATCCAAGGATGTGATTACCGAAATGGACCAGCGCCTGGAAGGGGGAGATTTCTCCCTCAACGCGCCCCTGGAGGAAGATGGCCGGCAGACCTACATGGATGTCCTGCCTTCGTCCGAGACTCTGGAAGAGACCGTGGCCGAAACCCAGTTTAAGGAAGTTCTCAGCCAGAAGATCGAGGAGTTCAAAAGAACTTTGAAGGAGAAAGAGGATTTTCTCCTGGAAAAACGCCTCATGGCCGAAGACCGCCTTACTCTCCAGGAGGCGGGAGATCAGCTGAAGATCTCCCGGGAGCGGGCCCGCCAGATCGAAAAGAGGGTCGTGGACAAGCTGAGAGTCTTCCTGAAAGATCAGTTTCCCGACCTCGAAGACATCCAGGGTCTGTTCAAGAAGCTGGATTCCAAGAGCCAAGAGCCTCAAGACATGGCGGGAAAACCCCTCCCTTGAGAACCTTGCCGGCAACTTCAGAAGAAGCTCCCCCCTCCTTTTCCCCCATTTAAGTCCAACCGCTCAACCGGCCTTCTGGAGAAGACCTGCCTGCTCGAATTCATTGTCCAATTTCCCCTTGTCGGGGTTGACAAAGGAGGGATGCATGCTTACCTTTTGGTTAAATCGGACAAAGAATCAAGAAGGAGGAAGACACCATGGCGATGATCCGTTGGGATCCGTTTAGGGAAATGTCGTCTTTGCAGGAAAGAATGAACCGGTTAATGGCCGATTTCCGGACTCGGACTCCGTGGACCGAGGAAGAGATGGCCCAAGGGTCGTGGGTTCCGGCCGTGGACATTTACGAGACGAAGGAGGCCATCGTCCTGAATGTGGAACTTCCCGGGGTGACGAAAGAGGAAATCTCCCTCGAGGTCAAAGACGGTACCCTGACTCTCAAAGGTGAGAAGAAACTGGAAAAGGACGTCAAGGAAGAGAGCTATCATCGGATGGAAAGGACTTACGGGTCTTTCATGAGGGCGTTCACTCTTCCCAACACGGTACAGCAGGATAAGGTGAAGGCGCGGTTCAGAGACGGTGTCCTGGAAGTCATGATCCCCAAGGCGGAAGAGGCCAAACCCAAGCAGATCAAAGTGGACGTGGGCTAATCGCACATTCCCGAAAGGGGGGCGAAAAGCCCCCCTTTTTTTCTGGAGGATATTTCTTCGGTTTCAGGAATCATATTTACCATTCATCCTGAATTCGGTTTCCCGGCGTAAATTTGCGGCCCCTTTGTCCTTCGTTGTTTTCGGACTCTTGAATTCGTTCGGAGAAAGGAAGAGAGATGAGATTCGATAAATTGACCATAAAAGCCCAGGAGGCCTTGCAGGAAGCCCAGGCCGTAACCGAAAAGCGCGAGCACCAGCAGATCGAGCCCGAGCATCTCCTGTTGGCCTTGATCGAACAGACCGAGGGAATCATTCCCCAGGTTTTTCAGAAACTAGGAGTTTCCATCCCTGCCCTCGTCTCCCAGATTGAAGAGGCGCTGAAGAAGACCCCCAAGGTTTACGGAGGCGGAGTCGGGCAGGTGTACATCGCCCCCCGTCTGAAGAAAGTCATGGACAGTTCCTTTGTGGAGGCGGAGAGGCTGAAGGACGCCTACGTGAGCACGGAGCACATGCTCCTGGCCATCCTCGACGAACGGGAAGGGGCCGCTTCCGAAATCCTGGCGGGAATGGGGGCCAACAAGGACAACCTGTACAAGGTCCTCATGGCGATCCGCGGCTCCCAGCGGGTCACCGACCAGAACCCGGAGGAGAAGTACCAGGCACTGACCCGGTACACGAAGGACCTGACCGAACTGGCCCGCAAGGGAAAGCTCGACCCGGTCATCGGGCGGGATGACGAGATTCGCCGGGTGCTCCAGGTCCTCTCGCGCCGGACGAAGAACAATCCGGTCTTGATCGGAGAGCCGGGGGTGGGGAAGACGGCCATCGTAGAAGGCCTGGCCCAAAGGATCGTCAACGGGGACGTCCCGGAAAGCCTGAAGAACAAGAAGCTGGTCGCCCTGGATTTGGGAGCCCTGATCGCCGGGACCAAATACCGCGGGGAGTTCGAAGACCGCCTGAAGGCCCTCTTGAAGGAGATCACCGAGGCCCAAGGGGAGATCATCCTTTTCATCGACGAACTGCACACCCTGGTCGGGGCCGGCGCGGCGGAGGGAGCCATGGACGCCTCCAACATGCTCAAGCCGGCCCTGGCGCGGGGCGAGCTGCGGTGCGTCGGGGCTACGACCATCAACGAGTACCGCAAGCACGTGGAAAAAGACCCGGCCCTGGAAAGGCGCTTCCAGCCGATCATGGTCTCTGAGCCCACGGTGGAAGACACGATCGCCATCCTGCGGGGCTTGAAGGAGCGCTACGAAGTGCACCATGGGGTGCGCATTCAGGACTCGGCCATCGTGGCCGCGGCCACCCTCTCCCATCGCTACATCTCCGACCGGTTCCTGCCGGACAAGGCCATCGACCTGATCGATGAGGCCGCCTCGCGGCTGCGGATCGAAATCGACAGCATGCCCGTGGAGGTGGATGAGGTGGAGCGGAAGATCACCCAGCTGGAGATTGAGAGGCAGGCTCTTCTGAAGGAGAAGGACAAAGCCTCCCTGGAGCGGTTGGAGAAAATCGAAAAAGACCTGGCCGAGCTGAAAAGCCAAAGCCTATCCATGAAGGCCCATTGGCAGAAGGAGAAGGAGGCGATCCAGAAGATCCGGTCGCTGAAAGGAAAGATCGAAGAAACCCGGAGGGAGGAGCAGCAGGCCGAGCGAGAGGGGAACCTGGCCAGAGTGGCCGAGATTCGCTACGGGAAGGTCGCTGAACTGCAAAAGAGCCTGGAGAAGGAAAACCAGGCCCTGGCAGCCGTGCAAAAAGAACGGAAGATGCTGAAGGAGGAGGTGGACGCGGAAGATGTAGCCGAAGTGGTGGCCAAATGGACGGGAATTCCCGTCTCCAAAATGATGGAGGGGGAGGTGGAGAAGCTGCTCAAGATGGAGTCCCGCCTGAAGAACCGCGTGGTGGGCCAGGAAGAAGCCATCCTCCTGGTTTCCAACGCCGTGCGCCGGGCGCGGGCCGACCTGCAGGACCCCAACCGGCCCATCGGGTCCTTCATTTTCCTGGGCCCCACCGGAGTCGGGAAGACCGAGTTGGCCCGGGCGCTGGCGGAGTTCCTTTTCGATGACGAACAGGCCATGGTCCGCCTGGACATGTCCGAATTCATGGAGAAGCACTCGGTGTCCCGGCTGATCGGGGCTCCTCCCGGGTACGTGGGATATGAGGAGGGAGGATACCTCACCGAGGCGGTTCGCCGGAAACCCTTCTCGGTCGTCCTCTTCGACGAGGTGGAAAAGGCCCACCCCGAAGTCTTCAACGCTCTCCTCCAGATTCTGGACGACGGGCGCCTCACGGACGGGAAGGGGAGAACGGTGGATTTCAAGAATACCGTGATCATCATGACCTCTAATATCGGCAGCCAGTGGATCCAGGACCTGGGGGCGAAGGATTACGAGGAGATGCGCCGGAGGGTCCTGGAAGCCCTGAGGGCGCATTTCAAGCCCGAATTCCTCAACCGGGTGGACGACGTGATTATCTTCCACTCCCTCACCCTGGAGAATATAAAAGCGATTGTGGAGATCCAGCTTCGCAACCTGAGAAAGCGGTTGGCGGACCGGAAGATCACCCTGTCCCTGACCGATCGGGCGAAGGAGTTTCTGTCCAAGGAGGGCTTTGATCCGGTTTACGGGGCCCGGCCTCTCAAACGGGCGATTCAACGCTTCCTCCAGGACCCGCTGGCGCTCAAGATCCTGCAAGGGGAGTTCTCCGAGGGGGATACCGTTGAAGCGGATGTAAGCCCTAAAAACGAACTGGTTTTCTCCAAGCCTTCGGCCAAGACGCGGGCCCGGGGCACGGCCACGCGCGCCTAAGTTCGCGTCTTGGAAATAAATGGCCAAAGGCGGACTCCCTTACCAGGAGCCGAGGCCCGGACCGGCGCCCGCCGCCAAAACAGGCGGTGGTTCCTCCGGAGCCAAGGGGGATCTTACGATGGAGACTGCCCAAGGGTCCGCTTCCAGGGATCTTACATTACAAAGGCATAGCCCCTTTATCCGCGTCCCTTTGCGGAAACCCAGGGATACGGCAGGAGTGGGTTTTACCCGCCGGGTTTTGGCGGCGGGCAGCGGTCCGACCCTCGGCTCCACGTGGGAATTTATGCATATTTTTTTTGATACGCGATACCGGGGAGACGGCCCCTAATAAAAATACTTCTGGAGGNNGTCATTCCTGGCGAAAGCCGGAATCCAGTTATTTCCATCCCGCCCTTGGCGGGAGGGGCCCTGTCTTTCGCCGGGGAGACGACCCCAAAGACTTTTTACGAGACCATCAAAGAATTGGTTTTCTAAATATAGCCCGGAAGGGCATGGCGATTGGGAGGAAAAGAAAATGGCCAAGATCATCGGGATTGATTTGGGCACGACCAACTCGGTCGTTGCCGTGATGGAAGGGGGCGACCCCAAGATTATCATCAACGAGGAGGGAAGCCGTCTCACCCCCTCGGTGGTGGGCTTTACCAAAGATGGAAATCGTCTGGTGGGGCAGGTGGCCAAGAGGCAGGCAGTCACCAACCCTGAAAATACCGTCTATTCCATCAAACGTTTCATGGGCCGTCGGTACAACGAGGTCAATGAAGAGATGAAGATGGTTCCCTACAAGGTCATTCAAGATTCCACCGGAGCGGCCCGGGTGAAGATCAGGGACAAGGAATACTCTCCACCGGAAATCTCGGCTTTGATTCTTCAAAAGCTGAGGAAGTCGGCGGAGGATTACCTGGGGGAGAAGGTAACCGATGCGGTCATCACCGTTCCCGCCTATTTCAACGACAGCCAACGCCAGGCCACGAAGGACGCGGGGGTCATCGCCGGGCTGAACGTTCGCCGGATCATCAACGAGCCCACGGCCGCGGCCCTGGCCTATGGCCTGGACAAGAAGAAAGACGAGACCATCGCGGTCTACGACTTTGGGGGGGGGACGTTCGACATATCGGTCCTGGAAGTGGGGGACAATGTGGTGGAGGTCAAATCCACCAACGGGGATACCCACCTGGGGGGGGACAACCTGGACCAGAGGATCATCGACTGGCTCGTGACCGAATTCAAGAAAGACCAGGGCATCGACCTCAGCAAGGACCTCATGGCCCTGCAGCGGCTGAAGGAGGGAGCGGAGAAGGCCAAGATCGAACTCTCCTCCACCATGGAGACGGAAATCAACCTCCCCTTCATCACCGCCGATGCTTCCGGTCCGAAGCACATGAACCTCAAATTGACCCGGGGGAAGTTCGAATCCCTGGTGATGGACCTCCTGGAGAAATCCATCCCTCCCTGCAAACAGGCCATGGAGGATGCGGGCCTCAAGACCAGTCAGATCAATGAGGTGGTCCTGGTGGGCGGCTCCACCCGAATCCCCAAGGTCCAGGAACTGGTGAAGCAGTACTTCGGCCGGGAGCCCCACAAAGGGGTGAACCCGGATGAAGTGGTCGCCGCGGGCGCCGCTGTCCAGGCAGGCGTGCTGGGCGGGGAAGTGAAAGACGTTCTCCTTCTGGATGTAACTCCTCTGTCGCTGGGCATCGAGACGCTGGGCGGAGTCATGACCCGGCTGATCGACCG
>PMCE01000308.1:0-2479 GCA_003154025.1 Syntrophaceae bacterium
CACGCCTCTGACGCCTTCGGGAACGGGGGGCGCGACATGCTGGTGGCGGCCTACAAGGAGTTTGGCGTCACGCCGGTGATGATTCAGGGGTACACCAACGGTGAAAAGGACTTCACCTCCATCGTCCAGAATCTCAAAAAGTCGGGCGCGGAGGCTCTTAACACCTACATGACCTTCTCCACGGACCTCGGCATCCTTGCCCGGCAGATCAAGCAGCAGGGCGCCCAGGTGAAGTGGGTCGGGTCGCCTTCGATTACTACCATTGATGGAATGAACCTGGCCGGCGACGCCCTCTACGGAACCTATGGGATCACCGACTTTCAATGGGACGGAAGTCCCACCTCCAAGGCCTTCGCCGCGGCCTACAAGGCGAAGTACCCCCCCCACAAGGACCCTGATCTGTACTCCGCCTGGTGCTATGACGCCATACTGGTGTTCGGAGAGGCCATGAAGAATGCCCCGGACCTCAAGCCCGGCAGCATCCGGAAGGCGATCCTGAACATCAAGAAGTTCCCGGGCGCCGAGGGAGAGTATAATTTCGACCAGAACGGCGACGGCCTGGATCATTATCATGTCGTCCAGAACGACAAGGGCGTGATCAAGCTGTTCAAGACGCTGCATGTCAGCCGATAGTCTCCCAAGCATGAATTCGACCGCAGAGGCTCGTTAAGCACTCCGGAACCCCGGGACCTACCCCGGGAGTTTCGACCCATGGGGATCATTCTTCCCCCCCGGTGACGGCGTTGGGAATGGATCGCGCGTCGCGATCTCGAATCTGGGGAGGATAGGGAAGGACTGAAAGCATGTCCATGGTTGGACAATTTCTCTTCGCGGGGCTGTCGATCGGGGGCGTCTATGCTCTGGTTGCGCTGGGCTTCGTGATGATCTTCCGGGCGACCAACGTTGTGAACTTCGCCCAGGGTGAGTTCGCGATGCTGGGTGCCTACGCCCTGGTCGCCCTCTGGCAGGGTCTCCAGCTCGATTACTTCGTGGCCATCGTGCTGGCGCTGGTGATCATGGCGGGGGTGGGGCTGCTCTTCGAAATCACGATCTACTACCCCCTGCGCAACCGAAGCTTCCTCCCCGTCATCATCGCCACCATCGGCGCCAGCATCATGTTTCAGAACGGGGCTCTGGCCGTCTTCGGCCCAAGCCCGGAGAAGGTCCGTCCGGTATTCGAAACCGCCGGCGGCACCAGCGGCATGACCCTGGGCGGCGTCTTCTTCGACTATCAGTATCTGGTGATCCTCGTCGTCACGGCACTGCTCGTCGGGCTCCAGTACGTCTTCTTCGAGTACACCCTCCTGGGTAAGAAGATGCAGGCCACCTCGCAGGATAAGGACATGGCCAGGCTCCTCGGCATCCCGGTGGCTTTTATGATCGCCCTCACCTTCATCTACAGCAGCTTGCTGGGCGGTCTGAGCGGCATGCTCGTGGCCCCGATCTTTTTCGTGACCCACAAGATGGGGGCGACGTTAGGCCTCAAGGCGTTCGCGGCGACCATCTGCGGAGGGTTCGGCGACGTCCGGGGCGCTATTCTGGGCGGCCTTGCGCTGGGCGTNNTTCGGTGAGAAGGTCGCGGAGAAGGCATGACCCCGGGAACCGCCCCAAAAGCTTTCGCTCTCCCCCGACTCAAACCCGGCCACCTGGCCCTGGCACTGGGTGCCGTCGTCGTCGTGCTCCTGCCGCTACTCTTCCCGAACCGATACGCCGCCAACCTGCTCATCCTTGGCGCATCGTGGGGGATCGCCACGCTCGGCCTCGTCGTGGTGCTGGGCTACACCGGGCAGATCTCGCTGGCCCAGGCCGCCTTCTACGGGATCGGGGCTTACGCGGTCGCCCTCGGCACCACCGCGTTAGGGATCAACTGGTGGCTCGCTCTCGTCCTTGGTTTGCTCGCCGCTACCCTGGCGGGTGCGGGGCTCGGCAGTACGACACTCAAGATCGGCGGCCACTACCTGGCGATGGTGACGATCTGCTTCCAGATCATCTACACCCTGATCACCACCAACTGGGTCGCGGTCACGGGCGGCCCGGATGGAATCAGCAATATTAAACGCCCGCCTTTCCTTTTCCCGCTCACCTCGGCCCAACGGTATGCCTGGTTCGCGCTGGGGGCCCTGCTCCTGGTGGCCGGCCTGGTCTGGTGGCTCCGCGACACCGCCCTGGGGCGCGCCATGCGCGCCATTCGCGAGAACGAACTGGCGGCGGAGGCACTGGGGGTCGACACGCGCCGGGTGAAAGTCATCGCCTTCACCCTGAGCGCCGTCATCGGGGCGCTGGGAGGTGCGATCTATGCCTCCGGCTACCTGTACATCAGCCCGGACAGCTTTAATTTCGACCACGCGGTGTCCTTCCTCGCTATGGCGTTAGTGGGGGGGAGTGCCTCGCCTCTGGGCTCCATACTGGGCGCCGGGCTCCTCGCCTACCTCCCGGAGTGGCTGCGGGACCTCAAGAGAATTTACCTCGTGATCTACGG
>PMCE01000308.1:2610-8143 GCA_003154025.1 Syntrophaceae bacterium
TCGGGGCGCATCCACTTCCTCGGTCGGGACATCGTGGGTCTCCGCCCCAGCCGCATTGCCTGCGACGGCATGGCCCGCTCGTTCCAGAATCTGCGCCTGTTCCGTGAGTTGACGGTCTGGGAAAACGTCCTCGTCGGGGCGCAGCGCGCGCGGGGCAGCGAGGCGGAGATCGAGGAGCGGGCCATAGCGGCCATCGAATTCGTGGGGCTGCGGACCAAGGCCCACGAGATCTGCCTGAACCTTCCCTACGGCCACCAGAAGCTCCTCGAGTTGGCCCGTGCGCTCGCCGGGGAGCCGGAACTCCTGTTGCTCGACGAGCCGGGCGCAGGCCTTAACCAGACGGAAAAGCAGGAATTGATCCAGTTGCTGAAGCGCCTGAACGACATGGGGCTTACGATCCTGATCGTGGATCATGACATGTCCCTGGTCTCCCAGGTCGCCATGCGGGCCACCGTCCTCAACTTCGGAAAGAAGATCGCCGAGGGGACGGCGGACCAGGTGCTGCGGCACCCGGCGGTGGTGGAGGCCTATCTCGGTGACAGGGAGGTCGCCCTCGGTGTTTGAAGTCCGGGATATCCATGTCGCCTATGGATCGGTAACCGCCCTGCGGGGGGTCTCCCTCGAGGTACAGAAGGGCGAGATCGTCTGCCTCCTGGGCGCGAACGGCGCTGGCAAGTCCACGACCCTGCGCACGGTCTCCGGCCTGCTTCACCCCTTGCAGGGGGAGGTCCTTCTCGACAGCCAGCCCATCCATCGTCTTTCCCCGGAGGCCATCGCCAAACGGGGGATCTCTCATGTGCCGGAAGGGCGACGTGTCTTCCCGGGCCTCACGGTGCGGGAGAACATGATCCTCGGGACCTCCAACCGGTCCGGCGTCAGGCGGGAAGACCGGGACGCCGACATGGCGAAGATATTCAAGATCTTCCCTGACCTGGAGCGGCTTAAGCACGTACTCGGCTGGACCCTTTCCGGCGGCCAGCAGCAGATGCTGGCGATCGCGCGCGGCCTCATGGCCCGACCGCAGATCCTGCTCATGGATGAGCCTTCCCTCGGCCTGGCGCCCATCCTCGTTCAGGAAGTGTTCCGGGTCATAAAAGAGATCAACGCCACTGGCGGCACAACCATCCTGCTGGTGGAGCAGAACGCCACCATGGCGCTGGTTGTCTCCCATCGGGGATACGTGATGGAAACGGGGCGCATTGTCCTCCAGGGACCGGCCAAAGACCTCCTTCAAAACCCCCAAGTGCGGGACGCCTACCTCGGCGGCGGTAAAGGGCCGTCGTGACCGTGCGTTGGCGGTAGGCTTGATCCGGGCGGCTTTTCGAACCTTCTGCTGGAGAAACCTCGACAAGAGTTCTGTAAAAAAACCCTTGATTGTGGATTATGAGATCGGCAGAAAAGCTCTGCCTTTTTTGATCCCAATATAAGGGAAAGCCCTTATCCAAGACGATGTCGAAAGGAGTACCCTATGGAATATGTCCGCAAGGTTGATTTCGCGGCCATCGACAAGAGCGGCGCCGACGAGCGCTTGACCCAGATTTTGTTCGATCACACCTCGGGGGCCAAGACCTGCACGGTCTTTTGCATCAAGACGCCCGCCGGCGGAGGCTCCCCGGCCGGCATGCACGTCCACGACGTCGACCAGATCTTCTACATCCTGCGCGGCACGATGAGCATCGAGGTCGAGGGGAAGCGGTATGACTGCCCTCCCGGTTCGCTCATTGTCTTCCCCGCCGGCGTGCAGCACCGCAACTGGAACGGCGGCAGCGATCCGACCATTCACCTGGCCTTCAATACGCCCCTGCCCGACCCCAACGTCCCCTTCGCCAAGTCGGTTTAACCTAGGGAACCGGCGACCTGCACGATTGCTTTGCCCGCAGAGAGGGGGACATTCATAATTTTATAATAATTTTTTTGTCTGCCCGACCGGAAAAGTCGCCGCTTATGAATTCATGCGCGTTCCCCTCTCCTGCCTTGTTGACGCCCAAACGCATGTGCAGAGCGCTCCCCTGCCATCTTGGGTTTGATTTCCCTTGACAAAATACCCCCGTCTTTATATCTTCAACCCGCCGCGAAGGAAGTTCTCACCGCCTCGGAGTAGAAAAAGGAGAGGCCGCCATGCAATCTTTTTTGATCCGCGGAGCGATGGTCATGGATGGCTCGGGGGGGCCGCCCTTTCGAGCGAATGTGGCCATTGAAGAAGACCGGATCCAATCTGTCGGGCCGGAGGTTCGGGGGTCAGCCGATCAGGCCATCGAGGCCGGCGGGCTGATTCTCGCCCCCGGGTTCATCGACATTCATTCCCACACGGACGGCACCATCTTCAAACATCCCCGGTCGGAAAGCAAGATTCTGCAGGGGGTCACCACCGAGGTAATCGGGAACTGCGGAATCGGATACTTTCCGGTCAACCCCCAGCGGCGGGAGCTGCTGGTCGGCTACGTCAAAATGCTCGATTTTCACCTCCCCCCCGAAGGAGTCGATTGGACCGATTTTGCCGGATATGCCCGCCGTCTCGAAAAACTGAACCTGGGGGTAAACCTGGCCCCCCTGGTGGCTCACGGGTCCCTGCGGATTGACGTGATGGGGGCCGATGAGCGCGCTCCGAGCGACGGAGAACTCGGGGAGATGGAAACCCTCTTGGCAAAACTCCTTCAACAGGGAGCGTGGGGAATGTCCACGGGCCTGATTTACCCCCCGGGAAGTTTTGCCAAAACGGAAGAACTGATGGCCCTGGGGAAAGTCCTGGCCCGGTATGGCGCCCTCTATACCAGCCACATCCGGGGGGAAAGCGGAACGCTGATGCAGGCCCTGGATGAAGCCATCCGGATTGGCAGAGAGGGCGGGCCCCGGGTGCAGATATCCCATCTGAAGGCGCTGGGCAAAGATTTCTGGGGCCAGGGGAAGGAAATCCTAGCGAAGCTGGACGAGGCGCGCCGGGAGGGCGTGGATATCATGGCCGACCAGTATCCTTATGAGGCCACGAGCACCTCTCTGACGGCCATGGTTCCCCCGTGGGCCCACGCGGGAGGAGTCGCCGAACTGCTGAAAAGGCTGGCGGCCCCCGAATTGCGCCAACGCCTTCTGCAGGAAATCGGCCAGGCCATGAATACCCGGGGAGGCCCTGAACGGGTCTTGATCGCCAGTCTGGGCTCCTCCGGAAGCGCGAGGCTGTCGGGGAAAACCATCAGCCAGATCGCCGCCCTGTGGAACTGTCCGCCCGAAGAGGCGGTGATTCGCCTTCTTCTGCAGGAAAAAGCAACCGCCATGGCGGTTTATTTCTCCTTATCCACAAAGGATGTGGAAACCATCATGGCCAGCGAACAGGTAGCCGTGGGTTCGGACGGCCAGGGGATGAATGCCGAGGAAGACGCCGCGGAAACCACCCACCCCCGCTCCTACGGAACCTTTGCCCGGGTGCTGGGCCAGTTTGTGCGCCAGCAGGAAGTCCTCTCGCTTCCCGCGGCAGTGTATAAAATGACCGGCCTCCCCGCCGCTCGTCTCGGCTTCCGGGAACGAGGCCTCCTGAAACCGGGTACCGCGGCCGACCTGGTGCTTTTTGACCCGGCCAAGGTTCAGGACCGGGCGGATTTCCAGAACCCCCACCAGTACCCGACGGGAATCGTTCATGTGTGGGTCAATGGGGTTCTGGCGGTAAAGGACGGCAGGCTCACGGGGAACGCGCCGGGACGCGTGTTGCGTAAGACCCCGTCATAGGCTGAAAGGAGGGGTTGCCGATGACCGGTGCCGAGGCTGGTTTCAATCTCTGGTGGGGCCTGCTGGGCCTCTCGCCGCTGTTTCTGTATATTATCCTGGTCTTCTGGGATGTGGACCCCCTCCCGGCGACGGCCATTTGCGTGGTGGTCGGGGCCGTCATCACGAGCCAGAATCTGTTATCCTTTGGCAATGCCCTGGCCAAGTCCATGGGTTCTTTCCTGGCCCTGGTCGGTCTCATCGTCATGATGGGCCGCGGGTTGGGGGAAGTGCTCACGGCCACCAAGGTGACTCATACCATTGTCCATAAGATCGTCTACGGCATCGGCGTCGAAACGGAAAAACAGGTCATCCTGGGCACCATCCTTTCCTGCTCCGTGGTCATTGCTCTCCTGGGAACGATGACCGGCGGGAACGCCATCCTGGCGCCCATCGTTCTGCCCATTGCCGCCCAGGTAGGACTTTCCCGGAGCTCCATCGGGGTCATCTTCCAGGCCGTCGGCGAAGAGGCCCTGATCCTGGGCCCCTTTACCCCGCCGGTGGTCACGCTCCTGGGGTTGACCAAGATCGGCTACGGGGAAATGCTCCTGTACGTTTCCGGCCCCATCGCCTGTCTGACCCTTGTCATCACCTGGTTCATGGTACAGAAGATCCAGAGACAGACCAAAGAAAAATTCCCTTATGCCAAGCAGGATGTGGCTCAATTCATCCCCACGGCCCAGAACAAGCGGGCCACGGCCATCTTTGGCCTTCTTTTCTTCATTGCCGTGGTGTACGGAATCTGGGTGAAGGCTTCCACTTCTTATGTGATCGTCATCATGCTCGGCCTGGCGGTGGTTACGGGCCTGGTGGGCGGCTTGAATTTTGACAACATCCTGAAGCTGTTTGCCAAGGGGATGGCGGGCAACGTTTATCTTTTCTTCCTTTTTCTGATCCTCGACCCCTTTATCAATTACGTGGAACAGGCCGGGGGCTTCAAGGCCCTGACCGTCCTCCTGAACCCATTGATTGAATACGGGGGCAAGACCGCGGTGGTGATCGCCGGAGGACTGATCGGGGCTTTCGGCATCTCCGGGGCGGTGGTCGCCGAGCTCAAGATGCTCCACGAGATGTTCAATCCCATCCTGGTCAAGTACTCGGTTTCCATGCTTCCCTGGGCCGTGGCTCTGGTCGTGGCCACGCGGGTGACCAATTTCATTTACCCGGGAGGGAATATGGTCGCCTGCCTGGGGCTTGCCGAGTCCACCGACATTAAATCGGCGTTGAAAAACGGCTGGGCCGTGGGCATCTGCCAGTCCATTTTCCTGATCGTCTATGCGTTTCTGTTTTCCTAAACCACCCGTTCCGACCTTGGGCCGGCGGCGGGTTTTCTTGCCGTCGGGACAGGAACGGCCGGTTCGTCTCCGGCCGTGTTCTGGGGAGGCGAGGTTTCCATGCATGATCTCCTGATCGCGGGGGGGCGGGTCCTCGACGGGTCCGGCAGCCCCTGGTTTGAAGCGGACATCGGTATTCAAGGGGGAAAGGTCGCCAAGATCGGCCGCCTCCGGGTGGAAGCGGCGCGCGAACGGATCGACGCGGGGGGACTCGCGATATCCCCGGGTTTCATCGACATCCATTCCCATNNCAGGGGGTAACGACGGAGGCAATCGGCAACTGCGGCGTCTCCCTGGCTCCCGCCTCCGATGAAACCCGCGATCTGCTGAAAAAATACGCGGTCCCCTTCGGGGCCGGTTGCCCTTTGCCCTGGGACTGGGCGACCCTGGGGGAGTTTCTCAAAGTCCTGGAGGCGAAGAGGAGCTTCACCAACATCGCCTCCCTG
>PMCE01000420.1:0-3894 GCA_003154025.1 Syntrophaceae bacterium
GGTCGTCGGCCAGGGGCTGAACCACACCTTCCGGGAACTCTTGGGGGAAGAGCGGGTTCCCCGGGCGATCGCTCTTTTTCGCCAGAAGTATGAGGAAATCTTTCGGGCTCACACCCGCCTCCTCCCGGAGGTGCGGGAGGTTCTGGAATCCCTGCACGGGCGGGGAATCCGGCTCGCCGTGGCCACCAACAAGCTCGGGCGGTTCTCCCGGGCGATCTTTGAGCACTTCGGGATGGAAGGGCTTTTTGCCGTCGTCCTGGGGGACGGGGATGTGTCGCAGACCAAGCCCAACCCGGAAATGCTCTTCCGGGCCATGGAGAAGATGGGTACCGAAAAGGACCAGAGCCTCTTCGTGGGAGATTCGGTGATCGACATCCAGACGGCCAGGAATGCCGGAGTCCGGGTTCTAGCCGTCCCCACCGGGAACACGGAGCGGGAGGACCTGGTTAAGGCCCGGCCCACGGTTTTGCTCGAACGGTTCTCGGACCTCCTGGCGCACGTGTAAACGGATGCTCCGGCTTGCCCGGTTCCTGGAGGCGGCCGAAGAAAATGCCCTTGGCAGCGGCTTTGCCGCGCCGTACTCTCGGCATTTGAATGGGAAGGGAGGGAGGGAAAGATGGCTCTTTGGGATCAGGTGAAAGGGAAAACCCAGGCAGTCCAAATTAAGCTTCGCATGCTTCTCCTGGAGACTCAGCTCGATCATGTCTTCCTCCGCCTGGGCAGCCGTGCTTATGACCTCGGCAAAAGCGGCGGCCCTTTTCAGGATGACGGAGAGGTCCACGCCCTTCTCCGGGAAATATCCGCCCGGAAAGAGGAACTGGCCAAAGGGAAGGAGGACTTCCGGAAAAGTTGGCAAGAAGAAGCGAAAGAGCTGAAGTCCAGCCTGGAGAAGGGAGACGGCGCCCTGGAGCGGGTCGAGGTCTCCTTTCTCTCTCCCGTGGCCGGGCAAAAGGTCCGGGAGGTGGACCTGCCCAAAGAGGTGCTCCTGGGACCCATCCTGCGGGGCAAAGAGCTCATCATCCCCGATGGCGAGACCGAGATCCGGGCCATGGACCGGGTTACCCTCCTGGGGAAGAAGAAAGACGTGGAGATGACCTCCAGGATCCTGAGAGGAATGCCCTGAGGGAATGCCGGGAAGGCGATGGGGGAAGGCCGGCGGGGAAGTGGAGAAAATTCCCCTGGCTCATCCTTCCCCGCCTGTATATAATGAGGACTTGAAGGAGCAACCGAAAATGAAGACTCGTCTTTTATCTTTCTTTCTTTTAATCGGGGCGGCCCTTCTGCTGGCAGGCTGCTCCTATACCATCACTTCCGTCCAGGGGGGCGGGGTCACCCCGGCTCAGATTCAGGAGATCAAACTGGGCCGGACGAATGGATTGGACTTGATCATGCTCCTGGGCCCCCCGGCCCGGATGCAGAGGATGACCGGGGAGGACCGGAGGCTGGTCTATGCGTGGACGGAAATCAAGAGCCTGACCTTCCCGGGAGGTTACCAGGCCGTAGGTCTTTACGACAAGGAAGAGCGTCAAACCTTTGAGGTCATCCTCAAGGATGGACGGGTCCTGAGTTACCGCTTTACCAAACCTTAAGGGGGAAACGAATGAAGATACGAAAAGGGGTGGTTATTTTCGGGCTGATCGTCCTCTCTCTGGGGCTTTTTTCCCTGGGGGGGTGCGCGGGGAGTAAGACCTTTCTCTTGAATCTATCCTATAATCCCCTGGGAACTCCTCAGTTCATCCCCATCTCCTCCAAGACGGTGACCCTGGCGGTTTACCAATTCCAGGATGCCCGGTCCGACCGGCTCTACCTGGGAAGGCGGGTCTACCGGGACGGGATGGTCGATTTCTTCAAACCCGATGCAGGAACGGTGGAGCAGGTGATGACCAAATCGGTGGTCAAAGCCATGGAAAAAGCCGGGTTCAGGGTGATGTTGGTTAACCGCCCCTTGGATCCGGACAAAGAAGACTTCAAAGATATTCCCGGCGACGTGGCTTTGGGGGGTACGATCGAGAGCCTGTGGGTGGAAGCCAAGACCGGCTACACCACGACGGATACCGATGCCAAGCTGAAAGTTAAAATATTCTGGGGGGTGCCCAAGGACCGGGTTTGGATGACGAAAACCATCGAGGGGGACGCCCAGGAAACCGACCGCCCGTTTTATCAACCCAAGTATGCCGAAGCCAAAATCAACGCGGTTTTCCAGGACGGTCTGGACAAGCTTCTGAAGGATGAAACCCAGCTCAAGGAAAAAATATTGAAAGCCCCGTAAGTCTCAAGGCGCGACGGCGCAAAGGGTTTTTTCATTTGCGTTTTTCCCCCCCTTGCGTCTTGCGACTTGCGCCTTACGGTTTTTAAAGGCTGCTCACGGCAGCAACCAATCAACCTCAGGAAAAACGGCCTCCCGGCCGGGGAGCGCAGGACGCCCCTGCCCCGCTGTCGACCCCCTTGGCCCCCCCGCAAGAGAATGCGGACATGATCCGCTGGGGATTGGCGGCCCCGCACTTGGGGCAGGTGATCTTCGACTCCTTTTCCGTAGCCCCGTGGATCATCTCGAATTGATGAGAACACTTGCAGCACTTGTACTCATAAATCGGCACGCTGGATTCCTCCTTTAAATAGCAGATAGCTGATGGCAAATGCTATGAGCAATGAGCCATGAGCTTATTTGGCCTTACCCTAAGGCCATCATCAACCCGATCACCGCCCCCAAGCCGGTGCTGATNNGCAAACCCGATCGCCGCTCCGATGGCCGGCCCTAAAAAGACTTTCAATGCCATGAGAGATCTTCCCTTCTATAATACTTTTTTTACGATATCTTCCAGTTGATTCTTGGGAACGGCGCCGACCACCTGATCGACTGCTTTTCCCCCCTTGAACATGATCAGGGTGGGAATTCCCCGCACTCCATAGTTGGCCGGGATTTTGGGGTTTTCGTCCACGTTCACCTTGGCGAACTTGACCTTCCCCGCGTATTGGGTGGATAGCTCTTCAAAGATGGGGGCAATCATGCGGCAGGGACCGCACCAGGACGCCCAGAAATCAACGATGGTGGGCTGTTCCGCCTCAAGAACTTCTTTCTGAAAATTGGC
Organism: Syntrophaceae bacterium; assembly: GCA_003154025.1. The sequence goes on from PMCE01000420.1 coordinate 3,090, forward strand.
ATCCGTTACCGCCGTCAAATTCGTTCCTTCTCCCATACGCTTCCTCCTTCAAATAATCTAAAAGGATAGGTCATAAAACAATTAAGATGCGGGAACCGCAAGAAGGTTTCAAAAAAAGAGAATTTTTCTGCCCCCTTTAATTATGATTATACCTCAAGCAAGGTGCGCTGAACAGGGGGGGACGCCTTGGGAAGATTTTTTTTTACCAATCCCTATCTGTGTTGGTAGCCATCCTCCTTTCCATCGTTTTTTGCGGATGCGGACATTCACCGAAAAAACCTTCGACGCCATCTTCAACAGGTGGAGACGTCTCGGTGGAGAAGGATGGCGTTTATTACACGCCCCGGAGGAAAAGTGGTGGAAGAGGGATGATGTTCAATTCGTCTTCCTTACCTTGATCATCGTCGGAGTCGCCATCGCTGCGGAGGCGGCAGTTGCCATCGCTTCCGGCGGGGAAGGGCTGCACGTGGGAGCAAGTAAATAATCAACGGCCAATGGGCAATGATCAATGATCGGCGCCAGATATACATTGATAATTGGTAATTGGCCGTTGATCATTGTTTATTTGCGTGCCTTTCCTCGAGCCCCGAAAAGCTGGGGCATCCGGGCCAGAATCTTCATGTCTCCCTTCACTTTATACAGGCCCTGCATCAAAGCCTTCGGTCGATCGATCTCTCCCCGGGCAATTTTCACCCAAACCTCCCCGGTGGATTCGATGGTGACCGCAGGGGAAAGCGTTTCCCCTTTTCGAACTTCGCAATGCCCTCCGGAGATGGAAACGACCCACTTCCCTCCCCCCGCCCCG
>PMCE01000420.1:3917-4086 GCA_003154025.1 Syntrophaceae bacterium
GAGTAGAGCGGCTTCCCTTTTCCCAGGAAGCTGGAAAGAAAGCAGGCGAAGAAGATCCCCGCCCATACGTAGGTGATCCGGTAATTGATCAGGCGGAAGTCGGGCATTCCCCAGACCGATTCCGGGTACCATTGTCTGGCCACGGCATAGGTGAACGGGTCGTAACCGA